>PBYL01000302.1 GCA_002729595.1 Thalassovita sp. | reverse complement strand
TTCTTCGCTAGAAACAGTGATTGTTCCATCCATCAACTCTACCAAATCTTTCGTGAGTGACAGCCCGATTCCCGAACCCTCTCTATCTTTGGTTGTACTGCTATCGACTTGGTAGAAACGATCGAATATATAAGGGAGATTTTCTGCTGAAATGCCTCTTCCTGAATCTGAAACTTGAATGCTCAATTCTCCATTAGAATAAGAAACATCAAGCACTACTTTTTCATCTTGCTCGCTAAACTTAAAAACGTTGCTCAACAAGTTATACAAGATTTGCTCTAATTTCTCTCGATCGA
The DNA here is from genome assembly GCA_002729595.1 of Thalassovita sp. Classification (GTDB taxonomy): domain Bacteria; phylum Bacteroidota; class Bacteroidia; order Cytophagales; family Flammeovirgaceae; genus Chondrinema. The sequence continues at coordinate 30,877 of PBYL01000302.1, read as the reverse complement.
ACGCTGCCCACAACATCTCATCAGGAATATTGATTCGATAATCCATATTACGTTGTGCTGCATAAGAATTGAATGATGCAGCAGCAGCTTTAATACATCTCAACACATCTCCTTCTGTCGGATTTAATCGTAGTTTTCCCTGATCAATTCTAGACAGATCAAGTAATTGATTTACCAAACTCAAAACCTTAGCAGCATTCCGACGAATCATTTTGACGTCTTCATGACTTAGTTTTTCCTCAGGATTTTGCTCTAGATACTCAATTGGTCCCTTAATTAAGGTTAGAGGTGTTCTAAACTCATGGGAAATGTTAGCAAAAAAATTAGATTTAAGTTTGTCCAATTCTTGAAGCTCTTTATTTGATTTTTGTTTGATGCGATATTGATTATAGAGTAGACCTGCTAATAAAACAACCAAAACGGCAAAGGTGATAATCGCATTTCTTTCATTTACTCTTTGATTCAATTGTAGTGCTTGTACTTCTTTTTCAGACGCAAGAAGGGCTATTTCCTTATTCTTTTGCTCATTTTGATATTTCGCTTCTATCTCTTCTGCCAAGTCTCGTTTTTCTAGATTGTATAAGCTGTCTTTTAAAATCTGATACTTGGCTCCAAAATCGTAGGCACTTTTGTAATTTGAACCAGAATAGTACACTTCTGAGAGTGTTTTGTAGCCATCCATAACTGTAAGGTCTGCTCCCACCGCATTTGCTATTTCTACTGCGCTTTTTGCATACGACTCAGCACTATCTAAAGCTTTAAGATATAAAAATTCCAGTCCAAGAGATTGACTCACCATAGCCATATTTACAGAATCTGATATCTCTTTTGCAATAGATAATGAATGATTATATTGGTTTATAGCTTCTTTAGATTGCTTTTTGTCTGAAAAAATATTTCCCATGTTTTGGTATACTTGCACCATCTCGCGTTTCCTTCCCATCTTTTCGTAGCTTTTTAGTGCCAGCTTATATTGTTCAAGAGCTTCATCATGTTTTTCTTGATTTCTGTAAACAATACCCATGTTTTTTAATACAAAGGCACTGCCAAGTAGAAAGTCATATTTTATAAAAAGGCTATCACTTTTCTTGTAATACTCTAAGGCTTTCTCGTAGTTACTAAGTTTTTGGTGAATCAAACCAATGTTAGCCATATTAACACCTGCATTTTTCTCATTACCAATCCTTGTGTTCATTGTTGCGGCAGATGTGTAAGCCTCCATTGCCATCTTATATTCCCCTTTCTCGTTATGGATGTTTCCTAGACTATTATATGAAATGGCCATTCCTTCAAAATCCTCTATTTCTTTTGCGAAAGCAATATTTTGTTCATGAAAAGACTTAGCTTTCTCAAGGTCTCCTTTACCCAAATAAGTATTTCCTAATCCGATAAGGGCTGTTTGTTTTCCATCATTATATTTTATTTGTTCAGAAATTGTTAAAGCATTTTCGTAAACTGAGATTGCCGAATCGTTACTAGCCCTACTATATAATAGATCAGCAAATGCGTTTAGAGACATGACCTCATATTTTTTATCTTTAATACCTGATGAGAGTACCACTGCCTGTTGAATATTTTCTTCTGCCTTAGTTGGATTCTCATAACGATAAGCATCGAATAAATCCAGTAGAATTTTGACTTTGAGAGAGTCAATATTTTCTGAAGCAAGATGTTGCTCCAAACTGTCTATTTTGGATTGCGAATAGCTCGAAAACGAAATGAAAATTAGTATCAAAGAAAAGTATCTAGACATAAATAAATATAGGTATATTTTGGATTGCAGCAAAGGTGATTATGCCCAATAAATGTCTCTAGAATAGAAATAATTTAACGCTTAAATTAAAAACCATCCCATTAGATAAGTGTATCTTCAGGGATGGTTCTATAAATTTTGGGTGTTGAAATAAATCTATCTAACTAAAAGTCTTTTGGTAATCGATTCACCATTTTCTAAAAATATTCTGGCAAAGTAAAGCCCCGTATATTTTATATGGATTTCAACAGTGTCAGAAAGAATTTCTATTGTACTTACTTCTTTAGAAATATCATTTCCTTCCATAGATAGAATTTGGACATCTTTCACATTAAATTCAGACTTAAGCGTGATAGTACTTTCACCAGCGAGTATTGGATTGGGATATACTTCTATATTCGTTGCACTTTTACGATAAGCAATAGTAGTTTCAATTTCTACAGGTACAATCTCGAAATAATCTAATGCAGCCCAAGCTTGCATAGCTTCCACAGATAACTCATGCGTACCTGCCTCTAAATAGATTGATTCTGACTCCATAATCCCAAACCACGAATTACCTATAAAAGAAGGATAATGTTCAGGACTTTCCATCACGCCAGAAAAGGCTAAATCACTATTATCTACTTCAAAGGCATATCCATCAGGCCAGAAAGAATTTTGATCATTAACATCACCTGAACGCAGTCTTGCTCTTATTTGAAATAATCCGTTTGATTCAACCTCAAAATTATACTTGATTTTATCTCCTACATTATACAATGTCAATCCTTTTTCAAGTAATCCATTACCTTCTGTTCCATTCAATTCAGTTATCGGATGTACTCCAACATCAGTCAGAATCTCATAATCGTTACCAAAAGGATATTGATGATAATTAGCAGCATATATACTTGTAAACTTTACCAAGAACATATCTTGTTCACCTCCAACGTCTGGATCGATATAATCAGGAGCTCCCAATACACCATCTCCAAAATCTATCACATCTCCATCACTCATTCTAGCATAACCAACTAAGTAAACATTATTTTCGTGGTCTACTTCTATATCTGTTCCTATATCATAATCGAAATAATGGGGTCTTCCATAAGCATTTGCCCATAAGGCCTGTCCATCTGTATTATATTGTACCAAAAACGACTGCTCTTCATAAGGATTTGATTGCAATTCAAGTGACGCATAAATGTCATTCCCAAAATCTAAGCTAAATTCACCACTTTCATCGGTATAAAAAAATCCTGTTAAATAGAAATTGCCAATCGCATCAACAGCTATTGAAGTTGTTACATGACCCGCACTTGTTATATTCGAAGCTTTTGTAATTTGATCTGCCCATATTGGCTTACCTATATCAGAATATTTTACCAAATAAGTATCACCTTCATATAAACTTGTAAGCTCAATATCATTTCCCATTAAATCTTTCCCAAAGTTTATATTACCAGAAAATCCACACCCCATCATGTAAATATTCTGATCCCCATCAACAGCTAATGATATTCTTTTTCTCTCATTATAATTTACATTGAAGTTTTTCTCCATAATTTTCCCTCCATTTGCATCTAGTTTTATCAGATAAGTATTGCCTTTTGTTAGGATAACTATGGGATAGTCTGAAGTATTTTTTAAAGTAGATATGCTTGTGTTTAATGCATTTTTATACTGCATAGAATTACTTTCTGAATAAGCTGTTAGATAAATATTATCTTCTGTATCTAAAGCTATCCCTTTAACTTTATCATTTTTAGCACCACCTATAGATTTCGCCCATTGATATTCTCCGTCTGAATCGTATTTAAGGACAAAAATATCTTGTAATCCATTATATTTTACCTTTACTGGCTGCACTCCATTATAGGTTAAAATGTGATAATCATCTTTAATTATCGCAAAATAGAATCGCTTAAAAATACCCGCTAGATGTACATCTCCTTCATCATTTACCGCTATTTGTAAATAATTTTTAAATTCGTCATCTAATACTTGTGAGCTCCTTACTACTTTACCCCACAAGGCATTTCCATTTGTATCAAACTTAATTAAAAAAATATCATCATCTCCGTCACCACTATGTTTAATACTTGGTATAACTCCAAGTTTTATTGCAGGTTTGTTAAATGTACCACAAACATATACATTACCTGCTGCATCAGCAGCAATGCCATATCCTTCAGTTGAACTTCCTAGAGTCCTTGCCCATTGTGCTATCCCATCTGTATTGTATTTTACCACATAGGCTCCAGGTTGATGTACTGCTATTCCATTGCCAAAATCTAGATAATCTGTAGCATTTCCACCACATATGCCGGTTGCATATATATTGCCTTCCATATCAACTGCTATAGTTTGATTAACTTCGTTTCCACGCCCTCCTGACATGGTGGCCCATTGAGCTGTAAGTTGTGCTTGGCAGGTAAGACTTAAACAAAATAAAAAGCCATGAATTACTGCTTGATAATGATTATAAATAATGTGTTTTACTAGTTGTTTCCAAATATTTTGCAGTGAAAAGATAAACGTAATGAACATAAACTTATAGTTTAAAAAATGAAATTTTTCAAGCTAATTGAGGAATGTAGTGGTATCAATCAAGAATGTACGACAGTTAAAAAAGTGCTTAAATTCTCGTACACATAACATAGCATACGAGGCGATGCCGTAGTAGTTGGCTTATCGTTAAGCTTATTAACAATTGTTTTAAGTATTATGTAAAAGGAAATATTTAGACTGGTATTGGGGGGATATTAATATCGATCTTAAATTCTTCTACATTTATACAATGCACATAAGTTATCTTATCGGCTTTTTTTGACCGCCTTACTTATCGATTTTACTTTTAAGCTGTGATATTAGGATTAAAAATAACTCCTAAAAACATTCAGTATACCAATTATTAGTCGTAATTTATCACGATTAAAAAACTAACTTTTACAAGCAATAAACATTATGAGCAAAATAATTTTTGACAGCGGAATATCACTTGATGGCTTTTTTGCAGGTGATAATAGAAATCCTTCAAATCCGATGGGTGGAGCTTCTGGAAAACTACACCAATGGATGTTTAAACAAAAAGCCTTTTGGAAACACATCAAAATGGAAGGTGGCGAAGAATACAGTGAAGACAGTAAGTTAATTGATGATGTATTTGCTCGGACAGGCTCTTACATTATGGGCAAACGCATGTTTGAAGAAGGTGAAGTTGCTTGGGCAGAAGATCTTTACGAAGCAGATGTTTATGTGCTAACACATGAAAAAAGAGAGCCTTGGAAACATGGTGCCAATACTACTTTTTACTTTATTAATGATGGAATTGAAAGTGCATTAGAAAAAGCAAAACAATCAGCTCAGGGAAAAGATATTAGAATACAAGGTGGGGCAAACACGATTCAACAATTTCTAAATGCAGGACTTATAGATGAATTTTTTATTCACATAGCACCTGTTTTCTTGGGAAGCGGAATCCGATTATTTGATGGTATAGACAAAGACAAATATGATCTTGAAATTGCAGAAGTGATTCCATCAGAGTTAACAACCCATTTGAGGTATAAATTGACTAAAAAATAGCTTTATAAGATGCATCTAAGAATTTATATTTTTTTATCTCTCATCCATTTTTCTTTAATAACTAAAGCAGCAAAGGTTGATAGCCTTAACATTCCAAGTGAGGTGATGAACAAAACCTATATGGCTGCTGTGGTTTTGCCAACTTCTTACTCACAAAACCAAGCAAATTATCCTGTTTTGTATTTGCTGCATGGAGCTGGTGGTCACTTTAGCAATTGGCTTTCAAAAACTCCAAATAAAAATCTAGTTAAAAATCTCTCCGATCAATATAACATGATAATTGTAATGCCCGAAGGTGAAGTGTATAGTTGGTATTTAGATAGTCCAACAAACGATTCGAGCAAGTTTGAAACATACATTGCTAAAGAGGTTGTACAAAAAATTGATGCTACATATCGCACTGTAAAAAGTAACAAAGGACGAGTAATTACTGGACTTTCAATGGGAGGACATGGTGCTATGTATTTGGCTATTCGACATCCCGAAATATTTGGAGCAGCAGGTACAATGAGTGGTGCTTTGGACATGAATTATACGAAATTCAAAATCGCTAGCGAAAATCTAAAATCTTCGAAGGAATATTTTGAAAAAACCTTGGGTACTTCCGATGTAACAAGTGATGTTTTTGTTACAAATTCTATCATAAATATGGTCGATGCTATCAAGAAAAATCCTATGCCTTTTATTATAGATTGCGGAGTTGATGATTATTTGATTGATCTAAACCGTGAGTTACATCGAAGGTTATTATACGCAGAAATTCCCCATGACTATACCGAGCGTCCCGGTGCGCATACTTGGGAATATTGGGAAAATTCTCTTCCTTACCATGTCCTATTTTTTCATAACTTTCTAAATAAGAACCAAACTACAGTTAACTAAAATGGAGATAACATCAGCAAACCTAAACGATCTTGCAGAAATTCTAGAATTACAGAAAAATTGCTATTTAGATGAAGCTAAAATCTATAATAACTATAAAATTCCACCACTAACTCAAAGCCTAGAATCCGTGAGAAATGAATTTGAAAAAGGGATAATATTGAAAATAACTGAAAACGAACGAATCATAGGTTCTGTAAGAGGATATGCAGATAATGACACATGTAAAATTGGAAAGCTAATTGTCGATAGAGATTTTAGAAATAAAGGTTTGGGTTCCAAGCTTATGCATGAGATTGAATCAAGATTCGAATCTGTAAATAGGTTTGAGCTATTTACAGGACATAAAAGTGAAAAAAATCTTTCCCTTTACCATAAACTTGGCTATCTCGAATTTAAACGAGAACCAATTGATTCTAATTTAGAGTTGGTTTATCTAGAAAAACTTAATAAATAATAGTTTAAGGTTCTATTATCAAAGGCTTGTAAGCATCAAGTATAATTGATACCATACCCAACGAATCTCCAGAATTTCGTGTATCAAAGCGATAAGATCGACCGATCATTCCATCTTCTTGGTTCCAATATTTGTAATGGAAGCATCCATCTTCATCACAATATTCTAATAAGTTTGTATTGAAACCTGCTTCTTGAAAAACCTGTGAAAAACTCTTGTAGTCATACACTATTTTATGACTTGCCGCAGGATGATCTTTTGGCCCTGGTCCTCCAACTTGAACCATATTTTGATACCACTCATTTTTAAAAAATCTATCAGGAACAGCAACCCTCAACAAACCACCGGGTTTTAAAAACTTGAAACAATTTTGAGCAGCAATAATGCCTTCTTCAAAAGTCAAATGCTCCCAAACATGTTCAGCAAGAAAAATAGCTACTCCCCTATTAGAAAAAAGTTTTTCAAATGTGTTTTGATCAAGAAGATTAAGCTCATCTTCTTGAGTATGATACCATCCTTGATATTTTGTATTTCCTGATCCAATAACAACTTTCAAAATTCCTCCCTTTTTTAATCCAAAAAACTGCGCGGGTTCAAACAACCGTAAAGCTAAAAATTAAACATTACACAGTTAAATTATCATCAAAGGTGAGTATATTTTCTAAATGTTTGAAATCAATCTATCATTTTATTGAAATAATAAAATTATGCTATAATTGTGGGTGTAAAATGAAAATTATGAACATGAATAAGGATAAAGAATTGGTTAGAATGGCCATTGAAATGGCAAAAGAGTCTAAGGGAAAAGGTAATTTACCATTTGGATGCATTTTGGTAGATAAAGATGGCGAAATTCTTATTAAGGGAGAAAATACCATAAATACAGATAGAGATTGTCTTGCACACGCCGAAGTCAATCTAATAAGAGAAGCCAGCAAAATATATGACTATACCTTTCTAAATAGCTGTACTATATATACCAGTGATGAACCTTGCCCTATGTGTACATCAGCCATTTATTGGAGTGGCATCGGTAAACTTGTTTACGGATTAAGCAAAGCAAAATATTACCAAATCGTTGGACGAGACAATCCGAATTGGGTATTTGAAATGCCCGTAAGAGAATTGCTTGAAAAGGGTGGTAGAAAACTTGAAGTAATAGGACCACTATTAGAAGATGAAGCTTCCATTTTGCATGTAGATTAGTATCAAAACAAAATGTTGTAAAACGAAGTAATGAACTTTCACCGTTTGACTCATGGTAACAAAGCTACTTATTGAACCTAAAAGAACCAATAAACAAAAATAAGATGTCTGATAATTCTTCAAATTTATTCATTGTATTCAAAAAAATGATTCATCATTTCGAGCAAATTGATGATAGTAACTTGCAACATACTTTTGATAAATTGAAGGTTTTGAAGCCTACCAAAAACTCTTTTCTTCTACATTCTAATGAGATATGTAAATACATGTATTTTGTTGTTGAAGGGCTTGGCAGATCATTTTATATTACTAAAACAGGTCAGGAAAAGACGCGCCGGATTACTGTGGAAAATCAGATACTCACTGTACTTCAGAGCTTTGCTCGACAAGAACCTTCTATTGAGTCTATCCAATTGCTAGAAGACTCGGTTCTGCTAGCCATGCATAGAGATGTATTCTTTGGTAATATTGAACAATATCCTGCTTGGGATCGCTACTATCGCAAAATACTAGAAGAAGCATTTATATTTCAGAATAAGAAAATAGAGCATCATGTTACTTTAACCGCTAAAGAAAGATATGATTTGCTTGTTGAATTGCGACCGGAATATTTGCAACGACTTTCCAATAAAGTATTGGCTAGTTTTCTCGATCTACGCGAAGAAACTTTGAGCCGATTAAAGTCCAAAAGTCGATTTTGATCTAGATCAATGTATTAGGGAATTAAACCCCTCTTATTTGCTTCATAATTAATCAAGAGTAAAATTATGAGCAATCAATCAGAGAATAATAGACTTAAAATCATTACCACCGAAGAGCATTTTATTTCATTAGAAATCAGCGCACAATATGCCAAGGAACTTCAGGAGTTAAACCCACATTTTAAGAATGCTTACAATATCAATGATAAGTATTCACCTTCTATTGAGCAGTTGCAGGATATTGGAGAGTTGCGAGTTGCAGATATGGATAAACATGGCATAGACATGCAAGTGCTTTCTTACACAAGTCCGGGTACCCAAATGCTCAAAGGCGATGTGGGTGTAGCTATGGCCAAAAAAGCCAATGATATGGTGGCAGCAGCTATCAATTCATTCCCAACACGGTTTGCAGGTTTTGCATCTCTGCCAACTGCTGATCCAATAGCTGCGGTAAATGAACTTGAGCGTTGCGTGAATGAACTAGGTTTTACTGCAATAATGATTAATGGTCGCACAGATAACCTTTTCCTTGATCATCCTTCATTTGATCCATTACTAGCGGCGGCTGAGCGATTGGGAACACCCATTTATATTCACCCAACAGTACCGCCTAAAGCTGTATATGAAGCCTATTACGACAACCTCGAACCACTGGTTAGTGCACGATTATCTACGGCGGGTTGGGGCTGGCACAACGAAGCAGGTATTCATGGAGTAAGGTTGATTTTAGCTGGAGTTTTTGACAAATATCCTGATTTGCAGATTATACTGGGTCATTGGGGCGAAATGGCTACTTTTTACCTTGAACGTATTGATGCCGCATTGACACCTGTAGCTTCTAGCCTACAAAGAAGTGTTGGAGAATACTTTCAATCTAATTTCTACATCACACCGAGTGGTATGTGGTCGGTGCCTTCTTTACTACATAGTATTCAAATTATGGGAGCAGATCGTATTCTTTATGCTGTTGACTACCCATATATAACACAAGAGGGAGCAAGAGCTTTTCTGGAAAATGCGCCAATCAGTCACGCCGATAAAGAGAAAATTGGCTACAAGAATGCAGCATCTCTTTTAAGAATCAATACTATTTAATATTGTCTCATCAACTACTTCGATTATGAGACAAAGTTTTGAAGTTTAAATCAAACTAAAATGAAGAAATTACCAATACTATTTATAGTTCTTCTAATATTTGCGGCTTGTCAACATTCAGAGAGATTAACTAAGTCAGACCTGAATCAAGAATTAAAGGCTGCAAGTCCAATAATTTTATCTCAAGTTCACATTATTAATCCAACTAATGGGCAAATTTCTGAGCTATCAGATGTGCTTATTGAAAATGGGAAGATTACAGCAATTGAATCCAATATTGATAGCTCCGATGTGGCGCGAATCAATATGAAAGGCAAGTATCTGATTCCTGGTTTCATTGATATGCACACGCATGTATTTAATGAGATGGATCCACGCAAAACGCTAAATCTTTTTAAGGCTTACGGCATCACTGGATTTCGGGAAATGGCAGGTTCTACAGAATTATTAAAAATGAGAGCAAATGGAGAGTTGCCCATTTTAACTAATCAACCTCAATTGTTAGCTATGCCAGGTGACTTACTCATGCCCAATACAGCAGGCGATCCTGAGGAGGCGGTAGAGAAAGTAAGGCAGCAAAAAGCTGAAGGTGCCGACTTTGTTAAAATAGCTTGGGTAACTCCTGAGGTCTTTTACGCTACTCTGGCAGAAGGTAAACAGATTGGCATGCGCATATTAGGTCATGTGCCAGGTCAGGTAGATATGGAAATGGCAGCAGATTCAGGTTTGGTTTCTGTAGAGCATTTGGGTATGAATTTTTCTGGTTTAGCAGTGGCATCTACTAAGAAAGAGGAATTATTGGCTCAGGCACCATCAGTACCTTCAATTATGAAATACATGCCAGAGTTTGCTACGGGGCTAGCCCATGAGATGATCGAAAAGAAATTGATCAATCCCATGCAAGGTTTTAGTCCTGAGGAATTTGTGAGAACAACCAAGATTTTAGAAACATACGATCAACAAAAGTCAATAATGGCTGCCAAACACTATGCTTCTGCAGGAATGTGGCAGTCTCCAACACTAATTAGATTGAAAACAAGTATGCTGGCATTTGAGCAAGACAACCAATCAGTTTCTCAGCTACAATACATTTCTCCAGAGGAAATTGCGAAATGGAAAGAAGTTACTAAGTCGTATGATGAATCTCTGACTAAAGAACAAAAAGATTTGCTCAAAATGGTTTATTCAAAAGAGTTAGAATTAGTCAAACTTTTTGCGGATCAAGGAGTGAAAATGTTTGCGGGTTCAGATGCTGTAACCGCTGGTTGGGTCGTACCGGGATATTCACTCCATCAAGAGTTTGATGAGCTAGAGAAAGCGGGGCTTAGTCCTCTTCAGGTATTGCAAATGGCTACTATCAATGGCGCAGAGTTTTTAGGGAAAGATGAAGATTTAGGAACAGTAGCTGTCGGTAAAATGGCTAATCTTGTCATATTGAAAGAGAATCCACTGGAAAGTGTTCAAAATCTTCATTCAATAGATGCAGTGATTATCAATGGCTACTACGATGAACAAAAAACATTGTTAGATGCTTTAGAATGATTTATGTATTAGTGAAAATTTAAGAGAAGCTCTTTGTCAATTAATCATATCCATGTTTTCCTTAATATTCCTTGATTTGGAAACATCAATCTGTAATTCGGAAACATTAATCACTTATAGTATCTGGAGTTTTGTATTGAATAAAATTTGATACTATGAGTGATATAAAAAAAGTAAAACTTGGTAGTCAAGGTTTAGAAATACCAACAATAGGTCTAGGCTGCATGGGTATGACCGACATTATGGGCATGAACACTTATGGAAAAGCCAACGAGCAAGAAGCTATTGCAACAATTCATCGATCTTTAGAATTGGGCGGTAATTTTCTAGATACAGCAGATTTGTATGGGTCGTTAAAAAATGAACAACTCATTTCTAAAGCAATACAAGGGAAGAGAGATCAGGTAATCATTGCATCAAAGTTTGGGTTTGAAATAGATGACGATCACAAACAAACAGGAAAGGTAAATGGTAGTAAAGCTTATGTGAAGAAGGCAGCAGAGCGTTCGCTTAAGAACTTAAATACAGATTACATTGACTTGTACTATCTGCACCGCCTTGATAAATCAACACCAATTGAAGAAACCGTAGAAGCTATGGGCGAATTGGTTAAAGAAGGCAAGGTGCGTTATATTGGTCTCTCAGAAGTAGGATCTGAAACTATTAAAAAAGCACACCAAATACATCCACTAACTGCCATTCAAACTGAATACTCATTATTCGAAAGACAAGTAGAAGAACTGGGTATTTTAGATACGATAAATGATCTAGGTATCGGCTTTGTAGCCTATTCTCCATTGGGACGTGGATTTATTTCGGGAGACTTAAAACACCCTGAAGATTTACCTGCTGATGATTGGAGAAGGTACTTGCCAAAGTTTCAAGGTGAGCAGTTTTACAAGAATATTGAGTTACTGAATGCTGTTAAGGCTATGGCTGAAGAAAAGCAGATTACTGTATCCCAATTAGCTATTGCTTGGGTAATTGCCAAAGGATATATACCGATTCCTGGAACCAAACGCCCTAAATATGTGGAGCAAAATATTGCTGCTACCTATGTAGAATTGAGTAAAGAAGATCTGCAAAAGCTAGAAGAAATTATCCCAATTGAAACAAAAACTGGTGACAGGTATGCAGATATGTCTGATGTAAATCTATAAATTTAAAAAGTGGGCAAGTATAGATACTTGTCCGCTATAAAAAAAACGTATTCTAAAAGCAAAATGGGGATAAGATGAGGAAAGAAAACAGAAAAGGTTTTATAACGGTTAATTCCATTTCAGAATTATATAAGCTGTTAGGTATATCTAAACCTAAACATCCACTAATCGGTCTCATCAAACTGGAAGACATCTCACTTACCAATCATGAACCGGTTAATCAGATTATGAACTTTTATGTAATTTCTCTAAAAAGATGCTTTGATAGTAAATTAAAATATGGCCAAAACTATTACGATTTCGATGAAGGTATATTAGCCTTTATGGAGCCAGGGCAGATCATATCATCAGAAAAAGGACAAAGTCAAAAACATGAAGGTTGGTGGTTAGTTTTTCATCCAGATTTTATCAGAAATTATTCTTTGAGTAAAACAATTAAAGATTATGGTTTCTTTTCTTATGCTGTAAACGAAGCCCTACATTTATCTGAGAAAGAAGAAACCATGTTAATCAATATTCTAAAAAATATTGAAACTGAGTATAACATTGCCATCGATAATTTTAGTCAAGATGTGATGATCTCTCACTTAGAACTATTTCTCAATTATTCCAACCGCTTTTATAATCGCCAGTTTATTACCCGAAAGACTGCCAACGACGATTTATTGGTGAAAATGGAAACTTTATTAGCAGATTATTTTGACGAAAATAAAGCGCTTGAGTTAGGTCTACCAAGTGTGCGATATTTTGCAGAGCAATTAAATGTATCGCCTAATTATTTGAGTGATATGCTTAGAGCGATTACAGGTCAAAGTACTCAGCAACACATCCATCATAAGATTATAGAAAGAGCAAAGCAATTACTTTCCACCACTAAGCATTCGGTAAGTGATATTGCCTATCATTTGGGCTTCGAACGTCCGCAGTCTTTTAATAAGCTTTTCAAGTCAAAAACCAAGTTGTCTCCTCTCGATTATCGAGCTTCATTTAATTAATCATTTTTAGAAAGCTATTACTTTTTTAAAGTTCAGATTCTTCGTTTTAGATGACTTTACCATTCATATTTTCTTGAATGAGATTATATATCTATTAATTCAACTTCATAACAATCTGTATAATTGGTAAGTGAATCTGTATTTTGTATAAGAGTTGAGCCATGCTAAACACGTAGTTTTGTAGAGATTTAACACCCTATAAACTAGAAGTAGATGGATTGTTTAAAACGTATAGTTATTTCTTTTTTGATGATCATAAACTATGGTGTAATGGCTCAAAACATAGAAAAATCATTAAGCAACCAAGAAGAAAGCTTGATTAAAATTGCTGCATGCACATCTAAAGGTGATTTAGTAACCTTAAAAGATGCCTTGGTTGAAGGCTTAGACTCAGGGCTTACAATTTCTCAAATTAATGATGTATTAGCACAACTTTATGCTTACTGCGGATTTCCCAGAAGCCTGAATGCCATAAATACTTTTATGAAAATTGTAGAAGAAAGGAAAAATAATGGCATTATAGATTCTCAAGGCGAAACAGCTAAACAATTAAGTGATGGAGATAAATATGAAACAGGTCGAAAGAGATTGGAAGAATTAACTGGTCAAATGCAATTGAAACCGGCTCCAGGTTTTGGTGAATTTAACCCTGTTATTGATAAATTTTTAAAAGAACATCTATTTGCAGACATCTTTGATAGTGATCTTTTATCTTATAAAGATAGAGAACTTGCCACTATCTCAGCGCTATCTATGATAGAAGGTGCGGAACCACAATTGCAAGCTCATTTTGGTATTGGTCTACATGTCGGTATAAGCAAAACTGAAATGAATGAACTGTTGCAAATTGTAAGTGACTTACAAAAATTCAATACTAAAGAGCTGTCTAATCCAGCAGAAATTGAGTTTTTAAAATTTCAACTCAACAATGACTCATTAATCAATGTTGAACATACTGAAAAACATCTGATTCGAATTTCTGAAATTGAAATCCACACCGAGTTTTTTGAAGAATATATCACCATTTTAAAAGAAGAATCAAGTGCTTCTGTTTTAAAAGAACCTGGAGTAATTTCCATATTTCCTTTAATTCAAAAACAAAACCCTACTCAAATACGCATACTTGAGTTTTACAAAGACCAAGATGCTTATAAAGCTCATATCGCATCAGATCACTTTAAACATTATAAAACGAGCACCTTACATATGGTAAAAGATTTAAAGCTTATCGATATGTATGTAATTGATGCCCAAACCATGTCTTCAATATTTAAAAAACTTAAATAGTGGTTTTTGGATTGAAACTCCCGATGGAAATATTTGGGCAACGGGAGAGGCTGATGGATGAACATCTAAAAATGAAGGCACCTGATGCAATCTTGTTCGACTTTTCTGATAGTGAATGGTATTTTATACTAGAAGGCGCTATAAAACTAGCAAATGCATATCCTAATACACCGCTATTACTCCATCATTGGGGAACAATTGATGCGCCAGATTTCGCTACTTTCAATGGAAACCCAGAAGTATTGTATGATAAAGTAGTGAATCCTAACCGTATGATATTACTTGCTCCTGGTGAACCTTTTATTCTTAAATCAATTAAGTAATTAACAACATATGCTAAAATATTATGGGTGGAAATGGAATAGTTAAATTAGAGTCAGTCAACCAATTTAATCAAGAAAGAGGACAGACAACTTTGCATCCTTTAGTAACGGTTTTGGATCAATCTAAATCTTCACTTCTATCACCTACTAAATGGATATCTAGCCTGTACATCGTATTTATTAAGGATAGCAAATGCAGCCATATTAAGTATGGAAGAAATTATTACGACTATCAAGATCGCACTATGCTTTTTGTTGCTCCGGGGCAAGTTATGGGTATTGAAGAAGATGGAATGTACCAGCCAAACGGTTGGGTACTAGCATTCCATCCAGATCTAATTCATGGCACCTCTCTTGGCAAATACATTAATGACTACAGTTTTTTTTCTTACAATGTAAATGAGGCACTTCATCTTGCAGAGCGAGAAAGGTTAGTAATCATGGATGCATTACTTAAAATACAATCAGAGCTCAATCAAGCAATTGATAAGTATAGTAGAAAGTTGATAGTAAATAATATTGAGCTTTTACTCAATTACAGTATGCGATTTTACGATCGTCAATTTATTACCAGAGAGCATGTATTAAAAGATATATTAGTTCGGTTCGAAAAGCTTTTGAACGAATATTTTCAATCAGACAAACCACAGTTACTTGGAATACCTACTGTAACTTATTGTGCTGATAAACTGCATCTTTCTCCAAACTATTTTGGTGATCTCATCAAAAAAGAAACAGGTAAAACTGCTCTTGAATATATTCAACAAAAACTCATCACTCTCGCTAAAGAAATGGTATTAGACCAGAGCAATACCATTAGCGAAGTTGCTTATAAAATTGGCTTCAAATATCCTCAACATTTTACTAGACTTTTTAAGAAGTATGTAGGTCAAACCCCACAAGCATACAGGTCTCCAAACTAGCTTAGTTTTATAAGACCATATTAAATCTTAGCAAACTGTACCTTTTTCTCTAGTCGGCATTATGAAAACTAAAACATAATACGCTTGAACTCATGAGATCAAAAACAGTAATAAAAATGCTACATCCTTTTATCAATAATTTAAGAAGATACATCCTATTATTTGCCCTATGCTTAAATTCATATTGCTATGGTCAAGTTACCAATAATTCTACTATAGACTCCTTATTACAAAGTGTTGTTAATTCTAATGTAGAGCCAGGGTTAACTGTAGGTCTTGTTAAAAACGGTGATCTTATTTACCACAATAGCGTTGGTAGTGTAAACTTAGAATATGGAATTCCTTATAATGATTCTACCATCTTTGATCTTGCTTCAGTAACAAAACAATTTACATCTGCTTGTATCGGAATACTCGAACATAAAAGGATGTTATCGGTGAATGATGATGTGAGAAAATACATTCCTGAGCTAGCTTTCTATCAAGATACGATTAGAATCAAACACCTCCTTAATCACACAAGTGGTATTAGAAATCATAATGTGTTACTGGATTTAATGGGCTTCGATTATGATCACCAAGGATACAATAACGAAACTATAGAACAGTTGATGTTTCGCCAAAATGGCGTGAATAATTTGCCAGGCGAAAAAATGCTCTATTCTAACACAAATTACGTTTTATTAGCGCTTATTGTAAAAAGAGTGTCAGGGATGGAGATCGATGAGTTTACCAAAAAAGAGTTGTTCGAACCTCTAAAAATGACCAACTCATTTTACAAAAATGATATGGATGCCATCATTAAAAATAGAACATATTCTTACTACAAAACAAAAGATGGATACAAACTAAGCAATTCCCTATCTCTTTGTGTAGGTGCCGGAGGAATGAAAAGTACTATAAGTGATTTGGCTAAATGGTCTCAAGTATTTTTATATTCAACACATCCATATTTCTATTTAGGCAAGTTCATTACCCATACAGATAAGCTGATTAATGGCCAAGAAATGAAGCATGCAAGAGGCATGTTTGTATCACCTTATAAAGGATATAATACCTTTAACCACAGTGGTAGAGAAATAGGTATGCGCTCTCAATTTATTTGTGTACCTGAACTTGACTTGGCTGTAATAGTATATGCCAACTCTAATGCTATAAATGCTGTAGATATTTCTTATCAAATTTTGGATTTATTTATAGATAAAATTACTGAAACAAACGAGAAACCTGAGACATACACTCACAAAAAAGGTGAGCTTAAAAAGTATATTGGGACTTATCAGGAGCTCAATAGCGATATGAAAATGCAGGTATTTGTAGAAAACGATACATTAAAAGCAAAAAGTAGTTTAGGTAATCAGGCAGTTCCGCTCAAATCTAGCAGTGCTAATAGCTTTCAACGTTTTGATAATCCCTCTGTTAAACACATTTTCCTATCTGACAAAAATTCTAAAGTAAGCATGCAAGTTGATTTTGGTGGAGCTATTTTTTACTTTGAAACAATTGTACTCGACCCTGATCCTAATAAAAATTTAAAAGATTTTGTAGGAGCTTATTTCTCTAAAGAGTTAAATGTTACCTATACCCTTTCTATAAAAGATACTCTCCTATCTTTAGACTATCCTAACAATCAAGGAATAACATTAATAGAAGGAGAAGAAGACGTATTTGGCTCAAATCGGAGAACTAAATATGCATTCTGTAGAGATGAAAAAGGCAAAATAGTGAGTTTCAAAGTTGCTTCTGAGGGCACGGTTAATAATATCCTATTTGAGAAAATAAACTAATACAACCAACCCGATTAAGCACGCCTAAATTATAAGAAATTGATGCATAATTATACCTTTAATCTTATGTACTCCCTATTTTATCTAAAGACATTATATTGGTTAGTAAGAATATCATCAGCCTTTTTTGATATGATGAAAACCATTTTTATAATAATCACCCTACTCTTAAGTGTTCACTTCTCTGCGTCTGCACAAAACCTCATTAAAAATGGCAAATTTGACAAATACTTTAAAACAGATAGAGGTGTAGAGGGATATCAAGAATTGGTTTTAGAAAACTGGAGACAAGAAGGTTTAGGTAGAAGTTTAAAAAAAGGTGCTTTGGTGATAAATCCACAAATACATACATTCGTGAGTGCAAAAGACAGCATTAACGAATTTGGTTACATAAGAGGTAATGTACCCCAAGGGATGCACTCATCAACATACATTGCACAAAAACTGGAGCAACCTTTAGCAAAAGGGACAAAGTATTTAATGAAATTTGATTTACAACTAGGTAGTATTTCTGGCAGTGCTATAAGAAATGTAGGAGTTTGCTTTTCTACTAAACCTATGCTTTATGAATATAAAGAAGACAAAGGAGAACGCATACACATTTCAAGACCACAGGTGATAGGTGATGTTATATTTAGTGATACCACACAAGAAATGCAGTTTTCTGGTGAGTTTATCGCCAGAGGTGGAGAGCAGTTTGTATATATTGGTGGATTTGGGGCACATCAATACTTAGACATTGAAGAATTAAGACCTGCTACAGGAGTTTTTCTTAATGGTAGTTCTGACAGATTTGGGGGACTACCAAATAACGTAATTTACTATTACACCATAGACAATGTATTCTTAGGAATTGTTGAAGAAAACAATCATTTAGAGCAATTATCCACTATTCAAAAAGGAGAAACATTGATTTTGGATGACGTGTTATTTGAGTTTGGAGCAGTAACTTTAGCTTCATCATCATTTAAAACATTAGATGCTCTTATAACTTACTTGAAATCCCAACCTTCAATCTCTATCCAAATCTCAGGACATACCGATAATGAAGGTGGAGGACAGTTTAACTTGACATTATCCAAAAGGCGTGCAGAAGTGGTGGCCTTGTATTTAATAAAAAATGGTATTGAAGAAAACAGGATAAAAACTACAGGCTATGGAGAAACCAAACCGATTGCAGAAAACGATACGATGCTTGGTCGGCAGAAAAATAGACGAGTGGAAATTGAGGTTTTATAGCCATTTTCATCACTTTAAATTTCTGGTATACATATTATCCCCATGTATACTAAGCAATGTTTTAATATTTTAGACTTAGATTTAAGAAATAATTATATGTTTGAGAGTAAACTCAAAAAGTATCATACGTAAATTATGCAGTGTCACTTGTTGTGCATAGTTAAAGAAACATCGAATGAAGCCAATACTAGCAATCGAACAATTTTATCTCGAAGTCAAAAGGAATAGGTGGTATTGGTTATTTTCAATCTTCTGTCGATTGGCATTAGCTTATGCTTTTATCGTTGCTGGGCTAGTAAAAATTGTAGGTGAAAGATTTGCCAGTGGATTATCAGACCTCCATCCAATGGGTGCTTATTTGGAAGCACTACATCACACGGGTTATTATTATACATTCATAGGAATTGCACAGATGCTTGCAGCTATTTTGTTGCTAATACCTAGAACTGTGACTTTAGGTGCCTTACTATATTTACCAATTATTGTAAATATTTGGTTACTTTCTTTTGCTGTTCGTTTTGAAGGATCAATTGTAACTTCCCCCTTAATGGTTCTTGCCAATCTGTATCTCCTTGCTTGGAATTATGACAGGTTAAGATACATTTTACCATTTAGAGAGTTTTCTGAGCTTGGCATAATCCAGAAACCAACAAAATACAGTACTAAGTTTCCATTTCTGTTTTTCTCAGGAGTAGTTGTTACTGTCGCACTTACGATTTTATTTGCACGATTTGGACATGAGGTAATGCCAAGGAATTCATTAGCAGATTGTAAAAAGCAATTTGTGAATACTGAAAATGAAGCTGCTGGATTTGAATTTTGTGAGTGCATTCATAAGAATGGTCAACCATTAGAAGAATGCTTGAATGAGTTTGAATCTCTAAAAGAAAAATAATAAAATGGGTATAACTAAGCTTATTTCGGTGGAACGACTGCCTACAATTTTTTGCACTTTAGGACTAACTTCACTAAAATCGAAAAATAAATTGCTCAGAAATCAAGTCTTACTCAAACCTTTGTGAGCCAAAACAAACGACATTAAACAATTGCTGAATGGAAGGAGATGATGTTAAAAGAATTTCGAGACTAACTGCCATATTAACACAGTTACAATCTAAAAGAAGGTTGACAGCAGCAAGTCTTGCCGATAAATTTGGTGTGAGCACTCGAACGATTTATCGGGATATAAAAGCACTTGAAAAAGCGGGTGTTCCCATTTTAACTGAAGAAGGAAAGGGCTATACTTTAATGGAAGGATATAGAATTCCGCCAATCATGTTTACTGAAAAACAAGTAAACGCCTTGATACTGGCAGAACAGCTCGTATTGAAAAGCAAGGATGCCTCATTTGTAC
The DNA here is from genome assembly GCA_002729595.1 of Thalassovita sp. Lineage (GTDB taxonomy): Bacteria > Bacteroidota > Bacteroidia > Cytophagales > Flammeovirgaceae > Chondrinema. The sequence continues at coordinate 10,603 of PBYL01000302.1, read as the reverse complement.
AAGATTATTCAGAAGCTATTGATAAAATCAAGTCTATTCTAAGGTATACAATTCAAGACAAAGCCAATCTATTAGCAGATAGAACGCAATATAACGAGGCGCTTAATCAAGAAAGAAATAGTAGTAATTTATCCGACCTACAAAATGCACTCACCAACTACAAGCTGGTCAAAATAAAGTATATCAATAAAGAAGGCTTGGCTACCGAAAGAATCATCGAACCATTTGCCATATTGAGTGCCGAAAACTGGTATCTAATTGCTTGGTGCCGTTTGCGGAAAGAATTTCGATTTTTTAGGCCAGACAGAATTCAAAATATGGAAATTCTATCAGAAAATTTTGAACCTCACAATTTGACTTTACAAGAGTATTTTGACAAATACCAATAATTCTTATAGACCCTTGACATAAGGCTGTCTAACATCAGTCATACGTTTGCATCAAATCTAAAAAACATTAAAATGACAAATGTTATGAACTCAATTCTTGCCAAAACAGAATTTCCAAAGCCTACTATAATTTCAGTTAATGGTGTAGCACTAGAAGTCTTTGAAGCAGGGCAACAAAATGCAGGAAAACCGATTGTATTATGTCATGGATGGCCGGAACATGCCTTTTCTTGGCGTTATCAAGTGCCCGCTTTGGTAGAAGCAGGTTATCATGTGATTGTGCCAAACCAAAGGGGTTATGGTAACTCATCTATTCCAAAAGAAGTTACTGACTATGATATTGAACACTTGGCTGGAGATCTTATCGCATTGCTCGATCATTACGGATATGAGGATGCCATATTTGTAGGGCATGATTGGGGTGCGATGGTTACTTGGTGGTTGACTCTGTTGCACCCAACTCGTGTAAAGGGAATTATTGCCTTAGCTGTGCCCTACCAAGTACGCGGAGAAAGACCTTGGATCGAGTGGATGGAAGAAATATTTGGTGGCGATTACTATTTTGTTCACTTCAATCGACAACCGGGTGTTGCAGATGCCATTTTAGATGAGAATGCAGCACAGTTTCTCCGTAATATATTTCAAAAGAATATCCCCAACAAGATGCCTGAACCCGGCATGGCTATGATCAATCTTGCTAAAGCAAAAGAACCACAGGGTGAACCCGTTATCAGTGAAAGTGAACTTGCTGTTTTCGTCTCTTCTTTCGAATCTACCGGCTTTACAGGGAGTATAAATTGGTACAGGAATCTTGATCGCAACTGGCAATTATTGGCTAATGCAGACCCCATCATCCAACAACCAACACTTATGATCTATGGAAACCAAGATGTAATTCCAAAGTTTGAAGGATTATCTGCATTTGTGCCCAATGTTGAAGAAGTGAGTTTAGACTGTGGGCATTGGATTCAGCAAGAAAAACCAGTGGAAACCAACAATGCAATTTTGAAATGGTTAGCACAACAAAATGGATAAGGATATAGAAACATTTTATCCTCAAAGCCAATCAGACTGGCGCAAATGGCTGGAGAAAAATCATCAGTCAAAACAGTCTGTTTGGCTTGTTCAATTTAAGTCATCTACGAAAATTGCTTCCATAAGCTGGAGCGAAGCGGTAGATGAAGCTCTTTGCTTTGGTTGGATAGACAGTACAAGAAAGACGATTGATGAAAAGAGGTACATGCAATATTTCACCAAAAGGAAACCGAATAGTGCATGGTCAAAAATAAATAAGGAAAAAGTAGCCAAACTCATTAAAAACAATCGAATGACGAAGTCAGGTTTAGATAGTATTGATATTGCTAAACAGAATGGTTCTTGGTCGATGTTAGATGAGGTTGAAGCGCTTGTAGTTCCAGAAGATTTAGAGAAAGAATTGGCTAATTACGAAGACGCAAAGGAATTCTTTGAAGGTTTAAGTAAGTCAGCAAAAAAGATTTTATTGCATTGGGTCATGTCAGCAAAAAGACCAGAAACAAGACAAAAGAGAATACTAGAAATTGTTCAAAACGCTAGTAAAAAACTGAAACCAAAACAATTTAGATGAAAGTAGTTTACAACAAAAGGTATAATTCATAATAACTAAAAGCTTATAAAAAAGAACATAGACTTTGGTTTATCTATGTTCTTTTTTTATTCAATTAATACCCTGGATTCTGGATGTAAACCCCTCCTGTAAAATCTATTTCTCTTTGCGGAATTGGATAATATTCGTCTCTACCAGCAGTAAATTGAGCATTGACTAAAAAGTCTCTTTTGGTCTTCTCTTCTTCTAAATATGCATTTAGAACACCTGCAGCTTCTCCCCATCTAACTAAATCAAACCAACGATGGCCTTCCATTGCAAATTCAATTCTTCGTTCAAACTTTAACGCTTTCCATGCATATTCTTTAGATGGAAATGATTCATAGGTTTCTATATTGTAAATATCACTGGCACCAGCATCTAAAGGCATCAACTTGCTATTGGCAGCTCTAGTTCTAACTAGATTGATAATAGGAAGTGCTTCGTTCCATCTATCTAACTGAATTAATGCTTCGGCTTTCCACAACAATACATCTGCATATCTTATAAAATCTACATTTTTAGAAGTTCCAATAAAAGGCCCTTCTTTAGTATAACATGAACAATCAGGTGCTTGCTGTTCTTTCATATTTCCAAAATAACCGTATACACCTGGATCGCGAGCCCAGCTAAAGTTGTAGATCATATCACCCTCGTTACTAACCGTAGTACGGTATTTAAATGGTCTGCCTGGGATGCCAATTGTATGGTCTATTCTAGGATCAACTGTTAAGCCTGCTGTTGGAGTAGATTCTCCATTAGCATCTACAGTCGAAAATATATCCTCATCATTAAAAGTATCTAAAAGTGGCAGCCCATTTTCATCTGTTTCAAAAGCATTTACCATATTTTGGCTTGCTAAATGAAATCCGCAACAACCATAAAGTCCTGTACCGTGTGGTGAGTTGAGCCCAGTAACAAAACTAACTCGACCTACGGTAGTACCGTCATTAATTGAAAATTGAGCTGCCCAGATAGACTCTGTTCCATTATCAAATCCATCTAAAAAATTATAGCCGAAATCTGCTTCTAAACCTCCTGTTACTTCATCGGCATAGTTTATAACTTCTTCTAATCTAGTAGTATTTATATTCGTTACTTGGTGATTATCATTTTGCTCATAAGCTTGATAGAGCCTTAGTTTTGCCAAATAAGCTGCTGCTGCATTCCTATCTGCTCTACCAACTTCTTCTTGTGCTTGAGGTAAATTATTAAAGGCAAATAAAAAATCATCTGCAATTAAATTCCATAAGTCATCATTATCTATATCGTTAGAAACTTGAGCGGCTTCTTCTTGAGTTAACTCTTCAGTTATATAAGGAATCTTCTTAAAGATAAGCTTTAACATAAAATGAGAATGTCCTCTCAGAAACTTAAGTTCTGCTTGTCTCAGGGTTTTATTTGAATAATCGGCATCGGGAATCTCATTAATTACTGAAAGCGCAAAATTAATTCTAGAGATAGCTTTATAGTAGTTAGTCCAAGTTCTAGGTGCCATCCAGTCACCCATGTCGGCTATAGTGAGATTGTATTGTTCATACTTGTCGATTACATCAACATCTCCTCTACCACCACCGCCTTTGTATGCGTCATCAGATCGAACACTTCCGTAAACCCATTGATGAGTTAAAGGGCCTATCATGTCGTCGTTAGCAATGCCGGCATATGCTGCAATCACTAAAGATTCTGCATTCTCTGCTGTTGCAACATTTTCACTTGAAAGTACGCCCTCTGGTGTGTACTCCAAAAAATCTTCGGAGCAAGAAGAGAATACCAATGCTAAACAAATAGGTATAATGTATTTATAGTTTTTCATATTCATATTTTTAGAAATTCATATTTAATCCAAATGAAGTTACACTAGGAACAGGAATTCTGTTTACATCTGTTCTTTCTGGATCGGCACCTATATAGTCTTTTGGTGTAATCCAAAATAGATTTTCGCCTTGTATATAAACTCTTAGGTTAGACATACCTCCAAATTTTTCAATAGCTTCTTGAGGGAAAGTATAGCCTAATTGAATGTTTCTTAACTTGAAATAAGAATTGTTTCTTAAAACATAATCGTTGTCTCCTCCAATGTTATTTACTAATGATAAGGAAGGAATATCAGAATCTGTATTTTGAGGTGTCCACGCATTTAACACGCCTAAACCTGCATTGTCTCTGCCTTGTACAAAGTTGTTCCAATAGATATACGGGTCAACACCTTTTCTGCCAGTTACACCAGAACCGAAAACAGAGAAATCAAAGTTTTTATAGTTGAGATCAACTCGTAAACCATATTCCATACCTGGCAGTGTAGTTCCTATAAAATCTCGATCATTTCCATCAATTACACCATCGCCATTGAGGTCTACAAACTTAATACCTCCAGGTCTAGCATTATTTATTTGAACACCTCCTGTAGGATGAGCATCTGCTTCTTCTTGACTTTGGAATAGGCCATCTGTTCTATAGCCAAAAAATGCTGTTTGTGAATGTCCTAATATTGAATTTTGTACCGTTCCAGGAAATGATGAAACAACTTCTTCAGGTAAGAAAGTAATTTCGTCTTTAAACGCACCAAAATTTGTTGATACTCTTAAATTTAATCCGCTTTCCCAATCTTTTGTATAGTTTAAAGCCAACTCCCAGCCTCTCGCTTCTGTAGTTGCTCCATTGAGTACACGTTGTTGTCCTTCACCAATAACTGAAGCAATTGGCGGAGTAGTTAAGATATCACTGGTTTCTCTTCTATAGATATCAATAGAACCAGAAAAGATATAATCGAATAGATTAAAGTCCATACCAACATTCCATTCCTTTGTAGTTTCCCACTTTAAATCTGGGTTAGGTGCTTGAGTTGATACAAAGCCTGATGGCAAATTACCTGTGTTATTTCCATTGATATCGTAGGCAGTTCCGACATTGTTATAAATTTCAAAAAAACCACCGGTTAATTGTGCTTGATTAACTCCGTATCTGGATTCGTAAAGACCAAATCTCGCAACATTGCCTATTTCTTGGTTACCTACTTCTCCATATCCTGCTCTTAATTTAAGATTAGAAATAAATTCTAAACTACTCATAAATGGCTCATTGCTAATTTTCCAGCCCAGAGTAACTGCAGGGAAAATACCGTATCGATTATTCTTACCAAACCTTGAAGAACCATCTCTTCTAACAGTTAAAGTTGCCAAGTACTTATCATCAAAAGAATAGTTGACTTTTCCGAACTGAGAATAGAGACTATTGCCTGTAGAAGTTCCGATAGATGTACGAGCTCCTGTTGCCGCACTTAAAACAAAATAAGAATCTTCTTCTATAGCAAAGCCATTAGCTTGTGCTATTACTGCATCAAAATTCTCATCGATTGCCTCAATACCAAGTAATGCTCCTATCTTACTTTTTCCTAATTCTACATTATAGTTCAAGGTATTTGAAAATACCAAACTCGAAAATTTATTCCCATCTATAATCAATCGATTATTGCTCCTCGTAATAAAACCATTGTTCACTCTTGGCTCTATATTTCTAAATTCAAAATTGCTGTAATCAATACCTAAATTACTTCTGAAAGTTAGATTCTCCTTCAACTTTAGCTCAGCGAAAACGTTCCCGAAAAATTGCAATTGATTTTGGTTGTCCCAACGATTTAAATATTGCATCAAAACGGGGTTGTTTCTATCAGAGTAACCTGCTCCAAGAGGCCCTGCATATTCTCCATTTGCATCGTATACAGGAATTGTGGGTGCTAATGTGATACCTAATCCAGGTGTTGCAGCTCCTCCAACATCACTAGCTCCTTTTGTTTGGTTAGATACAGAAATCTGAGTGTTTGCCCCAATTTTAAGCTTATCGTTAAATAATTTAGTATTGGCATTTAGTTTCGCCACATATCTCTCATATCCTGTGTATTTGAGTATACCTGTGTTTTTTAAATAACCTAGGTTGATCATCATACTAGATTTTTCTGAACTAGCCGAAACAGTCAGCTCATTATTCGTTACATAACCAGGTTCATATATGGCATCTTGCCAGTCTATATCTCCAGCAGGCACATCTTGATTACCACCTACAAAAGGCTGTACAGAAACACTGTTTAAAACTGGATTATTAAAGTCTCCATTCCAATCGAAATTGTAAATTTCACCATATCCTTCAGTTGGGTCTGCTCCATCATTTACAGAAGCACGCCACAAAGCTTCTCCTCGTTGCACGGCATTTAGCATGTCGTATCGCTGTTTCTTTTCTGAAAGTATTGAAAAGTTTGAATTGAAACTTACGCTTACTTTCTCTCCAATAGTTCCACTCTTGGTAGTTACTACAATTACGCCGTTAGCTGCTCTTGAACCATAGATTGATGAAGCTGATGCATCTTTCAATACCTGAATAGACTCTATCGCATCTGGATTTAACGAAGCAAATACTTCTGGCCTTTTAGTGGGTACACCATCTATTACATACAAAGGATCATTATTGCCTAAAGTTGTAAGTCCTCGAATAAGTACTCTTGATGATGCCCCACTTGGGTCTCCACCTTTTTCTATAAATAACCCTGGTACTCTACCTTGTAAAGCTTGCATGGCATTTCCCGAACTTCTTGTCTGCCCTTCAATAGGAGCTACATCTACCACTGTAATTGCTCCAGTAAGGTCTACTTTTCTTTCTGAACTGTAGCCTGTAATTACTACTTCTTCAAGTTGTTGAGCATCAGCAGATAAAGCAATATCAATGGTTTGTCTACCATTTACTTCCATTTCTATTTTTAAATAGCCAATAAAGCTAAATTGTAAGATAGCATCAGCCGGAACATTATTTAGCGTATACTTCCCTTCAACATTAGTTATAGTTCCATTAGATGTGCCTGATATAATAACAGAAGCACCAGGAAGAGGAAGTCCATCCTCTTGTGAGATAACAGTACCGGTCACAGTCCCTTTTTGGGCAAAGCAAAATCCTATTGGAACTATGAAAAGCAATAATAAAATTTTCATCTTCATAATAAATCATTTTAGTTAATTTTCAATTCATGTACTTCAATTGAGTTTAGGTTAATCTGTCCTTTTTTTGATTTCATCCATAATTCAGAAAAGGGTTGGTTGAGGAAAAATATTTCGGTCATTACAGTGGTTCCATCGTCGTAGAAAAGTTCTAATGAAGTCTTGTCTAGTAAGGCTGTTACTTTTAAATCTTCATTATTACTTATTCTTGGAGCAATAGACTTTTTGGAGCTAAATTCATTGGAGAATTCTGTTTTGCCAGCAAGACTTCTATCTATAAAAAATGTTTGGTTTAGATGGTCGAATCCAAATTTTAGCGTATCTCCTACCTCGTTTCTTAATTCGGTTATAAACGATGAGTTTTTAGCTTCTTTTAATGTGAAACTCAGTTTTGTTGATGTTAACGGGATGTTTTTTGAATCGAAAACCTTAACAGCTTTTTCATCAACTTTTAATACCTCTTTCTTAAGTTTTGCCGCATAGAATTCTTTGATATTCTTTGTTGGTTGAAAGGTTAACCTGTAATCATCTCCTAGATCAATAAGTCTAAGTTCTCTAGGTATAGTGCTGGCGCTTCGCCATTTCTGTGTGGGTACCTCATTTGCATATTGCCAATTAGACATCCAGCCAATAAACAGTTTTGCACCATCTTTTAATGAGGCATTACTCCATGTTACTCCTGCGTAATTGTCTTTTCCGAAATCAACCCAATAGTTATGGTCACTTGGTAGTTTTCCTGCAAGTTTTGCATCAATAATAAATTTGCCACCTACAAAATCTCCAATAAAATACTGAGTTGCAGAACCTCCATTTGGCCCTCCGGGATTGATACTTACAAGCAGTACATATTTAGTATCTTCTGTGCCTTCTACTTTAATTGGGAATAAATCTGGGCACTCCCAAACACCACCGTGGTTTCCTACTCCATCTCCAAAATCTGATAAAAAACTCCATTCTTTCAGGTTCTTTGAACCATAAAACATTATTTTTTGTCCCGCCGCTAAAGTCATTACAAACTGGTCACTAGCTTCATCCCAAGAAACTTTAGGGTCTCTAAAATCGCGGATACCCGGATTATTTACTACTGGGTTATTTTCAAACTTAGTCCAAGTAATACCTTCGTCAACAGAATAGGCCATTCCCTGAGTTTGCAGCTCTGTGCTTTCTGTTTTCTCCAACTTTGGGTTATGGTAAGTGAAAAAAGCAACAATTGGAGTTTGACCGTCTTTACCAAGACCTGACTTATTCTCAAAGTCTATTACTGTACTACCAGAGAAAATATACCCTTTTTCATCTGGGTATAGCGCAATTGGCATTTCTTTCCAGTGCACTAAATCTGTAGTAATTGCATGCCCCCAGTGCATTGGTCCCCATTTGTTGCCATCAGGATAATGTTGGAAGAATAAATGATAATAGCCATTATAGTAGAACATTCCATTAGGATCGTTCATCCAGCCAACTTTTGGTGTAAAATGATAGTTTGGTCTGTATAGTGACTCTTCATCAATCTCAGAAGGCATTTGAGATTGTAACAATTCTTTTTTGCTCGTATCTAAACACGAAATAGCAATAAGAGATAATAAGACAGATTGAATTATTAATTTCTTCATCTTCAATTTGATTATTTATTTTTAGAAAGGATAAGATTCTATTATACCTTAGATAAGGATATGCCTAGTTCTTCTAGCGATCTGCCTTTTGTTTCTGGCATTATGTAGAAAACAAAAAGTAATTGAAGCACCATCATAAAAGCAAAAAATGCAAATACGACCCCGGGCCCTACTGTAGAAAATAATACTGGTATTAATGATGGAATAATGGCTGCTAAAATCCAATGAACAGATGAACCAAATGCCTGACCAAAGCCTCTTAGATGATTAGGAAATATCTCAGAAATAAATACCCAGATCACAGTTCCTTGACTTATGGCATGTGAGGCAATAAAGAGAAATAAGAATAATGGCATAGCAATGCCGCCCCACTTAAAAAAGAATGCCATAGACACCAAGCTTAATGAGATAATATAACCTACAGACCCAATGTACATAAGTTGCTTTCTACCTAATCGATCTATTAAATAGATGCCCATTAGTGTAAAAATCATATTGGTTACTCCTATCCCAATGCTATTTATGAGCGCTGATTCTTCACCAAGCCCGGCTTCTGTGAGTATTCGAGGTGCAAAATAGAGAAAGGCATTAATCCCTGAAAGCTGATTAAAAAAGGCAATAAAAAAAGCTAGTAGAAATGGTAGTCTATATTTTTTTATGAAAATGCTTTTACCAGAAATGTTCTGATCTTGTACCGTGTTTATATCAAACATTAGTCTCTCAATATCTTGCGAGGGATCGATTTGATTTAATACCTGTTTAGCTTCTGCTACTCTAAGCTGAGAAATTAACCATCTTGGGCTTTGTGGTATGCTTAAAGCAAATAATGTATAGATTATTGCTGGAATAGCCTCAACTCCCATCATCCAACGCCATGCATCTTCTCCAATATCACTCAATAGCAAGTTAGATACAAAAGCAATCAAAATTCCAAACACTATGTTAAATTGATACAGACCAACAAGTTTACCACGGTCTTCTGGTGGAGCTATTTCAGATATATATGTTGGAGCGGCCACTGTAGAAGCACCTACACCTAAACCACCCAAAAATCTGAACAAAGCAAATGTGAGAGGATCGTTAGCCAAGGCTGAACCTAATGCAGAGATGGTATAAAGTATACCGATTACAATTAATGTTTTCTTTCTGCCAATTTTATTAGTTGGTATACTTCCGAATATAGCACCTATTACTGTTCCCCATAGTGCCATGCCTACTACTACTATTCCGTGAAACATATCAGAAGAGTTCCAAATGGATTGGAGGGTTTTATCGGCACCAGAAATAACTACAGTGTCAAAGCCAAAAAGGAAGCCAGCTAGGGCAGCTGTTACAGACCAAACTAATATTTTTTTCATTTTCATAATTTGTTAATCAAAACAAATGTATGGTTTAGGTCTGCATTCGTATTTTAATGAAAGTTCAAATAGTTACAATTTTGTAAATCATAGACTGAACACACATAATAATCTAATAATCAGTTAATTACATTTTAAAGCAAAGGGTTTAGTTTTGAAATTGTTACCTCCAAGTTCAAATTTGTAACATTCAAATTTTATGGTTGCATAAAATGGATTAGATTGAGTTACGATATGCTACTGGTGTAACACCATATTTATTTTTAAAAGCAGTTGAAAAATAGTTAGGAGATGAAAATCCACATGAATAGGCCACTTCGGCAATAGAAAGCTGAGAGTTAGATATCTTTACTTTTGCCTGTTCTAATTTTATATTAGAAATATAATCGCTTATGCTAATTCCCATCATGGCTTTTACTTTACGATATAATTGAACTCGTGAAACACCAAGGTTTTTGGCTAGTTCTTCCACAGAAAAATCAGCATTGTCTATATTGTTATTAATTAGCTTATTCAGATTCTGTACAAACTGTTGTTCTAAACTATCTAGTGAGTTGGTATCTTCAATCTTATGAATATTATTACTGTAATAGTAGCGTAATCGCTCACGGTTGTAAAGTAAGGTTTTGGCAGATTG
>PBYL01000301.1 GCA_002729595.1 Thalassovita sp. | reverse complement strand
TCAGTGTAAAAACTATTTTCTTCATAAGTGAGTAGTGCTTGTCCAACCTGTTGCATTCTCACCGTATTTTCTACTTCCGGTAGTTGATCTTTCATTACAGCACCTACACCGGGTATGGTAATGCCCACCATGCTGTTGCTTACTCCAAGCGCCTCATCAATAGAAAGTACTCTAAAAATTCGATCAGCTTTTGAATGGAATTGATCATAAGAAACCTCATGATTTACATAGATAAAAATAAGCAAGCTGCAAGCAATGCCAATGGCAAGACCAATTAGGTTTATGAGTGAGGTCATACCACTTTTTACAGTGCTTCTAACAGCCATCTGGAAGTAGTTCTTTAACATTTCATTATCTTTTTAAATTGAACACCAAGGAGAATTAGTAATAAGGAAAGTAGTAAACTTTTGCAGGATAATACAGTGAGTTTTTGTTAGTGGTATATTTTGAATAGTAAATGGTTAGATTCAGTAAATTCGATGGTAAATGATTTGGAAAAAAGTGCTTATAATGGCATATTTCAGAACTACATAATTTAAAATAGACAGATCATGCCAGAAAAAATAAGAGTAGGACTAACTTCATTCGGAATGTCTGGTGAGGTTTTTCATGCACCGCTTATCTCATCCAATTCACATTTTCAGCTTCGTAAGATTATGGAGCGTTCTTCTAATAAATCTAAAGCAAGGTTTGCTGATGCAGAAATTGTTAGAAGTTTTTCAGAAATTACTGATGATGTAAACATTGATTTGGTGATAGTGAACACACCAGATCATTTGCATTTTGAAATGGCTAAAGAGGCTTTGGAAAAAGGCAAGCATGTAATAGTAGAAAAGCCTTTTACCATTAAATCCTCAGAAGCAGAAGCATTGATAAAAGTAGCTGAAAAAGCAGGTAAAGTTTTGAGTGTGTTTCAGAATCGCCGTTGGGATGGTGATTTTCTCACAGCTCAAAAAGTAGTTGAAAGCAAAATGTTAGGCAGGTTGGTAGAGTTTGAATCGCATTACGATCGCTTTAGAAACTACATTCAAGAAAATACTTGGAAAGAAGAAGAAGATACCGGCACAGGTATTCTTTACAACCTCGGTGCACATATGATAGATCAAGCATTGGTGCTGTTTGGAATGCCAAATGCAATTACTGCTCATTTGGGCATTACCAGAACTGGTGGTCGTGTGATTGATAACTTTGATTTAAGGATGGAATACGAAGATTTAAAAGTATTAATTAGATCTGGTTATTTAGTGAGAGAAGCAGGGCCTAGATATAGCATGCACGGTACAATGGGCTCTTTTGTACAATATGGTATTGATCCTCAAGAAGATATGCTCAAAGCAGGTTTTATTCCTTACGGAAATGATTGGGGCAAAGAAAACGAAGATGACTGGGGCTTTTTAAACACAGAAACTAGTGGCTTGCATATTGAAGGTCAGATAGAGACAATCCCCGGAGATTATCCGGCTTTCTACTCAAACATTGCTGAGGCGATTAAAGAGGGAAAACCACTGGCAGTAAAACCCGAAGAGGCTATGAATGTGATAAAAATCATTGAATATTCTATGCAGAGCCACAAAGAAGGTAAAACAATTCAATTAAATTAGCGGAATTTTAAGACTTAAATTCAACAACCAATATGAAGATTGTAAATGCTATTCTAACAATATTATTTATTGTTTTTGCAGTAGTTCAATTAAATGATCCAGATCCATTGATTTGGGTTTTAATGTATGGAGCAGTGGCCATTATAAGTGGATTTGCATTTATGGGCAAATACAATAAGATAATTATTATATCTGGAATGGTAGTAAGCTTAATTTGGGCGCTTACACTTTCACCGGGAGTATATGATTGGTTCGCCAACCATAATACAGATGAAATATTCGAAACGATGGCACCAAACAAGGTTTTTATTGAAACAGCTAGAGAATGTTTCGGTCTGCTAATCGCTTTTTTAGTTTTACTATTCCATTTCTTTCAAGCGAAGAAAGTTGCAGTTTAAGAAACTGAATTTACTGTTTAACCACTTTTTAAAGTGATCTACAGGATAGGGTAATTTAAGATTATCCTATCCAAAGAATTATTTGCTATTTTAGCGTGGTTTTTAAGTAAATCAGTTAGCATCACAATTCATGAAGGATAAGTCAAATAAAACAGAAGCAGAATACAGAGAAGTTGTTACACGTTGCAGAACGCTTTTTGAAAAGAAAACCATAGATTATGGTACAGCATGGCGAATCCTTCGTCCTTCATCTCTTACAGATCAGATTTTTATAAAAGCATCCAGAATCAGATCGATTCAAGAAAAAGGTATGCAAAAAATTGATGAAGACATCAGCAACGAGTTTGTTGGTATCATCAACTATTGCATTATCGCACTTATTCAATTACAGCTTACAGAAGATCATCCAATGGAATTAAATCCAGAAGAAGTAATGAGCTTGTATGATAAGGAAAGTAAAAATACTCTTTCTTTAATGATGGATAAGAATCACGATTACGGTGAAGCTTGGAGATTGATGCGAGTAAGTAGCATTACCGATATTATCTTGATGAAGATTATGCGTACTCGCCAAATCGAAGATAATGCAGGTAAAACATTGGTTTCTGAAGGGGTAGATGCCAATTACAGAGACATGATGAACTATGCGGTTTTCGCACTTATTTTAATGAAAGAAGACAAATAATTTACCAGCATATAATAACATACTGAGCTATCTAATGAAATTTTTAAACAAAATCATCAGCTTTTTTGTAGGAGCACTATTCATTTTTTCAGGAGTAATCAAAATCAACGATCCAATGGGAACAGCGATTAAACTGGAAGAATATTTTGAGGTATTTGCCGCAGATTTTGCTCCATTCTTTCATTGGTTTATTCCCATTTCTGTTCCTTTAGCTGTATTTCTTTGTGTGTTAGAAGTGGTGTTGGGTATAGCTCTGTTGGTGAATTTTAAGAAAAGACTAACAGTGAAATTGTTAGCGGTTTTAATCGTATTTTTCACCTTCCTTACCTTTTACTCAGCCTATTTTGATAAAGTAACAGATTGCGGTTGCTTTGGTGATGCAATTCCATTAACTCCTTGGCAGTCGTTTACTAAAGATGTTATTCTTTGTGTGTTAATTGGTATTCTATTATTTCAAAATAAAAAATTCGGAAACGAGGCCAGCAAACCTGCTTTACTTGTAACAGTTGTTGGAACTTTAGCTTCACTGGCAATTGCTCTTTATGCTTTGGCTTATATTCCAATTCTTGACTTTAGAGATTATAAAGTTGGAAATAATATTGGTGAGCTTATGCAACCTCAGGCAGCTTGTAAGTATGAATACATTATGGAGAAAGATGGTCAGGAATATACTTTTGATGCTTACCCTTCTGATAAGTCTTATACTTTCAAAGAAATGAATGTATTGAATGAAAAAGAATGCATGCCTAAGATTGTAGACTATAATGTAAGTAATGAGGAAGGTGACGATTTTACAGAAGAGTCAATTTCTGGTAAGAAGCTTTTCATAATAGTGCATAAAGTAGATGGAACAGCAAAAGATAGCTATCCTGCTATTAGCAAGCTCATCGAAGATGTAAATCAGAATTATCCCGATATAGAACCTATGATTCTAACTTCTGATGGAAGTAATTTTGATGCTTTTAGACACGAAGTTCAATTGGCTGCTCCTTATTACTATTCAGATGCCACAGTACTTAAAGCCGTAATTCGTTCTAATCCTGGCGTGTTATTATTAGAAGATGGAGTTGTAAAAGGCAAGTGGGCACATCGTAATGTTCCTGATACTGAGGAACTAATAAATAAACTGTAAGCCTCAATAAAAAAGCATATAAGGCGTAGATAAAGGAGGTTTCTCCGGAAGTTCCGGTTGAAAGTATCAAAGGATTTTTGAGCCTAATATGCTTGGTTTTGTTTTAAAGAGGATTGGATACGGTTTTTTGATTATTCTGGGTGTGGTTCACGTAGTGTTTTTTCTATTTCATGCACTACCAGGTGACCCAGTGGAATTGATGTTGGGTTCTAAATCTGATAAAGAAACAAGAGAATTAATTAGGCATGAGCTGGGGCTCGATCTTCCTTTATATGAGCAGTTTGCAAAGTACTTAAATGACCTTTCACCTGTATCTGTTCATACCAATACTGAAAAAAATCAGAAGAAATACGAGTATACTGAGCTTATAGAGTTTGGCGAAAAAGTTTTAGTATTTAAAAGTCCTTACTTGAGGCGATCATTTCAATCTAACCAAAGAGTAGATGAAATTATCCTTGAAAACCTCGAAGGTACTTTAATATTGGCTTTGGTTTCTATGCTATTTGCGACATTATTTGGTATACTATTCGGAATAATTGCAGCCTTAAAACAACATACCTTCTGGGATCATTTTGTGATTTCTGTGTCTGTTATGGGAATTTCTGCACCTTCTTTCGTAATGGCAATTATCATTTCTATGGTATTTGGTTATTATTTGGCAGAATACACAGGTTTACCACTTACAGGCTCTCTCTGGAATAATGATCCTATATACGGAAGACAATTAGAGCTCAGAAATATTATTCTTCCAGCTTTTACTTTAGGTATCAGACCGTTAGCAATTATTACTCAGCTAACCCGAAGCTCTATGCTCGAAGTACTTTCTCAGGATTACATCCGTACTGCAAAAGCTAAAGGTTTAAGCCGAGTTGCAATTGTTTTAAAACATGCATTAAAGAATGCTTTAAACCCTGTAATTACAGCAGTTTCTGGTTGGTTAGCTTCTTTAATGGCGGGAGCATTTTTTATCGAATACATTTTTAACTGGAAGGGTTTAGGACTCAAAACCTTAAAAGCAGTAGAATTATTAGACTTTCCAGTAGTAATGGGGGCAACTTTAATTGTTGCAACTGTTTTTGTTACAATCAATATAGTTGTAGACATATTGTATGCTGCAATTGACCCACGAGTGAGATTGAATTAACCATTCACATTATTGCATATCATTAATATTTGTTGAGAAACAACTTAATCATCATTAACAGTGCTGATTAGTGCCTCTTTTTAGTTTGCCTTACTTTAGCAAATAAGAATCACATCAACCTACCACAACTACGATATATTCCATTTTATTAATTGTATGATATTTTAAAATGGATTACTACAAACGAATGGAAGGCCTTTTACTGTAATTGGTTTTCATTCAACATCATACAGAAGATTAACAAGATAAATTTATGAAACTTACTTCTACAGTTAATGCTACTCAGGGCAGCCTGCAAGGATGTCTCATTTTTTTATTTTTAGCTTTTCAGCAAATAGCCTTTGCTTCTGAAAACCCAAGTATTCTTAAAAACATCAAACCTGAAATTTCAATCACCTCGCCGGGTTCTGGCAATGCATTCTATGCTAGTGATGATCTAGAGTTTACTGTAAATGCTAGTGATGCAGATGGCGAAGTGGTAAAAGTGGAATATTACAGTGGAGAGAAATTGATTGGTACATCAAGTACTGCACCTTTTTCATTTACTTGGACTAATCCATTTACAGGCATGCACGAAATTACTGCTCATGCATTCGATAACAATGCTGAAGAGGCAGTTTCAGATAAAATTATAATTAGTATTAAACTGAATGTGCCACCTTCTGTAAGTATGGTTTCGACTGTTGAATCAGGTGTGATACAGGAAGGAGAGAATCTGGCATTACAAGCCACCGCAAATGATAGTGATGGAGAAGTAGAGAAAGTTGAATTTTATGCTGAAGGCATTTATATAGGAGAAGTTCAAACCTCGCCTTTTGTATTTACTTGGGAAAATCCCGAAGCTGGAACTTATTCGATAAAATCAAAAGCTATTGATAATAAAGGAGGAGCAGCATATTCATCTTCATTTGACATAAAAGTGAATAAAAAACCAGAGGTAAGTTTTGATGGATTAGAAGATGGTAGCGTACTTTATACAAATTCAATTGTTGACATACCTGTTTTAGCTAGCGATGATGATGGAGAAATAAGCAACATTGAATTTTATGTTGATAGTGAAAAGGTTTTAGAAAATAATTCAGCTCCATTTAATATTAATTGGAGTAATCCCGAAGCTGGCATCTATAACATAAGTGTAACTGTTGAAGATGAAGATGGAGGAATTGCAGAAACAGATGATATAAAAGTGTATTTGAGAAATGAAGATGATCTTCCTGTAAATTATGCTACAGTTACTTCAGATTCAACTTTTGATACATTTACTACGATTCCTTTGTCTGTAGAGCCTTCTTTAGGTTATGAAATACAAAGAGTTGAGTTCTACATAAATGACGAATTAATTGGAGAAGATGCTACTTATCCATTTAGTATTGATTGGGAAATTGGTGACGATGCTGAATATAATTATTATACAAAAGCTTTTTATGACACTGATGCTGCATATGAAAGTGAAACAATCAACTTAAGTACTTATAGAGTTTTGTCTATTGAAAAGGGAACACCTGAAGAAATATCAATGCAGGTTTATCCTAATCCCACTAGTTCTAAAACTGAATTAGTATTCAAACTTGAGTCTACCCAGAATATCAATTATTCCTTAAAAGATATAGCAGGCAATTCACTTTTAATACAAGAAAATGTATTGTGTATGGCAGGAGAGAATACATTTGATATCAGTATGCAGGATATGCCTATGGGGCTGTATATTTTACATCTAAAGATAGGAGAGAAAGTATACATGCAAAAGATTTTGAAAAAGTAAAATGTTATAGATTATACTAGGAAATCCTGGTCTGTTAAGGCTGGGATTTTTTTTGTTTTTTCTTGATGATTTTTTCCCAATTGTAAAAATATTCCCAATTCGACATCGTTTGCTAGGTGATTAATTTTTTTAACTAGTTGTATTTTTTAAGATAAAACCATGCAGGCTGACGAACAGTGGGATATAGAAATAAAACCAAAAAACGGTTTGCTTCAAATAAATCTTGGAGAGCTATGGCGCTACAAGGATTTAATCACTCTGTTTGTAAGAAGAGATTTCGTAGCGGCGTATAAGCAGACTGTATTCGGTCATCTCTGGCATTTTTTAAATCCTCTTTCTATTCAAGTTCTAAGTAACTCTATTTAATCATCAGTTAAGACGGTTCTCTTTTTTGAGATACTCAATTTTACAATTTGCTTGATACGCATTGAAAGAGTAAAGCCAAATTAAAAATACACATAGTTTAAAAGTAAGATATAAAAAAGTGAGATTGTGACTCACGAGGCGAAGCTGTGCCAAAGGTTGAACATTAGATGATTTTATGAAACAAGCTCAGACTATAATTGATGCAAATCGAAAAGGTTTAACTTTAAATGTAAAAGAATTATTTGCATATAAAGATTTATTCTACATTCTTGCTTACCGAGATTACAGAGTCAGGTATGCTCAAACTTTTTTAGGATTTGCTTGGGCATTTATTCAACCATTAGCCACACTTTTAATTTTTACTATTGTATTTGGCAAAGCGGCTAAAGTAGATACTGGAGATATACCGTATCCTATT
The DNA here is from genome assembly GCA_002729595.1 of Thalassovita sp. Taxonomy (GTDB): domain Bacteria; phylum Bacteroidota; class Bacteroidia; order Cytophagales; family Flammeovirgaceae; genus Chondrinema. Next base: position 3,851 of record PBYL01000301.1, on the reverse strand, counting down.
TTTGCTTTATGTGGTATGAGTGCTTGGTCTTACTTTGCCTTTGTAATGAATCAATCAGGAAATTCGATCATAGGGGCACAAGGGATGGTGAAAAAAATCTATTTTCCAAGATTAGTAATTCCTCTATCAAAAGCAGTAGTTGGGCTAATTGATTTCATAATTACATTTATGTTTTTAATTATCTTGCTCGTAATCTATGGCATAGTACCTTCAAGTAATATAATTTTTCTTCCATTTTTTATTTTGATGGGAGTTATATCAGCTTTGGCTGTAGGTATATGGCTGAGTGCACTTACAATTAGATATAGAGATTTTCAGCATATAATACCGTTTATGACACAATTAGGGTTATATGCAACACCAATTGCATACCCCGCAAAATTATTAATCGGCTCGTTGCCAGAATGGGCGAATGCATTATATTTTATGAACCCAATGGCAGGTGTCGTTGAAGGTTTTAGATGGTCCATCATAGGAGGCGAAATGCCATCAGAATATTCTATTATTTCGTTTTCATTAACAATACTATTATTTATTAGCAGTCTTTTCTACTTCAAAAAAGTAGAGAAAGTGATGGCTGATTTGGTATAGCTTGGGAAGTTTTTAAAAATATAAGATGTCAGATATTGCTATTAAAGTAGACGGTTTATCTAAATTATATAAAATCGGAACCCAGAAGAGTGGGAGTTTTCGAGAAAGTTTTTCGTCATTATTTACATCTAATAATAACAAAGAACAAAACGATGATGCACAAAAAGATTTTTGGGCTCTAAATGATGTATCGTTTGAGATAAAGAAAGGAGAAGCAGTTGGTATTATTGGTAGAAATGGTGCTGGAAAATCAACTTTGCTAAAAGTACTTTCCAGAATTACTGAACCTACAAAAGGAAGGATTGAAATTAATGGTAGAGTTGCTTCTTTATTAGAAGTTGGTACAGGTTTCCATCCAGAATTAACAGGAAGAGAAAATATTTTTCTTAATGGGACTATCTTAGGAATGAGTCGAAGAGAAGTAAAAGCTAAATTCGATGAGATTGTAGATTTTAGTGGAGTTGAAAAATTCATAGATACACCTGTAAAACACTATAGTTCAGGAATGTATGTACGCCTTGCATTTGCAGTGGCTGCACATCTAGAACCAGAAATTCTTATTATTGATGAAGTACTTGCAGTTGGAGATGCAGAATTTCAGAAAAAATGTTTAGGTAAGATGGAGGATGTCAGCAAAAACCAAGGGAGGACAGTGTTGTTTGTGAGCCATAATATGGGTGCTGTCCAGAATTTGTGTAAACAAGTAATTGTATTATCAAAAGGCAAATTAAACTATTCTGGTAAAACAATTAATGGAATCAATCAATATCTAAAGTCAAAAAACTCTAATAGTTTAGATTTGTTAAAGTTCAGATTAAAAGAAGCTGATAAGTTAAAATTTCGGTTTACTAACTATGAAATAGAAAGCGAAGAGGGATTTAAAATAGATTCAGTTTTGACAGGTATGTCATTTATTATTAGAACTCATTACGAAGCTATAACAGAAATAGAAGAATTAATAATTCGTATTCAAATAGTTGATAGTAAGGGTAATATCGTATCTACACTGAATAATTTTCATAGTTTATACCCTTTTAAAAATTTGAAAAGAAAATCTTCTGTAGCGTGTAAAATTTTAAAAAACCCTCTAATGGAAGGGATTTATACATTGAATTTTCAAGCTTTAATTAATAGATCAGTTGTTGATGATATAGACAATGTTGGAAAACTAATGGTATATGAAGGTGATTTTTTTAATACAGGTAAAATCCCTCACATTAAAGAAGGGGTTCTAATTGAACATACATGGTTGATATGAAGTCAAATGTATTAATAATTGCTGGAATGCATCGTTCTGGGACTTCTCTAATGGCACAATGGTTAAATAAATGTGGTCTTAATTTAGGTGATTATTTATTAGGAAGTGGAGTTGGAAACTCAAAAGGTCATTTTGAAGATATGGATTTTTACCAGTTACATGAAGCAATTCTTTCTCAAAACTCATTAAATTATAGAGTTAATACAAATGATGAAATCCAACTTTCTGAATATCACAAGATTAGAGCTGAATCTATAATTACTTTGAAAAGTAAACTTCATGATCAATGGGGTTGGAAAGAACCAAGAACTTGCCTTTTTTTGAATTCTATTTATAAGGAGCTGTTACCCCAAGCAAAATATATCATATTATATAGACGATATGATCAAGTCGTTGATTCTCTGTATAGAAGAGAAATCGCTTTAACAAAAAAAAAGCTACTATTATTTAGTGGGTATTTTGAGGTTTTAAAAAAAAACTTAATCAAAAAGAAAATTTATTCTAATTATTTAGAAACATGGATACGATACAACTTAGATATCATTTCTTTCACTAAAGAAATAAAAAAAGAAAATTTTATTATTGTCAACTCGAATGATATTAATGACAATGAAAATAACATTCTATATTATTTAATTAACTGGGGGTTTGATATTTCAAAATATTCATTAAAAAATATTTATTCCCAAAAAGAATTTAATACAAAGAATGTTGAAATTAGATTATCTCCGAATAAAAAAGAGGATATTGAATATATTTATAATTTTTTTGAAACAAATAATAGAAATATAAAATTCTTATAAACCTTAATATTAGTATCTAATAATTATTTGTTGCCATAATTATTAGGTTTTAAATTAATTCTAATTCAAAAATGGATATTTCTATTATTATAGTAAATTACAAAACACCAGAACTTACGATAAACTGTATCCAGTCAATTTATAAACATACAAAATGCTCTTTTGAAATTATATTAGTAGATAACAATTCACAAGATGGAATTGAAGGTGTTGTAAGTAAAAAATTTCCAAAAGTTAAATTAATTCAAATTGGATATAACTCTGGTTTTGCAAAGGCAAATAATGAAGCAATAAAAATAGCTCAAGCAGATTTTACTATTTTGTTAAACTCTGACACAGTTTTAGTAGAAGATATTTTTAGTAAATGTATATCCTATTGGAGAGAAAGCTCCGAAAATATTGGATTATTGGGATGTAAGCTACGTAATCCAGATGGAACATTACAGTTAAATTCTTTTTGGGGGGCGAATACCATTAAAAGAACTTGGCATGCAAATCCTATCATTATTTTTTTTAATAAATTATTAGGGATTGAACATCCTAGAAAAATATATCCTAGCTTTCAAATTAAAGATCAAGAAAAATGTGTGGATTGGATTAGTGGTGCATTTATGATGATGGATACTCAAACTTTAAAAAAGGAGAAGTTTTACCTAGACGAAGACTTTTTTATGTATTCAGAGGATATTGAATTAGGATTTAGAGTGAATAAAAAAGGATACAAAGTAGTTTATTACCCATTTGGTAGTGTTATACATTTAGGTGGAGGAGGTACAAATGTTCCATTAACTCGTAGACCTCAATTAATGATATCCTCTTGGTTGTGTTTATTAAAAACAAAAGGCAGAGTATATTTTTTGCTAAATCAAGTATTATTAACTATAAATTTGTTATTAGATGAATTTCTTTTTTTAAGAAGAAAATACTTTTTTAAAAGATCAATATCAATATCAGACTTAAAAGCTAAGCTTATTCGTCGATTAGAATGGCACTTACTATTAAAATATACAAAACCTATTTTAATGTTTTCTTCTAAAACATCATCATCAACAAACTCATTAAAGTTTAATCGATAAAAGTTTTTACATCTAAAAGCATATCATCATATACTTGAAGAAAGTTTATCATGACACCTAGGTTCTCTATAATTTTACCAACTTATAATCGTGCTTCTTTCATTCAAAAAACGATCAGCAGTG
>PBYL01000300.1 GCA_002729595.1 Thalassovita sp. | reverse complement strand
TATGCTAAAAGAATTCAAGAAGCCATTTTGCCCACACAAGAAATTTTAGATGATGTAACTCCAGAGAATTTCATCTATTATCAGGCTAAAGATATTGTAAGTGGTGATTTTTATTGGTTCGGTCAACTAGAAGGGAAGTTAATTGTAGCGGCTGTCGATTGTACTGGACATGGAGTGCCTGGTGGTTTTATGAGCATGATTGGTAATACACTTCTTAATAAGTTGATTTTAGAGAATAAAATTATAAAACCTGCTGACATTCTATTTGAGCTTAGGAGTGAAGTGATAAAAGCTTTGGATTCTAGCGATCAAAAAGATGGGATGGATATTTCTCTATGTGCAATTGATATCCAAACTATGAAGTTGGAGTTTTCCGGTGCTCATAATTCACTTTACATAGTAAGAGACAATGAGCTTTCTGAACTGAAAGCTAACCGGATGCCAATTGGTAAATATTTTAATACTGATAAAGTTCCTTTCTATAATCATGAATTTGATCTGCAAAAAGATGACATGTTATACATGTTTACTGATGGTTATGTTGATCAATTTGGAAAAGAAACTGATAAAAAATTCACAAAAAAACGATTAAAAGAACTACTGGCTTCTATCGCCAAATTACCGATTGATGAACAGGAAAATTCTATCATCGAAACCATGAAAAACTGGAAAAAAGACTTAGATCAAATAGATGATATGCTTTTAATCGGTATTAGAATTTAGGCATTTTATGCTATTTTACAGGAAGATATTCTGTCATTTCTTTAAAAAATCAAAATTCATTATTTTTTTGTCGAGAAAGCCTATTATTATTGCAGAGATTCATTAAACTAGAAACTTGGCATTCTTCGATACTAAAATAGAATTCCTAAAAGGTGTAGGACCTCAAAAAGCTGATTTACTCAAAACAGAATTGGGTATTTTTACTTTCGGCGATTTAATTCAGCACTTTCCATTCAGACATGAAGACCGCACAAAATTCTACAGCATTAGCGAGATTCATGAAAATCTTCCATATGTGCAATTAAAAGGTAGGATTGTAAATGTGAGTACTGTCGGAGAAAGAAGGAAAAAAAGATTAGTAGCTCGTTTCGATGATGGTTCTGGAGCAGTTGATTTAGTTTGGTTTCAGGGAATTCCTTGGATATCGAAGAAAATAAAACCTGGTTACGAATACATTGCTTTCGGAAAACCACAGCGGTTTGGGCGTACAATGAGCATTAGTCATCCAGAGTTGGAAGAGGTTACCATCGAAACCGAACAAAAAGGAGGCTTAGAACCAGTTTACAGTACGACAGAAAAACTTAAAAACAAGTTTCTAGATTCAAGAGGTATTTCTCGCTTGATTAAAAACTTGCTTCCCGAAGCAGTTAATCACATCAAAGAATCACTTCCAGAAGAAATTATTAGCAGGTATGGCTTTATAGCTAGAGATCAAGCCATCAATAACCTGCATTATCCTTCTGATACAAAAATACTTGCTAGAGCAGTGGCGAGGCTAAAGTTTGAAGAGTTGTTTCTAATTCAGCTCCAACTACTTTCACTCAAACTGTTAAGAGTCGAAAAGTTTAGAGGGCAGGTTTTCGATAAAGTCCCCACTTTAACAGACTTCTATAAAAATCATCTTCCATTCGATCTTACAAATGCTCAAAAGCGCGTAGTGAAGGAAATTTATGGTGATTTTAAATCTGGAAAACAGATGAATCGCCTTTTACAAGGAGATGTTGGAAGTGGTAAAACCATTGTGGCTTTTATTTGTATGCTCATCGCTATCGACAATGGTGCACAAGCATGTATGATGGCGCCCACAGAAATTCTTGCAGATCAACATTATAATGGTTTAAAAGAGTTTGCAGATAAATTGGGAATTACCATTGCTAAGCTTACCGGCTCATCAAAAAAATCTGAGAGAAAGGTTATCCACGAAGATTTGCTGAGTGGAAATCTAAAAATTATAGTTGGTACACATGCGCTTATAGAAGACACAGTTGATTTTAAAAATCTTGGCTTGTGTATTATAGATGAGCAGCACCGTTTTGGTGTAGCACAGCGTGCTAAGCTTTGGAAAAAACAAAGTGAAGCATTTCCGCATATTTTGGTGATGACAGCTACACCCATTCCTCGTACATTGGCAATGACGCTTTACGGAGATTTGGATGTCTCTCAAATTGATGAGTTACCTGCCGGACGAAAGCCTATACAAACTTCTCACTTGTTTGATAGTAATCGATTAAGGCTGTTTGGTTTTATAAAAGAGCAAATTGAGCAAGGCAGACAGGCATATATAGTTTATCCTTTAATTGAGGAGTCTGAAAAGTTGGATTATAAAAACCTAGAAGACGGATACGAAAGTGTTTGTAGGGCATTTCCAGATTTTCATATCTCTATTGTGCATGGTAAAATGAAACCAGCCGACAAAGATTTTGAGATGCAACGCTTTGTAAAAGGTGAAACTCAAATAATGGTGGCAACCACTGTAATTGAGGTAGGCGTAAATGTGCCGAATGCTACAGTCATGGTGATAGAAAATGCAGAGAAATTTGGTTTAGCGCAATTGCACCAGTTAAGAGGCAGAGTAGGGCGAGGAGCTGAGCAGTCTTATTGTATTTTAATGACCAGTTATAAACTGAGCAAAGAAGGAAAAATAAGAATTAAAACCATGACTGACACCAATAATGGTTTCGAAATAGCAGATGTCGATTTAAAGCTGAGAGGTCCTGGAGATATAAGCGGGACACAACAAAGTGGTGTCGTAAACCTCAAGTTTGCCGATATTGCTAAAGATGGCAAAGTGATTAAAGAAGCAAGAGCCCTCGCCAGAGAAATTCTGGAAGAAGACCCTACTTTAAGTTTTGAGAAAAACAGTTTGCTAAAAGCGCAATTAGATAAAATCAATAAAGCACCTACTAACTGGAGCCGAATAAGTTGATTTATTCTTCTTCCTCATCTAACTCAGCATCAGTTTTATACTTTTGCTGACTGTTTTTAATAGATTTGTTTAATAGACTAATGTCTGCCAAGAAATCATCTGGATAAGGAGAATTTTTGTCATTATCAGATAGATTTTGTTTTTCGGCTTCAATCGCATCAACATCATAATCTTCAACATCTTTTTCAGGACGAGCAAGTCTATCTTCTCGTTCTAGTGCATCCCAATCTAGATCTTCGTGTTTTTTATTTTCTTCTTTGCTCATGATATCTTGTTTAAGATTAAAAAAGCTAAATGGCTTTGTAAAACCACCAACTCATTTTACTGCAAAGTTAACTTTTTAGCAATTATAGTGGCTTATTAAAAAAATCATTTTTGCAGTATAGTATCATGGTAAACAAATTTTATATTTTTGGGCCTTTAAAATATTACAGAATAATTAAAATAAACTAAATGAAGTCTCCTGAATCGCTAAAGAGTGTAGCCGAATTTCATAAAACATTTAAACACCCAATTGAAGCAGAACCAGTAATACCAGCTCCAGAGCGTTGTGCTCTTAGGGTATCTTTAATTGCAGAAGAGTTGAAAGAGCTAGAAGAAGCAATAGCAAACAAAGATTTAGTAGAAGTGGCAGATGCACTTTGTGATATCCAATATGTACTCTCAGGTGCAGTACTTGAGTTTGGCCTTGGAGATAAATTCAAAGAGTTGTTTGATGAAGTACAGCGTTCAAACATGTCTAAAGCCTGCAAAACTGAAGAAGAAGCTCAAAAAACAGTAGAGTATTACAAAACAGAAAGAAATACTGAGTCTTATTACAAAGAGATAGATGGATTGTATTTAGTTTATAGAAAAGAAGACGATAAAACACTTAAATCTGTGAACTACTCTCCAGCAGACCTTAAGAAAATCCTTTAACCAAGGATTTTCTTAAACCAGCACAACTAAATATAATTTTTTAGTACAAAAAAATCTTCACTTATTAACATCTTTTCAATTGTTAATATAAGTATCTTACTAACAATAAAAGCTCATTATTAATGTAAAATTATTGAGTTTATACTTTTACGCTGTGCTATTTAATTCATCTATTATTTCAAAAACGCTAATACTATTGTGCATATACTTTTATATGTTCGATAGCTATGTTTTTGCAAAAAAAGACCTCCCAGAATTAAATCTTAGCTATTACGAAGACACATCCAGTATATTAAGTCTTGACGCTTGCTTAGCTAATGAAATTTCATTTAAATCTTTATCTACTCAAGATCTAAATTTTGGAAAGAAACCCTCTACTTTTTGGATAAAAGCAGAGCTTGTATTTACAGATTCGATACAGAAAAAGTACTTTCTTGAGCTAGACTACCCAAGTATAGATTATATAGACTATTTCTACAAAAAAGATAAAGAATGGAAGAAAGTAGAAACTGGCTCTTTAAGACCTTATAATAATCGGCTGTTACACTACGAGACTTTTGTTTTTCCTGTAGAAAATAATGAGCTGAAAAAAACAATTTACTTTAAAGTAAAAACAGATAATGCAGTAATACTCAGGTTTAATTTATTTGATCAGGAGGGTTTGATAAAAGAAGTGAAAAATTATGAGATGTATTATGGTAGTTTCTTTGGTATCATAAGTGTCATCATTATCATCAACCTCATTATCTTTTTCTTTCTAAACGAGAGGTCTTTTATTATTTATGTTTTGTATGTGTCATTTAACCTATTGTTAAATGTATTTTTATCAGGACATATTTTCACTTTAATACTTAAGAATGTAGGAGGTTGGTACAATATAGCCTATATACAGATACTCAATTTCACCATTCTTTTTGGGCTATGGTTTGCCTATGAGTTTTTGAAGTTAAGTAATGAGAAAAAATTCCTTCGGTTTATATATTTTCCTTTAGTTTCGTTTACACTGCTTTTATTGGGCTTGAGTTTTTTTCTAGAATTCTCAATCATAAACTCACTTCTTGAGCTAGTAGCGCTAACTTTTATGATATTTATGATGCTGGCGGCATATCTCAGGTTTCGCAAGGGGCATAGAGCAGCTAGATTTTACATCATAGGCTATATCTGTTATTTCTTGTTTTTATTTCCAGTGATTTTAGAAAACTATCAGTTTTTTGAAAGAAGTTTTATGACAATCCATGGAGCTGAAATCGGGATTTTATTAGAATCAACATTATTAACCATTGCATTGATTGATAGAAGTTGGTTTGAGAAAAAGAAAATCTCTGATGAAAGAAGCATGATTTACGAAGAGAATTTAAAACTTCAGCATCAATTACATTTCAGATTAGAAAAGCAAGTACAAGAGCGTACTGGAGAACTGGCAATTGCTTTACAAGAGTTGAATGCAAAAAATGAAGAAATTCTTAGCCAGAGAGATAACATAGAATCACAAAAAGAAAGGCTAGTAAAACTGAATGATAATAAGGATAAATTCATCTCGATTTTAGCACACGATGTAAGAGGGCCGATCAATTCTATGTTTGCATTTACGCAGTTGTTGGCTAATAATATTAACCTGTTATCAAGAGAAGAATTAGTTACTTTAGGTAGAGATTTAGAGAAGCAAACCAAAAGCCTTTACAGCTTATTAGATAACTTATTGCAATGGGCTCGCTCACAAATGGGCACCTTAGAGACCTACAAAGAAAAGTTCATACTAAGAAATCAGATTAGCCTGAATGTTACTCAACTTGAAGGTATGGCAGCGCCTAAGAGTATTAGTATCATCAACAATTCTGAGAAAGTGGCTGTATTTGGAGATAAAAACCTTTTCGATACCATTATGAGGAATTTAATCTCTAATGCTATTAAGTTTTCAAATACAGAAAAAGAAATATTTATAGATACTTCAGTTGAACATAACTATGTAACTATATCTGTTAAAGATGAAGGATTAGGTTTTACAGAGGATGTAAAAGACAAACTTTTTAGAATTGAAACGAAGCATTCTACCACCGGAACAAAAGGAGAGAAGGGTACTGGTTTGGGTCTTAAACTTTGTAAAGAGTTTGCAGAAGTAAACGGAGGTAAAATCTGGGCAGAAAGTGAGCTTTATAAAGGCACCACTTTTTATTTCACAATTCCACTATTTAAGGAGAATAATTTGACTTCAAATCAATAAAGAGAGCCAATTAAAATTTTTTCGCTGTAATTTTAAGCCATGGAAATATCTTTTTCACCACTATGGCTTAGTCTCAAGCTGGCAACAATCACAACATGCATTTTACTGGTTTTAGGGATATTTATAGTTTATTTAATCCACTTCAAATTAAAAGGCTATTGGTTAGTCTCCTTTGTTAAATCGATAGTGAGTTTACCATTGGTTTTGCCGCCTACAGTTTTAGGTTATTACCTCTTAGTCGCCTTTAATCCGGATAGCATATTGGGGAGTTTATTTGAAGAGTTGTTTAATATCCAGTTGGTGTTCTCATTTGCTGGTATATTACTCGGCTCAGTAATTTTTAGCTTGCCGTTTATTGTAAATCCAATATTATCTGCAGTAGAGAATTTACCTGCTTATTACGAAGATGCTGCTTACACGCTTGGAAAAACGCAATGGCAGACTTTTACCAAGGTAATGTTGCCAAACATTAAATCGTCTGTAATTGTGGGAATTACGATGTCTTTTGCCCATACAATTGGTGAGTTCGGGGTAATTTTAATGATTGGCGGAAATATACCAGATGAGACCAGAGTTGCTTCCATAGCGATTTACAATGAGGTTGAAATGCTCAATTACGATTCAGCAAACTTCTATTCTGTCATCCTGCTCATATTCTCTTTGGCAGTGCTATTCTTTGTAAACTTCTTTAATTCAAGAAAAAATAATATCAATCTGTAATTTTCTACAGACAATTGATACTAATCGTGTATACTGATTATTTATTAACATGCTTCAGTTTAGCTTTAAGAAAAAACTACATCATCACAGCGGACAACTACAATTTAGGCTATCGGCCAGTTTACCAGCAAACTCTGTTACTGCGATAATGGGAGGTTCTGGTGAGGGTAAGACGAGTCTATTAAAAATGTTTGCCGGTTTGCTAAAACCAGATGAAGGATATCTTAAGATAAATGATGCATGTTGGTACGACAGTGTTAAAAAAATTAATCTTGTTCCTCAAAAGCGAAGTATCGGTTTTTTGTTTCAAGAGTATGCTTTATTTCCGAACATGACAGTAAAAGAAAATCTAACTTTTGCATTGAGCAAAGAAGATAGAAATGCTGACATAGTAAATGAGCTATTAGAAATAATAGATTTAAAAGCATTAGAAAACATCAAACCAACACATCTTTCAGGTGGTCAGCAGCAAAGGGTTGCGCTAGCCAGAGCGGTTATTAGAAAACCGAAACTTTTGTTATTAGACGAACCACTTTCTGCTCTAGATAATCAACTGAGAGATCGCTTACAACAAGACCTCAAGCTACTATTGGCTAAATATCCAACTACAGTATTAATAGTAACACACGATGCTGCTGAAGCGATTCGCTTGGCAGATCACATCATTATTGTAGATGAGGGAAAATTGAAAACCTTCGGAAAAATAAAAGACGTATTGGGAACAAACCTTGAGAAAAATGGAGGAATAGATGCGGAAGTAATCAGCATAGATTCTTCGCAAAATACCATGCAAATATTATTAGGAGATAGTCTATTTACTATAAATATCCCTTCTATCGGTAGTCTGCCCGAAGAAGGAGATAGAATTAAAATTAATGCAGACAACTGGAAATTAAATTAAATCTAAATTATTTTAAAGTTTAATAGAATGGAAGATCAAGTATCAATTAAGTCAGTTGGAGTAAAATATGGTCTCATTTATGGGCTTTTTTCCATTGTTTATTTTCTGTTATTACAATTTTTAAATCTTGCTGGTGAGCAATCATTAGGCTATTTGTCATTCGTGTTTATGATAATAATGCTGGTGTTTGCTTACAAAGAGTTTAAAGCATACAATGACGGATTTATGAGACTAGGACAAGGCATCGGATTAGGAATGCTTATCCTGTTAATTTCAACAGTCTTATCAAGCATTTTTAGTTATATATATCTGAAATTTATCGATGATTCGATGATTCAAATGATTATCGATATGACAAGAGAACAGATGGCAACGAATCCTGATTTGAGTGATCAACAGATTGAAGATGCTTTAGCCATGTCGGTAAAATTCATTACTCCTGAAATGATTTTAATTGGTGGATTCTTTTCTTCAATGTTTTTTGGATTTCTTATTTCATTAATAATGTCTTTAATTTTCAAAAAAGATGACCCTGATAACTATTAAAACCTAAAAATCTGGAAAAGGAAGATGAGTATTTATACATTTGCATAAATTAAATTTTACCGGTTAACAGCCGGTAATTTTTTTGTTATTACTAATTTTCTTGTTTGATATAATAAACAAGTATATTGGTTGGGAAAATCTTGACGAATAAACTTGTAAAAGAGGTTTTACATGGAAGAAAGCACTATAGAGGAATTACAACCGCAAATATCAGTAGTAATTCCTTTGTTTAACGAGGAGGAGTCTATACCGGAACTAGTTGCGTGGATTGATAAAGTGATGAAAGCCAATCAGTTTTCTTATGAGGTTATCATGATTGATGATGGCAGTAAAGACAACTCGTGGGAGGTAGTTAAAAAATTAAAGACTGAGTTTCCGGCAGTAAGAGGTATTAGCTTTTTGAGAAACTACGGTAAATATGCTGCTTTGCATACTGGTTTTGCTGCTACGAAAGGCAAGGTTGTAATCACCATGGATGCAGACTTGCAAGATAGCCCAGACGAAATTCCAGAATTGTACCGAATGATTACCGAAGAGGGTTACGATTTGGTTTCTGGCTGGAAAAGAAAAAGATACGATCCCATCAGTAAGACCATTCCGTCTAAACTGTTTAACAAAGTAACTGAGCTTTCTTCTGGTATTAAATTGCACGATTTTAATTGTGGTTTAAAGTCCTACAATGCGAAGGTTATTAAAACCATTGAGGTGTATGGCGAAATGCACCGATATATTCCTGTAATTGCCAAATGGAATGGTTTCTATAAAATCGGAGAGAAAGAAGTTGAACACAGAGCGAGAAAATATGGTGTTACCAAATTTGGTTTGGAGCGCTTTGTATTTGGCTTTTTAGACTTACTTTCGATCACCTTTGTATCCAGGTTTAAGAAAAGACCGATGCACTTTTTCGGTACTTTAGGTACGCTTTCATTTCTACTAGGATTCATTTTCGCAATGAAAATACTTTTAGAAAAAGTATATATATCTAATATTTTAAATCAAGTTCCTGATAGAGATGTAGTTGCCCAACCATTATTTTTCCTTTCGTTAGTAATGTTAATAATAGGGGTACAGCTATTTTTAGCCGGTTTCGTTTCTGAAATGGTGTCATTAAACTCACCTAATCGAAACGATTACCACGTATCTGAAAGGGTTTAAATATTCTATTTGATAGAACAAGAAGTTGAAGGGTTTTTGGCTTGGTCAAATTCAGTAATTTGGTCGAGCCTAATTTTTTTTCCATCAGCTAATACCAGAAATTCCTCTTTATTTTTAATTAAGAGATCGATAGGAGTAACTTCTTCGGTTACTAATTCTCCAATAGTATTTAAATAAGATATGCTAACCTTCTTTTTTAAAGTAATAGCGGCTTCAAAATAATCGTAGAAACCACAATTTACTGGTTGGTATTCCATAATATTTGAGTTTTTATAGTTTTCTAATAAGCGTACTTGCTTTGTTTAGAAAATATAAATAAATTAAGAATAGTTCAGTTTCTTATTTAGAATTTGTTTAAAGATAAATTATAAAAAACAGAAACTATCTCAACAGTTAAGCCTTTATATTTGTACAGATATAGATTATAAGCATGATTATGAATAAAATAAAAGCAAAAATCACTAAAAAGACCTCTTTAATCTCAGAAGTTGAAAGCAAGTTAAACGATCAGGTAAAAATGGAAGGCGTTTCTTCTCAGTTTTATCTGGCTGCTGCATCTTGGTGTGAAAGAGAAGGATACGAAAATGCCGCTAACTTTTTGTATGGACATTCTGAAGAAGAAAGAATGCACATGCTTAAATTAATAAAATACATCAATGCTTCTGGAGGCTATGCACTTGCTCCTGAAATTGACGGACTTAAGTACGAATATGAAAGTCTAAGAGAAGTGTTTGAAGATGTATTAGAGCACGAAATTAAAGTAACAAATTCAATTAACGATCTTGTTGATTTTAGCTTTAAAGTGAAAGATTATGCTACTTTCCAGTTTCTACAGTGGTATGTAGCTGAGCAACGCGAAGAAGAAGAGTTAGCAAGAAGGGTAATTGAAATATTTGATATTATCGGTGAAGAAGGACAAGGATTGTGGTTCATCGATAAGGAAATTGCTAAATTAAAAGACCAAGCAGATAGTGGCGAGCTTGGAGCAATTGATTCTGCTGAATAAAACAGGCTAGATTTTTAAATAAATAAAAAGGCTGCATTCGCAGCCTTTTTCTATTTCATACCAGCGACAGTTTCTTTTAAAAACTCACCGAATTCTGCAGAGAATTCTTTTCTCTTGAGTGCAAACTCCACTGTGGTTTTTAAGAAATCTAATTTATTGCCGATGTCATATCTTTTACCTTCAATAGTATCTGCAATTACTTTCTCTCTTTTAGAAAGAATTTTAAAAGCATCAGTCAATTGAATCTCATTGTTTTTGCCTTTTGGTGTTTGTTCCAAAGCAGTGTAGATTTCAGGAGTTAAGATGTATCTACCTGCAATAGCCAAGTCTGAAGGTGCAGTAGCTGGATCTGGTTTTTCCACAAATTCAGAAACCTCCATAATTGTATCACTTAGGCGTTTTCCGCCAACAATACCATATCTTGAAACTTTATCTTTCGGTACTTTTTCTACTGCTAAGATACTTGCATTGTATTGTTCAAAAGCATCAATCAATTGCTGAGTAACAGGAATTACAGAATCAACAATGGTATCGCCCAAAAGTACTGCAAAAGGTTCGTTTCCGGTGTGGTATCTAGCGTAATAAATCGCATCGCCCAAGCCATTAATTTCTTTTTGTCTGATGAAGTGGATGTTTGCCATATCAGCAATGTGGCGCATCTCGTTAAACAACTTCTCTTTTTCACTTTCTTCTAGTCTAGATTCCAGCTCTGGGTTGCGATCGAAGTGATCTTCAATAGCTCTTTTGCCTTTACCCGAAATAATTAATATATCTTCTATACCGGAATCTACCGCTTCTTGCACTACATACTGAATAGTAGGAGTGTCTATGATCGGAAGCATTTCTTTAGGTTGTGCTTTTGTTGCCGGTAAAAATCTTGTTCCAAATCCTGCAGCTGGAATTACTGCTTTTTTAACTGTCATTGGGAATGTTTTTTCTATTAAAAATTAAAATTTATAATATATATGGTTTGATTACTCTTGCATTGAGTCTTCTCATGGCAATAACCAGTTTCGTCAATGCTTCATCATCTGGATAAACTCCTATAATTGAACCTCCTGAACCTGTAAATTTAGCAGAAACACCACAAGCTCTTGCCGCAGATACCAATTCGTGATTGCTATCGCTAATATTCATTATTTTACATCTCAGATCGAAATTGAGATTGATTAACTCATTTAACCTGTTTGTATCAGCTTGTGCAATGGCTTCTTTACCTTGTTCGGCTAAATCTGCGATTTGAGTGAGTGTGTTAATTACTTCTTGATCTCCTTTCTCATACTTGACCCTAATGTTATTCAACACCGCTCCAGAAACTTTACCGAGATCAACTTTATAAGCAATATAAAGATTTGGTAATTTGTGTGGCTCAAGTCTTTCGTATATACCTTGTTTATTTTTTTCGAAATGTGTTTTATCGAAATCCATATACACGCAGCCTTCAAATGCTTGAATTACCCTGTCTTGTAAACCAGCACTAATACCAAGTTCATCAGACTCTGCTGAAAGTACAAGATTAGCGAGCATTTCAGGAATAATCTCCACCTTGTAAAACTCCATTAAAGCGCGCATGGTTGCTGTTACGATGGCACTCGAACCTGCCAAACCAACTTGCCTGGGAATAGATGAGCGGTATCTGATAGTAAAGTTTTTAGAAGCAATTTTGATCTGCTCTTTCTCACAGTACTCAGCAAACTTTTTAATAGCTGCTTTAATCAATCTAGAACCACCGTAATAACCAGTTAAAGAAACAGACTCTACTAAATGATAGATATTTCTAAACTCATTAAGGTCTTGTTCCTGTGGTTCAATTTTTAATTCGGGAGATTCATAAAGAGAAATATGAGCACCAAAATTTCTTACTATAATTGAAATGGTTTTTCCAAAATATCCGTCAGAAGGATTCCCCAGCAAACCTGCTCTAGCGTAGGCTCTTTTTTCGATAATCATTATATATTAGCTCTTGTTCTGAGCGAATTTAGCATATAAACTCAAGATATTCAGAATTTATAGCGGCAATATTCATTTATTATAGGTAAAAATTTTGATGCTCGGCATATAAGTTCCTTTTTTTAAAGATTTAAGAAACTACAGATTCTTCTAGCAATTTAATATTCCCTTTTTTAGCGTTTATTTCCACATTTACACCCACTGGTAAAGTGTATTGTTCTTTGAGGTGCCCAGACATAATTCCAAAGAATGAAGGCACTCCAAGTGGTTCTAAATGGAATTTAAGAATTTCTTGTAAAGAGAAGTTGTCTTTTCTGTTTTCTTCAGTATCGCAAGAAGCGCAAGTAGCGAAAACTACTCCAGCAACTTTGTCTAGAATACCAGCAAGTTTAAGTTGAGTAAGGTAACGATCTACGCGGTACACTGCCTCGCCAACATCCTCTAAAAATAAGATTTTACCTTCAAAATCTGGAAGATACTCTGAACCTACCATGCCGCAAAAAACAGTTAAGTTTCCTCCAACCATAATACCGCTTGCTTTGCCCTCTGTAATTACATAGCGACCTGTATCTAAATCTTCTTCGTCTTTTTTATTACCACGAAGTTTATAAGCTTTTTCCTTAATAATTACCTTCTTAAAATGCTTATAAGTGAATTTATTCCAGTCTGAAGTCCCTACAGGACCATGGAAAGTTACCAAGCCAGTTTTTTGATAGATTCCAAGCAGGAGTGAAGTAATATCACTATAACCGATAAATATCTTAGGGTTTTGTTTGATGGTTTCGTAGTCTAGCATAGATAAAATACGAGCACCGCCCCAGCCACCTCTTGCAGCTACTATCGCATTTACTTCTTTATCAGCAAACATATCGTTTAAATCGGCTGATCTTTCTTCGTCGGTGCCAGAGAAATAGCCAAATTTACCAAATACATATTTGCCGAATTTTACTTTGTAGCCTTCTTCTTCGAGCATTTTGCCAAACTCTTTTACCACTTCTGGTTTGGGTAATGCAAAACCCGGGGCTACAATTCCGATAGTATCACCTTCTTTTAAAGATGCTGGCTTAATTTGTTGGATATTTTGAGTATCAGCAGCAAAACTGCTTGTTCCCATAGAAAAAAAAGCGGATGCTGTTCCTAATTTCTTTATAAAGCGTCTTCTTGCTTTTTTGCTTTGGTTCATAAAAAAAATCTGTTTGTTATCTTTTAAAACTATGCAATTGAATTACTCTATTATTCAATAAAGTTATCATTGATAGTTTAACAATTGCTATCTGTGCCCCAAAAAAAGAAAAACATACTTTCAATTAAAAGTATGTTTCGTTTATCTTGTAACTTGTAGGTAGTGCATCCAACTCTCTTCGCCGAGCCCTGAGAAGTCTCTCAGAAACATTATAAAGGAAGGTTTAAAAGGTTTATAGGGTAAAAGCATGCCTATTTCTTCCGGGAGAAAATCTCCTTTTTTAGAATTACAACTTTTGCATGCAGTAACCAAATTTGCCCAAGTGCTGCCTCCACCTCTAGATCGAGGAAGAACATGGTCTAATGTGAGGTTGTCTCTAGAAGAACAGTAAACACATTTGTTACCATCTCTTTTAAAGATATTTTGTCTGGTCATAATTACACCTTTGTAAGGAATATTTACATAGTTGTGTAATTTGATGATAGACGGGACATCGTAAGAGCGTGTAATACTTCGTAGATAGGCATTCTCTACTTTTTTCACAATTTCAGCTTTATCGAGGTAAACCAGCAAGAATGCCTTATACACGCTACAAACTGAAAAAGCGCGATAATCGGCATTCAAGATAAGTACTTTTCTTGAGTGCATCCCCATGTTTTAAGATGGTTTGGAATAAAAAATAATTCTATAAAAAGTGAATTCATAATATCAAATACGTATAAATATAAGTACCATTTTTTAATTTATAATAGCTTCACTTAATAAATTAAATGCTTAGAATGTACCTGATATAAGAATAAATCCACTTTTTCTATCAAAAAGTAACAACAGTAGTATTTAATGAGTTTCTTGTAGAAGGTGGAGGGGAGAATCAAAAGATTTTTACAGTAATACCCGCATTTAGGCTTAAACCATTTAAGTAAAAACTTTCTTCAACAGTTTCGTAACTGGCTTGCGATCCGGTGTATTTAAGCATAAGTTCGAAACAGACATTTCGAGACCAGTAGCTCGAAAGACCTGCGGCTAAAGAATATCTATAGCCACCAAACTCATTGTCTTCTTCAGAACCATTGTTGATGTATTTCTCCTTGCCAGTGCCATATCCGGTAGCAATCTCAGCGGCAAAACCTTTTGGAGACTGATACTTAAAGAATATGTTATAACTCTGTAAAAGAAATTGATACTCGTTTTGGTAATCGAAAGAGGCAACCGAAGCAAAATAATCAAAGTCGAAACCTGTGGAAAAACCTTGTTTAAAGTAATAGCCTACTTTGGGAGAAATGGTAAAATCTACTATGGCTGTGGCGCTTTCTATATTGATGTTTTCATTACGCAAGCCAATGCCCATTCCAAAGTCTAAGCCGGTTACGAAATTATTTTTCTTAGTTATATGCAGATAATTGTCTATTTCTTCATTTATGATATTCAATTTAGCCGTATCTTGCTGGCTATATACCTGTTGCATGCTAAAAAAAAGCATGAATAAAGATGAGATTGAATGATGAACCTTAATACCTGATAGAATAGAAAAGATCCGGTGCATGTTTTATATTTTCAGCTGTAAGTATCTTCTGTATTTACCTTTAGGTAATACAACAGTTTGTGTTTTGTACTAAAGGATATGGAGTTTAGTACGATGAGGCAAATGTAACAGTTGTTATCAGATTAAATATTAGATTTTGAAAATTCTTTTTTTTACCCATTATACAGCATTGTTTGGTGCTAACCGATCACTAATAGCATTAGCCCACCAGTTGCAAATCAATTCTTATAGAGTTGTAGTGCTTTTACCCTCAGAAGGGCCTATTTGTAATGAGTTGGAAATGAGAAATATACCCTATATAATTAAAGAGTTCTACGATGAATTTTATTATAAAAGAGGCTTGTCTAGACTCTTAGGAATGAAAAGGCATATAAAGAACAGGCTTAAGATGGGGAAGATATTAGAGGTGGTCAAAAGCATTAATCCCGATATTATTCATTCAAATTCATCTGCTTTGCAAATAGGAGCAAAGGTGGCTTATAAGCTCAATATTCCACACGTATGGCATATTCGAGAGTTTGGTTTGCAAGATTATAAGGCAGCGTATAATCTAGGTTCTAAAAATCATCTCAAGTGGTTAAATAGATCAGCCCATATTATTTCAATTTCTGAGGTATTGAGAAAGGAGGTTTTAGCAGAAGTGAAAGCTCAGATAAGTATTATTTATAATGGTGTGATGCCAGAAGAAAGCATGAAGCAATTACCAAAAAAGCATAAACAAACAGATAAAGTTGTATTTGCTTTGGTGGCTTCTTTTAGACCAGAAAAAGGTCATGAAGATGCGTTGAATGCTTTTATAGCTATTGCTGATCAACTACATAATGCAGAATTAATGCTAGTAGGAGATTGTGACAATGCTTTTGGTGAGCAACTAAAAGAACAAGTGAATCAGGCTGGATTATCTTCTAAAGTTAAATTTCCGGGTTTTGTTAATAATCCAGATGAAATATATAGTGAGATTGATGTATTGCTAATGTGCTCTAAAAGTGAAGCGATGGGTAGGGTAACGGCTGAGGCTTTTGCGCATTCAAAACCCGTAATTGCTTTTGATGGAGGGGCAAACCCAGAGTTAATCGAAAGTGGAGTTGATGGATTTTTGTATACAAACCAACAAGGCTTAAAAGATGTTATGCTCCAATTAGGTGCGGATGCTGAGTTAAGATTCTCAATGGGTGAAAGAGGCTTTCAAAAAGCATTGAAGCTTTTTACTGAAGAAATCTATGCTTCCAAAGTTGAAAAGGTCTATCAACAAGTACTTAAATCTTGAATTAGTTGGAAGCGTTTTTTAACTGCATCAGTTTCATATAAAGCTTTTCTGGTACTAATTTTTTAAACAATTCTAGTCCAGTTTGCTTGGCAATCAACTTCTGGTGAAACCATTTCACTTTAAACCTTTTGTCATGTTTGAGTACAATCTTTCTATTTTCTTTATAGGCTGAAATTACTCCTGTTTCTGAGTGCCCACCAGCCAGATAACCAGCAATATTTAAATCTGTATTATAGAATGAATACCCCAAGCGATAGCTGTTGTAGATGAAATGGAAATCAGCAGCGAATTTAAACTTGAGGTTAAAAGGTCTTTCGGTGAGCAACTCTTTGCGAGTAAATAAACTTTGATGAGAAAAAATCATGTGTTTCCAAAGTTCTTCAGGCTTTAGTGCTTTTTTCTTTTTTACAAAGTTTAGGTAATGTACTTCATGGTTTCCATAAACTAAATCTGCTTCTAGGCTTTCTGCTTTTTTGAAAACCTCAGAAATAATATTGTTGGATAGAAACCAGTCGCCAGCATTCATAAAGTTGATAAATTCCCCATTGGCTAAGGCAACACCCTTATTCATTGCTTCAAAAATACCCTTATCCGCTTCACTTACCCATTTGGTAATTTTTGCATCGTGCTCCTTTATTATTTGAATACTTTCGTCTTTTGAACCTCCATCTATTACAATATATTCTAAGTTAGGATAGTCTTGCTTAGCGATATTGGTGATGGTCTTTTGTAAGTTTGCTGCATCATTATAGGTTACGGTGATAATACTTACTAAAGGTAAATCAGGATGATTTTGCATATATAGTAGCTGATTTTAAGTATTCAAATAATTAGCGTATCTGCCATTTGGCAAAAATGTAAATTCTATGGCTTATTAAGCTCAAAATAATAGAAAATTCACCTTGATTGTCTGCAAAATAGTTTTTATTAATCTTCAAAATATTTTCATTTGCAAAAAAACTAATAAAATGAAAATAGCAATAGGAGCAGATCATGCCGGGTATGATTTAAAAGAAATTGTAAAGCCCATTTTACAGGAAAAAGGTTATGAGTTTGAAGATTTCGGAACAAATTCAACTGAGTCGACAGACTATCCTGATTATGCGCACCCTGTAGCAAATGCTGTTGAATCTGGCGACTGTGATTTTGGTGTTTTAATCTGTGGAACAGGAAATGGTGTAGCTATTACAGCTAATAAGCATCAGAAAATTCGTGCAGGTTTATGTTGGACTCCAGAAATTGCTTCGCTCATTAGACAACACAATGATGCGAATGTATTATGTATTCCTTCTCGATTTATTAGTACCGAAGTAGCACTCGAAATATTAGATACTTTCCTTAAAACAGAGTTTGAAGGAGGTAGACATGGTAGAAGAATTGGAAAAATGGCGTGTATGTAAAATTTATTTTCTAAATCCATATTTAAAAAGAAGAAAATAAATTTTTTAATATGCAGACATACAAAATATTAGTAACCGGTGGTGCCGGATTTATAGGTTCAAATCTGGTAGAGAAATTATTATCACTTCCTCAAGTAAGCAAAGTAAGGGTGTTAGATAATCTTGCTACAGGAAAAATGGAAAATATCCAGCCTTTTTTGGAAGATGAGAGATTTGAGTTTTTAGAAGGTGATATTAGAGATTTTACTACTTGCCAAAAAGCGGTTGATGGAATAGATAAAATTACGCATCAGGC
>PBYL01000299.1 GCA_002729595.1 Thalassovita sp. | reverse complement strand
GTTCTCATCTGGGAACAAGTTCTCTTTAATGTTCATATCAGAGAATTTAACTCCCTTACTCATGATCTCATGACCAAATTTGTGCTTGATACCAGTACAGATTTCACCTTCTAACAATTGGATTAGTTTTCTGATCAGTCTGTCTCTGATTGTTATCAAATCACGGCTAAATCTGTTTTTAAGCATTTCTACTTCTTTCTTAGACTTAGCTCTTTGGTCTTTATCTTTCTTAGGTCTTGAGAATAATTTAGTATCGATTACAACACCTCTTAATGATGCAGGAGCTCTTAAAGAAGCATCTTTTACATCACCAGCTTTGTCACCGAAGATTGCTCTAAGAAGTTTTTCTTCTGGAGTTGGATCACTTTCACCTTTAGGAGTGATTTTACCGATAAGAATATCACCTTCTTTAATTTCAGCACCAACTCTTACAATACCGTTTTCATCAAGGTTCTTCACTGCTTCCTCACTTACGTTTGGAATCTCTGGAGTTAATTCCTCCTCACCTCTTTTGGTATCTCTTACTTCAAGTTCGTATTCGTCGATGTGGATTGAAGTGAAAATATCATCTCTTACAATCTTCTCAGAAATTACGATCGCATCCTCAAAGTTATATCCTTGCCAAGGCATGAACGCTACAAGTAGGTTTCTACCTAGAGCAAGCTCACCATTGTGTGTTGCATAACCATCACAAAGAACTTGACCTCTCTTAACTACATCTCCTCTTTTTACTAAAGGACGAAGGTTAATACAAGTATCTTGGTTAGTTCTTCTGAATTTACCTAAAGTATGCTCAACGATATCGTCGTCAAAACTTACTAGACGCTCGTTTTCGTTAAGATCATATTTCATTTTAATTACAGTAGCATCAACAAAATCTACTACACCATCTGCCTCAGCAGTTAGTAAAGCTTTTGAGTCTTCAGCTACACGTTTTTCAAGTCCAGTACCCACGATTGGAGCATCAGGTCTTAACAATGGAACCGCCTGGCGCTGCATGTTAGATCCCATCAAAGCACGGTTAGCATCATCGTGCTCAAGGAATGGAATTAACGAAGCTGCAACAGATACAATCTGGTTTGGCGCAACGTCCATGTAAGAGATTTTTCCTGGCTCTTCAACTGGGAAGTCACCTTCGAATCTCGCTTTAACTCTGTCATTAACAAAGTTTCCTTCGTCTGTTAAAGGAGCATTCGCCTGTGCAATAGTATGTGTATCTTCCTCCTCTGCACTTAGGTATTCAACAGTTTCTTTACCTAAATCAACAACACCTTCACTTACTTTTCTATATGGAGTCTCGATAAAGCCCATTGAGTTCACTTTTGCATAAACGCAAAGTGAAGAAATAAGACCAATGTTTGGACCTTCAGGAGTTTCGATAGTACAAAGACGACCGTAGTGCGTGTAGTGAACGTCACGAACCTCAAAACCAGCTCTTTCTCTAGAAAGACCTCCAGGACCTAAAGCTGAAACCCTTCTCTTGTGAGTAATCTCAGCAAGTGGGTTAGTTTGATCCATAAACTGAGATAACTGGTTAGTACCGAAGAAAGAGTTAATTACAGAAGAAAGTGTACGAGCGTTGATCAAATCAACCGGTTTAAAGTCTTCGTTGTCACGTACGTTCATTCTTTCTTTGATTGTACGAGCCATACGAGCTAAACCAACAC
This sequence comes from Thalassovita sp., assembly GCA_002729595.1. GTDB lineage: Bacteria > Bacteroidota > Bacteroidia > Cytophagales > Flammeovirgaceae > Chondrinema. The sequence continues at coordinate 5,544 of PBYL01000299.1, read as the reverse complement.
CAAACTGAGCATAAAGCTGCTCACCTACTGTTCTTACCCTTCTGTTACTCAAGTGGTCAATATCATCAACTACTGCTTTAGAGTTGATAAGAGTGATAAGATATTTTACAATGCTGATAATATCAACTTTGGTTAATACCTTGGTATCGATATCTGTATCAGAAGAAAGTTTTTTGTTGATTCTATATCTACCAACTTCTCCTAAATCATATCTCTTATCACTAAAGAATAGGTTTTGGATGATATCTCTTGCAGTTTGCTCATCAGGAGCTTCAGTGTTTCTTAACTGTCTGTATATCTGCTCAACTGCCTCTTTTTCAGAGTTAGAGTTATCTTTCTGAAGTGTATTATATATAATAGTGTAGTCAGCAATGTTGATATCAGCTCTGTGAAGGATGATACTTTTAACGCCTGCATCTACAATTGTCTCAATATCCTCTTGCTCGATAACTGAATCTCTCTCCATTACCACTTCGTTTCTATCAATAGAAACTACTTCACCAGTATCCTCATCTACGAAATCTTCAGTCCAAGTTTTTAGAACCCTTGCAGCTAACTTTCTACCTACAACTGGCTTTAATGCTTCTGTAGTTGCATTAACCTCTTCAGAAAGACCGAATAGATCAAGAATATCTTTATCAGTTCCCCATCCGATAGCTCTTAAAAGCGTAGTAACTGGGAATTTTTTCTTTCTGTCGATGTAAGCATACATCACATTGTTTACGTCAGTAGCAAACTCAATCCAAGAACCTTTAAAAGGAATTACCCTAGCAGAATAAAGTTTAGTACCATTTGTGTGTTTACTTTGAGCGAAGAATACACCAGGAGATCTGTGTAACTGTGATACAATTACTCTCTCTGCTCCATTTATTACAAATGATCCCCTTATAGTCATATAAGGTATATTACCTAAGAATACTTCCTGCTCGATTGTTTCAAACTCCTCATTATCTTCGTCGTTGCAAGAAAGTCTCAACTTTGCCTTAAGTGGCACAGAGTAAGTAAGCCCTCTGTCTACACACTCATCAACAGTGTATTTAGGTGGATCAACAGTGTAATCAATAAATTCTAATACAAAATTTTCTCTGGAATCAGATATAGGAAAATTCTCTGCAAAAACCCTGTATAATCCTTCTTGAGTACGTTTTTCCGGTGGAGTATCCAACTGGAAAAAGTCCCTAAATGACCTAAATTGGACATCAAGAAAGTCGGGGTAGTCGAGAACATTCTTAATTGATGAGAAATTTTTTCTTCCGTCTCTAATTGTTGCCAAGGCTATTTAAATTTATTTTGTAAGAGATACTTAAAAAAAATTATAATTTCTTTATTTTTGCTCATTGAAAATGAGTCCTAAAATAACATGCAAAGGTAGGACTTATGCTCTTAAATTACAAAGAACATTATATTTTAATAAAATTTTTAATAACTTTTTTTCTCCCCTTGAAATATTTCATTGAAGTTTCCTATAAAGGCTCGGCTTATCATGGCTGGCAAATACAGAAAAACGCAAGTTCAGTTCAGGAAGTCATTAATGATTGTTTCAGCAAGATACTTCAACAAAAAATAGAAGTCTATGGTAGCGGTAGAACTGACACAGGGGTTCATTGTTTGCAGCAATTTGCACATTTTGTAACAGAAAATCAAATTAACACAAAAGATTTAGCCCATCGCAGCAATGCATTTTTACCCAAAGATATCGCTATAAAAAGCATTAAAGCGGTTACAGAAGACGCCCATGCACGCTTTTCTGCATTATCTAGAAAATATATTTACAAAATTACCACAGAAAAAAATCCTTTCTTAACCAACTTTGCTTATCAATTATATGCTCCACTACATCTAAAAAAGATGCAAGAAGCGGCAGATATGCTTTTACAATGGCAAGACTACACCGCTTTTAGTAAGACAAATGCAGGAAATGAACATCACTTATGTGACATTAGCGAAGCTTTTTGGAAAGTAGACGGAAACATGTTGTACTTCCAGATTACGGCAAATAGGTTTCTAAGAGGCATGGTAAGATTAATTACTGGAGCACTTTTACAAGTGGGCATGGAAAAAATGTCGCTAGAAGACTTTAAAAATATGCTCGAATCTAAAAAAAGAGATACAAGAAGGTTTGCTGTTCCTGCCCAAGGTTTATATCTGACAGAAGTGAAGTATCCCGATGAGATTTTTATTAATGAATGATGAAAATCGACTCATTTTTAAAAATTATCACGATTATTTAACTTCCAATTTTCATATTAAGAATAAATTGCAATCTTGCATTCAAGAGCAATTAGCACAAATTAGATTAAACTGCCAGACAGATTTTTTGCAGGTGAATGAAAACTTTTGATGAATTTAAGGCATTTCTGGAAGAGTCTTTAAAAGACGATCTTGATAGTTTAGAGACCAGAAGGAAAAATATGCGGCATTGGCGTGGTAGACTTGGCGGTATTTTACTTGGCGTTACCACTCTAAGTTGGGCATTGGCTTATTTATACTCAAGTGTTTCCATTTACATTATTGTAGCAGCTGTAGTAATTACAGCACCAATCGTATTTTTTGTTTACAGAAAGTACTTTCTCGACGAAACCATTCCGGCAAACTTTAAAGACCTAATTGTAAAAAACCTAGTCACTTTTGTAGATCCCGCTTTAAACTATTATCCTGAGCAACATATCTCATTCGACGATTTTGAAGCCAGTAAACTTTTTATGCTTCGACCAGACCATTATATTGGAGACGACCTTATTAAAGGTGAAATGGATGGCGTTGCACTTCGGTTTTCTGAGCTACACGCTTCTTTTGAATCTAATGAAAAAGTACAAAGCACAGTTTTCAAAAAAAAGAAGCTGGTTTGGAAAAGCATTTTTGATGGGCTGTTTCTAGTTGCAGATTCACCCATAGAGTTAAATGGCAGAGTATTTATTCTTGATAACAACACCTATAAAACACTAGGCTATTTGGGCACACTCATCCAAAAGCACCATTTCTATTACGGACAATATATATTACCTACCAACCATGAGTTTAGAGACAAGTTTGCCGTATATGCTGATGATAAATTGGAAGGTGAAAAACTACTCACAGAAGCATTTATGCAAAAGATACTTCGCCTAAAAAGCAAAAGTAAATCGAGGGTATTTATATCTGTAATAGATAACAAATTATACATGGCAGTAAATATGAAAAAGGAAATATTTAAAGTAAACCTCAACAGATCGCTAAGCCGTGCAGAGCATATCAAGAGTTTTTACAATGATCTTTACTACATGCTTACTGTAATAGATGAGCTAAATGCCGACGAATTTTTGGAAGCTTCTGCTCACGAAGCAGAGGACGAAGATTAAGCTACCTGAAAATGCGGAAACTTTTAGCTTTTAGATTTTGTACAGGTTTAACACATCAGGATAAATTATGAACTATACATGCAAATACATTTCTCTGTTTGTTCTTATCTCACTTGCTTCTTTATTTGAGACACAAGCTCAATATTTTAGTCCGGGATTTTACCCAGGAGGATACTACAATAGATATGGTTACAACCCGAGTGGCCTTATGAACATGCCATTGGTAACCTATGAGAAAAAAGGTAACTTATTCTGGGAAAAAGAGTGGAAAGTGGGCAGAGTAGTTTTAAAAAGTGATAAAGTAGTTGAAGGGTATAAGCTGATGTACGATCTGGGAAACAACCAGATGCTGGTAATGGTAAATAACGATATTAAAACACTTCCTCTAAAGCAGATCAAATATTTTGAGTGGGTACACGAACCAGATAAAAATGTAAGCTTCTTTGTAAATGGATTAGATTACACAGTAGATGGTGTTGGTTTAGTCGGCATTTGCGAAGTATTAACTACAGGCAAAGTCCAGCTCTTTATGAAAAAAGATGTGGACATCAGTAGAGACAACTATTTAAGCGGTTACTATTCTGCTAGAAGTGTAGAAAGAGCGTCTTCAAGAGTAGAATTTTACATGGCGCAAGGGAATCACCTCTTCCCTATTTCTAAAAAAGCTAAAGAAAACACAGAGCTTTTTGGTGAGCATGCTGATGAGGTTTTAAAATTTGCCAAAAGCAATAAGGTAAAATGGAAAAAGCCAGAAGATTTAATTAAAGTGTTTGATTACTACAACAGTCTTTTAAAAGATGTTGAATAACTTATAATGTAGCACAAACTTCTCTGGTATTCACAATTAAATCTATAATACCCGATTTTATTTCTTTTAGTAACAGCTTATGTCCACCAAGAAAATTGGGAGGTAATTCGTGGATATAATTTAAAGTATAATTTACTTCTAATGTCTTTCCATCTCCATATGGATAATAATTAGCCACACAAACCGACATTTTAGAAGTTTTATGCATCATTACTTTACTAAAAGAATGGTTATGCTGTATTACACTCAATGCAGGGCTAGCCAATTCTGGATTTATTTGAGTTACAAAATCTTCGATTCGGCTTACTCTGTTGTCTGTAAAAGGTGGGCGATAAAAGTTTAAATCGTAATCGAATGAGGGAGACAAAAAGCCACAGTCTATGTGAAACTTGTTTGAGCTTATTTTTTCAAGATCGTAATCTGGCATTTTCTTTTGCAAAAAATCCAGATCAGTAAGCAAACTTTCACTAAAAAAATCAATCTCTTTATCTAATACATAAACCACTTTGGTAAGCAGAATATAATAGTCTTCCTCTCCTTTATCTTCCCAATAATTATATAAATCAAAAGGTTTAGCTTCTTTGTAAAAGTCGAAACTATGTGCATCGTTCGAAGCAATTCCATGAAGCTTATTATCTAGCAAACCCACAAAAATCTGGACTTTACCCTCATTTAATAGCTCATAGTCTACAGGAAAATAAAAATCAGATTCTGTTTGTAGTAAATAACTTTTAGAATCTTTATTGAAGCTTAAACAAACACTGGCTAAGAAAAGAAGAAAAAATAATTTATTCATTAAAAAATAGTAGAGTAGCTCTCAATTCTATGAGAAAAATTTCACTTCAATTATAAATGATAATCAGTAAGTATTATTTCACTAGAAAAATTAACCTATAAGGTATTTGTATGTTTGGGAGCCAATAGTAATCACAAATATAGATGAAATTCGAATTCAATCATCTTTCATCAAAAAATCTGCTAATTTGACTAAAAATAGCAATTACTATTAATTTTTAGTTTAAGGTCTTAAATGTATCTTTGTGTGTATTAAAAAAACAGGTAACATTAAAACAGAATCTAATGTATTTTTTGAGTTTGTAATCTTGAAGGATACTGAGAAAGAACAAAAAAATAAAGAAAAATGACAGCGCAAAAAACAAAGATTATTTATACCAAAACGGACGAAGCTCCAGCACTTGCGACCTATTCATTACTACCTATCATTAAAACCTTTACTGAAGCAGCAAATGTAGAAGTTGAAACAAGAGACATTTCCTTAGCCGGTAGAATTATTGCTAACTTCTCTGACTACCTTACTGAAGAGCAAAAGCAATCTGATGCCTTAGCTGAATTAGGTGAGATGGCTAAAACTCCTGAAGCTAATATCATTAAACTTCC
>PBYL01000298.1 GCA_002729595.1 Thalassovita sp. | reverse complement strand
ATATACTGAAATTCAATGACTTAAACCTTTGCAGCATCGGGCAGATAAATGTGCCAGAAAACGATTTGAGTTACGAAGAGATCATCTTTACTGATGTAAGCAAACGCTATTACAAAAAATGTATCGTGAAAGACGATAGACTGGTTGGTGCCATTCTAATGGGCGATAAAAAGGAGTTTGCTGAATACAAAACCATGATCGAAAGTAAGATTGAACTCGCAGATAAGAGAAATACACTACTGCGTGGGCAGTCTAACGATAAACCAGTAATTGGCAAACTGGTATGTTCTTGTAGCCAAGTTGGCGAAGGAAATATACAAGAAGCTATTGCCAAAGGGTGCACAGACTTTACGGAGTTATGCAAACAAACAGGAGCAGGCTTAGGCTGCGGAAGTTGCAAAAGTGAAGTAAGAGAGATTTTGAGTAAATCTAAAGTGAAGGGATCTCCTGTATTAAGCTAATCATTCAAAATGACAAAGAACTTTTAGCCAGATTTTTTAAATAATTTGCTGAACTACTAAGACAATGAGAAATAATCTTTCAAGAATAATCGTAAAAGGAGGCATTCTTTCTCCTTCAGAGTTAAAATACATTGCCGAAACCGCTGAAAACTTGGGACTAAAATCTATCTCTTTTGGTTCGAGACAAGATATTCTATTTCCTCAATTAATCCCTCAAGAGAAAATTGACGAGATAGAGAAGATTGAAATTATAGATCACAATAATGCTTCATCTGAAAATATAGTTTCTTCTTACATTTCAGTAGATATTTCTTCGCACACACCTTGGTTAACAGGTGATAGATACTTATATATTTTAGAGCAGTTTAGATACTTACCTAAGCTAAAAATAAACATTACTGACCCGAAGCAACGATTAGTTCCGCTATTTACTGGGCACTTAAATTTTGTGGCTTCTGAACACGAAAACTATTGGTATTTGTACATCAGACTACCGCACTGGGAAGAAAATGAGATGTATCCAGCATTAATTTATAGCTGGGATATTGCCAAAATTGCGCATGAGATTGAAAACATTTTGCAAGAAGAGCCAGAAACAGTTGAAATGATTTTTGATCTGGTAAGCGATGCATTAGATACCAATAACAGAACAGTAGACAAACCTTTGGATGTGCCTTTTGTACCTTTCCCCTATTATGAAGGTATGCACAAAATAGACTTGGACAAATATTGGTTGGGTTTATACTGGCGAAACAATCAGTACGATTTGGCTTTTTTAAAGGCAATGTGTGATTTATGTGCAGAGTATAAAATTGCCAAGATTGCTATTACTCCTTGGAAATCTTTTATTGTAAAAGGTATACCAGGAGAAGCCAAACTTGACTGGGAGAAATTCCTCGGTAAATTCGGTATAAACGTAAGACACTCTAGTTTGGAGCTTAACTGGCATTTACCAGTGGCCAACGAAGAAGCGATAAAACTTAAAAAATTCCTTGTTACTAATTTTGATCAAAACGATATAAGCACTTACGGTTTAACTTTTGGCATTACAGAATATGCGCGTAAAGCTTACTATTTTACCTCTATCGTAATTGAGAAAAATAAGCCACCAAAAAACTTAGGAGACTTTACCATTCGCGACACATATAACTTGTTGCACGCTAAAAACTTTGATCCATACACCCGAGAATACGAAGTATATGTACAAGATGTAGATATGGTTGAGCTTCCTGGTTTATTAATGGAGCTTAGTAAGCTTTACTTTGAGCAATTGGGCACCGAAAAAACAGAGAAAAAAGCCATTGCCAAACCAAAAGAAGAACAAGAATTTAATGTACACCAGTGTAAAGAGTGTCTCACCATTTACGATCCAGTTTTTGGAGACTTTACACAAGGTATAGAAGCCGGAACTGCTTTTGAAGATTTACCAGAAGACTATACTTGTTCATTGTGCGATGCTTCTAAAGACAGTTTTGTCGGAAAGAAAATCGTAAAACAAATCAGTTAGTGAAGCCAACATGTTTAAGATAATTTTCATAGAGTTTATTTACAGAGAAGATGTAAATGAGTTAGAGGGGCGTTAGAAAACGCCTTTCTTTTTTTACTTACTTCTCAAAAACCTAAACCCAAATTATCTAAGTACTTTAAAAATGTGTAATACGTAAGGGAAAATCGCATCCATAGATTCGCTTGCTCCATTGGTAGAACCCGGTAATGCTAAAACCAGACTGCCATTTATTGTTCCTGCAATGCTTCGCGAGATCATGGCATAAGGCATTCTTTCTTGCCCATAACTTCTAATGGCTTCTTCTATACCAGGAACACGACGCTCTAAAATGGGTTCTAATGCTTCGGGGGTAATATCGCGAGAAGTAAGACCAGTTCCTCCACAGAAAATCACTAATTCATTATTCTGGCTATACTCAGTAGCTTTATTTCTAATGCTTTCAATATCATCAGAAATAATCTCGTAAGAAGCTACCTCTACATCATTAGTTTTTAATTTATCTACAATTGCCTGCCCAGCAGTATCTGCTTTTTTACCTTTGGCAATGGCATCTGAACAGACAATAACTGCCGCTTTTAGGTTGTCTCTGTATCTACCTTTGTAGCTACTTTTACCCCCTTTTTTCTCAACTAACCTGATGTTACCAATCTCAATTTGCTTGTCAATTGGTTTGAGCATATCATACATGGTAAGTGCAATTACAGATGCACCATGCATGGCTTCTACCTCAACACCGGTTTTATAAACAGTTTTTACTGTAATAGTAATTTTTACAGTGAGGCCTTCAATCTCATAGGCAACCGCCGTATATTCTATTGGTAGCGGATGGCAATCTGGAATGGTAGTATGTGTATTTTTTACTGCAAACAAACCTGCCGTTTTCGCCATATCAAACACATTCCCTTTTGGAACTGTATTATTTTTAATAGCATCTATAGTCTCTTGCTTGCTTACTTTTACTAAGGCTTCAGCCACTGCTACCCTTAGCGACTTAATTTTGTGTGTGATATCTACCATTTCCGTTTGCTAATCTGGTTGTTGTAATACTAGAGGTTTAACTAATCTCCTAAGAGAAAAGCAATCATCATAAATCAAATTTACCATCAAAAAGTGGAAATTAATCAGATTTATCTATTAAACCTTTAGTCATTTTATTCATGGCCTCCACTTTGGCATCAAAATCACCTTTAAGTGTTTTTCTATATTCGTTGAGGTTCTTCACTAAATCATTAATATTTTCAGGAAGTACCTCTTCTAAAAATTGACGAATGCGTTTTGCCATTGTTGGCGATTTGCCATTGGTAGAAATAGCAATTTTTACATTGCCTTTGGTAACTATGCCACCCAGATAAAAATCGCAAAGCTGAGGAGTATCGGCAATATTTACCAGAATATTTCTCTTCTTGGCTTCGTTCCTCACCTCGTGATTTACTTCTAAAGAATCTGTACAACCAATTACTAAATGCTTATCCTCTAAATCTGAAGTGTCAAAAGCCTTTTCTATTAATGTAACAGAAGGATGTTTTGCTGCCAATTCTTTTACTTCGTCCATAAACCAAGTAGCTACCATTTTTACATGGGCAGCCGGGCTAGATTTTAGCATGAATGACAGTTTCTCCAAACCAACATTGCCACCTCCAACAATTAAAACATTTAGTTCGTGAACTTTTAAAAAAATGGGATAGAGCTCATTTCTCTCCATAAATATGCGATGCTTTTAATTAAATAAATTCAGGTTCTGAAAAATGAATTCGTCCTGAACGATAGAATTTTCTATAAATGGCCAATAGTGCTTGCTGTTTTTTACTACATCTCCAATAACAATAATTGCTGGTGAAGATAATTTTTCGCGAGCTACCACAGCCTCAATATTATCTATAGTACTTAGGCCAAAACGTTCATTCTCTTTTGTACCGTTCTGTATAACAGCTATGGCCGTTTTGTGTTTATCGTTTGCCTTATATATAGATACTATTTCTGGTAATTTACTCATTCCCATCAAAATTACAATAGTTGCATTAGATTGAGCAGCCAGTTTAATATCTTCTGAAAGTTTATGCTTGGCGGTAGTTGCAGTAATTACCCAGAAACTTTCTGCTACTTTGCGGTGTGTAACAGGAATTCCAACAGATTCTGGAACAGCCACTGCTGAAGTGATACCCGGAATTACGTTTACTTCAATTCCATGTGCTTCTACGTAGTTTACTTCTTCTTTCCCTCTACCAAATACAAAAGGGTCGCCACCTTTTAATCTTACTACATGTCCGTATTCTAAGGCATGCTCTACTATTAACTGATTGATCTCATCTTGAGTAAAGGCATGAAAACCCTTTCTTTTTCCTACAAAGAGCTTTTTCGCATTAGGTGCATACTTTAATATCTCATCATTTACTAATGCATCATATAATATAGCATCAGCAGCCTCTAAAGCTTTTACTGCTTTTATAGTAAGTAGATCTGGATCGCCCGGACCTGCTCCTATTAAAGTAACTCTCGGGTATAAATTTTCTTTCTGGTTCATAGATTTACGTAGAAAAGATGATTAAATAAGTATATTAAGTAAGTAATTATAAGTAAATAAAGCTTGTTTTCACTATAAATACACTACTAAAGTAAGGAATTTTAAAAAAATATCAAAAAAATACTTAACAATACTTAGATATTACTTAATTTATACTTATACTTGTAATGTCATTTAAAAAGCACTTTAGTTATGAGAACAAAAATTACCCTAATCGTTGTATTTACATTATTAATCCAATTAGTAAAAGCACAAACATTTACGGCAGATGCAGACATCCGCCCGCGCTTCGAGTACCGTCATGGTTTTAACAGTCTTTTTCCTGATGATGCAGACCCTGCTGCATTTGTAGCACAGCGTTCCCGATTAAACTTCGGTTTTACAGATGACAAACTTAAAATAATGATTAGTGTACAGGACGTAAGTACCTGGGGAGATACAAGACAAATTTTACCTACAGACGACAACAATTCATTCGCTTTGTTCCAAGCTTGGGCAGAGTTAAAGTTACACGAAAATTGGTCTACAAAATTAGGTCGTCAGGTAATTTCTTATGATGATCAAAGAGTATTTGGTGGTTTAGATTGGGCAATGCAGGGACGTTTTCATGATGCCGCTTTGATCAAATACAATAAAAATAAATTTAAAATGGATCTTGGTTTTGCATACAGCCAGCAATCACAAAGCAATTTTGGCAATGCTTACAATGTAACAGGTTTCTTTACCTACAAAACCATGATGTATGCTCACATAAATAAATCTTGGGAAAAATCTTCTTTAAGCGTCCTTGTATTAAACAATGGTTTCCAGAAGTTTACAGGAGAAAACAACGATGTACCAGATGGTGTATATTATAGAAATACTGCCGGTACTTACTTTACCTTCCCACTAGGAGCTTTAAAATTTGCAGGTAGCGCTTACTACCAATTCGGAAAAGCTAATGCTACTACAGATTTAAGCGGATACCAGCTTGCTTTAGAAGGTTCTTACAAGCAAGGCAAAACATTAATGGCATTAGGTTACGAAATGTTGAGCGGAACTGACCAAAACGGTAGCACAGATAACAAATCGTTCTTTCCACTTTACGGAACTAACCACAAATTCAACGGCTTTATGGACTACTTCTACGTAGGCAACCACGCTAACAATGTTGGTCTAAACGATATCTACGGAAAGGTAGTAGTAAAAACAGGAGCTAGCTCTAACCTTTTAATTAAAGCACACTACTTTACTGCTAATGCAGATTTAGTAGAAGATGCTAGCAAATACTTAGGAACTGAAATTGACTTGGTTTACACACAACCAATTGTAGAATATGTAAAATTGAATGTTGGATACTCTCAGATGTTTGCTAGCAACAGCATGAGCTTAGTAAAAGGAGGAACTACTGCAAGCAACACCAACAACTGGGGTTGGGTACAGCTTTCAATTAACCCAACAATATTTAAATACACATTTAAGAAGGATGAATAATAAATCTAACATAGCCAACCAATGAACGACTTTTGCATGGTTAATACAATCACTTGTTATTATTCAGTCTCACGAAATCTTTTTGTGAGACTGTTTTTTTTAGTGAATGATTATTTCGGTATTCATCACAATAAACTTAAAGTTGCATAGATTATCGAAGAAGTCATTCTTCAACTCATTTTGAAATACTAATTTCAGATCATGATTTTTATACTGAGAGTCGCAAATAAAAAAATATTGATGATTTGTACCATTAAACTCATCTAACACATACCATTTATAATTTATACTGAAACTTGAAGTAATATCCCCACTATCAATTATAGTTATGTCATTTTCTCCTTTTGTTTCATAATTCTTAGTATTTTCAAAATCATTTAAATCTCCAATTAATATCGAGAAGTCATTTCTTATTGAAAAGTTAACTGTGTCTTTGGAATTAAAAAGTATCTCAGTAGGAAAGTTTACAAGGTTTAGCTCATGTGGTTCTAAGTAATCAAAGTAAAATGTATTCACATTTTCAGATGAATATTTTATTAATTCAGAACTTTCTACATCTTCACAATTACTTATTTTTTTGTTGCTACAAGATATTACAAATACACATAGATAAATTAAAATATACCTAATCATTTCATGAAATATTAATTCCTCACAAAAAGCCATTTAACAGAATGGTATAATCCCAAACCGATGTAACCTAATAAACCAGGTTTCTTTTTTTCTCTAATGTTGATGGTGATGGTAGAATATGCTGCGAGGTGATCTATCCTACTCATTTTTCCTTTGAGCAAATCGATGGTTTCGTTGAGGCGTTCTAGTTCTTTTTCTACTTTGAGAGCTGCTTCTACATTTTCTGCTTTTGCAAGTAGTTCCAAATAACGGTCTCTGGCTTTTTCTGCATTTTCTAACCTTATCTGAAAATCGTAGTATGACTCGGTCACATCTTCACTGGCTAGTTTCTTACTCTGTACTTTACCCAAGTTGGAAAGATCGGCAATAGCATCATTTAATTTGCTGCTCTCTACCCTAATTACTGATCTGTAAGTACCAGCTTCACTCACATAACCATTGTACTTTTTAGCAATTTGCTTAATATCGCTATTGATAGAATCTGGTAATTTGGTAACTAAAGTGATGTAGGCTGAATAGAGGATCTTTCTTTCCTCTTCTCCCTCCATACTGCTTTCATCATCTAGGGTAGATTCGTTCAAACTATAATCATAAGATCGCTGCGGATAGTTAGAACTTGAGCAATTAAAACAGCTAATGCTAATTACTAAAATAAGCGCTAATTGGAGGTATTTCATAAGTATTTTGGTTAAACGATGTGCTAAGTTTAAGTAGAGAAAAATGATTCTTACACTAAATTCTGTAAAAGAATTGTATTCTAAGACTTGGTAAAAATGGTATGATTTCATCATAACACTCTAGTTTAGCATAAGTTTTTTCCATCAGTACCATCACTACACCTAAGTCTACATTAAGACCAAACCTATCATTAAAGTTAAAATGCTTTCCCATTGATGGAGTTAGATAGATATTATGCCAAACATAGTCTAAATTATCTTCATACATATACGTTAAGCGCTGAGCAAAATACCAAGTAGGCATATCTGGAAATTTTTTAGAATACTTTAATTTTAACTGATGCTCAGCAGTAAGTTGAAAAATATTGGAATAGTCAGGAAAATAGCCAATTGAGCCACCTAATGTGCTTTTCTTGTTCATCGACTTATTTACCCCGATATGTAAACAATCAGGAAGACCTAAACCTGTTACAATATCCCATTCTTTTTCTTGCGAAAAAGCTCTTCCAGAAATTAAAAGAATTGTGAGGAGTAAAATTAAATTTTTCATTTAAACATTAGCTTTTCGATAGATTACCATTAACCAAGCTAGTTTTAAATGTGCCTAAATTTTAATCAGAGTGCTATTTACTAAATGCTAAAAAATGGCTATTCGTCCACTGTCTTCCCTGTTTTATCAATAAAAATCCAGTTATCGCTTACCATGGCTGAATGTTCGCCATCTTCTTCTAACTCACAATCAAAAGCGACTTGGGCTTTACCTTCTGAAAACTGATAAGCACAAGCGAATTGAGGCTCAATTACAATAGCTCCGGTAGAATCAGCAAAACCTATTTTATCATCTTTTACAATTCTGAACATTCCTTCTATAAGGTAATCTGGGCCATTGTCATACTGATAAACTTCATACAGACGCTCTCCTTTTGGGTTAATCGCAATCAAATCATAACTGCCTTCTATCTGCTCTACCACAACTCCATAATGAATAATTGTATCTGTAAAACTGTGCAAAAATCTACCAACTGGAATTACAGTATCTCCTTGCGCATTTACATAGCAAAACTCATCTCCCAATTCATATGCTGCTGGCAACCTGAAGAGCATTTCTTGAGATGTGGAATTACTCTGCATGGTCTCTTCTGAACTGTCTTTGTCATCTTTACAAGCAATTAAGATTAAGGTAAAAAAGAGGGGAATAAATAATCTGCTTAGGGCTTTCATAGGTTAGAATCTTTTAATTTAAAATCTACATATACATTTTTTGTTTGTTCATTTTTTACTCTTTCTTCAAATGTATATTTATCGATATTATAAATAGTGGCAAAGCAATTTTTAATCTCCGCAAACCTATCTTGTATTGTAAAACTTTCAAAGTTAGCTGGGTAACCTTCAATCTCGCTGCTGATTACAAAATCAACTTGCTCGGTAAATGTAAAAGACATTTTTCCATTTATATCCACACAATCTCCTGAACAAGTAACTTCGATCTGATTACCTATAATTTTACCAAAGTTGATCTTACTTAATTGAGCTGGATTTGCATAAGCCGGAAACCACAAAGTAGAATTTTGTAAAATAGATCGATTAGCCTGTTGATTTTGCAAGTCTGTAAGCGATGGAAAAAGTGGAATTTCACCCAGCACTTTAGTTATCATGCTATCTAAATCAAAGTCGGTGTGGTTAATTTCCAGTTCTAGATTTATGAGTGCAGTTTCGTCTTCACTCACAGCATCTGCCCATATGAAGTTATTATCGACTAAATAGCTAGCCGGTACCCGATAGCTTAGCGATAAAAATAAATTTAGAGCACTATCACCATGCTTATAATCCATTTGTTGCCAGTCCTCATCTAAAGAAAATGAGCCCAACAAATTTGCTTCTAACAAAGGCAACCCAAAGCTTTTATCTTGATACTGTATTTCTAACATGCTATAAAAAAAGGAATAATAATCTTTGCCCTGCGATATTCAGCAAACATTATTATTCCTCAAAATAGATTGACAAGAATTATCGATTAAAGCTGAATTACAGCTTCTCCAATTGGGGTATCTCCTTCATTAAATTCTATAATTTTACCAATGCTATTGTCATTTTTGAGTACTTCAAGCACTGTTTGAGCCACATCTTCGCGTGGGATGCCTCTTTTTTCTTTAGGCTCAGATGTATTGATTTTACCCGAACCAGGCTCGTCTAATAATCTGCCTGGGCGAACAATGGTGTAATCTAAGCCCGTCGATTTAAGCACTTGGTCTGCGTAGTGTT
>PBYL01000297.1 GCA_002729595.1 Thalassovita sp. | reverse complement strand
TGTGATTTCGGAAATTATCTATTGTCGACATACTGGCAGGTTAAAAAAGATATTTCTGGAAACCAAGGTAGTTGAATTGCTATTACTGCAAGTAGAGCAAATGAATGAATCTGATTGTAAAAAAGATCAATCTTTTTTAAAGGATGATGATATAGAAAAGCTACAACATGCCAGAAGGATCATCCATATGAATATGGTAACTCCATATACTATAAGTGAACTTTCTAAACAAGTGGGTATTAATAGCTTTAAGCTAAAGAAGGGATTTAAGGAGATGTTTAACAACACCATTTTCGGATATCTCACAGACTTAAGAATGGAAAAAGCCAAAAACATGATTCTCTCCACTGGGCAATCTATCTCGGAGATTTCTTATGAAGTAGGTTATCGAAATCCTCAGCACTTTACCGTAGCATTTAAGAAAAAGTATGGATATATCCCCAGCGATTTAAGGAAATAAAAAAAGTCTTGTTCGAGGTGATGAACAAGACTTTTTCGTTTATGAAATTTCTTACTCGCTTCTAAGAGATTTTACCGGATTTGCCTGAGCCGCTTTATGTGCTTGAAAGGTCACAATCACTAATGCAAAACAAAGAATCACTACTCCGATAGCTGGTATTAACCACCAGGAAATATCAATTCTTAGTGGGTAACGCTCCAAGTATTTATCTAGCAACCACCAAGAAAGCGGCCCTGAAACTGCAAAAGCGATCAATACTAGTTTGGTGAAATCTTTAGAAATGAGTGTGATTAAGCCGGGAACTGTAGCACCTAATACTTTTCTAATGCCTATTTCTTTGGTACGTTGTTCAGCAGTGTAAGAAACTAAACCGAGCAATCCCATACAAGTAATAAATATGGCAAGTACTGCAAATATGCTAGCCAGCTTTCTGGTAAGAATAATCGTATTAAATTTCTTTTCGAACTCTACATCCACAAAGCTAAAATCGAAGGGATAAGCCGGATTAAACTTTTTAAAGATCGATTCTACATTTTGTAGAGATGCTTGTAAGTTTTGATTTTTATTGAGTCGAATTGTAATGGTTCCTCCCCAATCTTGCAAAACCATAAATAGTGGTTTCACATCTCTGTAAACAGATTCCATTAAAACATTGTCAACTACACCAATTAATGTTCTTTTATCTCCCCACAACTCAAGTTGAGTTCCAATCGGATCTTCCAAACCCATTAAATCAAGTGCTGCTTTGTTTACAATAATCGCATTCGAATCGCTGGCAAAATCTTCTGAGAAATCTCTACCTTCTAATATTTTAATACCCATTGTTTCGGTATAATCATATTCTGTGGTGATGGTAGAGAAAATTACTTTTAAATCTTCTGGTTTACCCGGCCAGCTTAAAAAGTTATTGGAGTTTACTGATGTAATTCCACTGTTAGAAACTGTCATAGATTCTACAGAGCCCGATTGAAGCAATTCATTTTTGAGTGATTTAAAATTCTTCTTAAGCTCCTGCGTATAATCTACCATTATCAATCGCTCTTTGTCGTAACCCAAATCTCGGTTTTTTACCATTTCTACTTGTTGGTAAATAATGATGGTTCCTGTCATTAAAATAATGGCTACACCAAACTGTAAAACCACCAAAGCTTTTCGAGAAACGCCTGCACTTTTACCCAAAGCAATTTTGCCTTTTAAGGTAGTAACAGGTTTAAATGAAGAAAGGTAAAATGCCGGATAGCTACCCGCCAACATCGACGTAAAGAAGATGATACCCAAAGATAAAATCCAGAAATTGGCAGAAGTAAAATCTATTGAAAGCTGTTTGTCTACCATATCATTATAGAATGGTAACAATGCCAAGGTAATTAAAATGGCGATGATAAAAGCTAGGGTAGTTATCACGAAAGACTCACCCAAAAACTGCATAATTAAATGGCTTCGCTTAGAACCCATACTTTTGCGTATGCCCACTTCTCTAGCTCTTTTTTCTGAGCGAGCTGTAGCCAGATTCATAAAATTGATACAGGCAATTACCAAAATAAAGACTGCGATAATGGTGAAAAGCTGCACATATTCTATCATGCCTCCGTTTTCTTTGCCATTTTCAAAGTTGGAATACAACCTCCATCTTTCCATTGGATATAGAAAATACTGAGGGTGCATATCAACTTCGCCATGCTCAATCAACATATCTTTTACACTGGCTTCAACTGCTTCTTTGTTTTGTGGATCGTCTAACTCCAAAAAAATCTGGAATGAATAATTCCCCCAGTTATCCTGATTGTCTACTACCCATTCGTTTATTTGTGCTCTGTGTTTCCAAGTAAGTAAAAAATCAAATTCGAAAGATGAATTGGAAGGCACATCTTTCAATATCCCTGTTACTTTAAGGTCATTGCTGTCATCAACTCTAATCACTTTATTAATCGGATTCTCATCACCGAACAAAGCTTTTGCTGTAGATTCTGTAATGATGATAGAAGAAGGATCGTCCATCACAGTTTCTTTATCTCCATAAACCAATGGAAACTCGAACATCTCTAAAAACTCTTCACTTGCATAGTAGGCCTTTTTCATAATTCTGGTCTCACCTACCGTTAGTAAGTGATCGTAACCCCAACCAGTAACAGCAGCTTTGGCTATATGGTGATCGGCAGTTTTCATGGCTTCGTAGGTAGGCAGCGGTACAGATCGCCAAGAATTAATTTGGCTATCAAAATCAGCATTTACCCAAACTTGATATAATCTGTCAGATTTGGGAATAAACTTATCGTAGGATAACTCGTCAACCACCCATAGCATAATAAGAATGCTACAAACGATTCCTACTGAAAGACCTGAGATATTAATGAATGTATAGAATCTCTTTTTCATGAGACTCCTAAAAGCGATGAGTATAAAATTTTTAAGCATATCAGAAAGATGAAACAGACAAACACAGTACGTTTGAAGGGGTACTTCGAAAAATGACAAACGTTACATGTTTTTTAAAATAAAAATTCATGTAAAAGACATTTACCATTTTAAAAGGCTGCTTATCAATTGAATTTTCTTTAGAATTTTTTCTATAAAACCGCTTAAAAAGAAAAAACCAGTTAAGAAATATTGCTATCTCAAAACTGGCTTTGCATAATTACAATGTTTATTAATTTACCAGAATAAAAATCCCTTTTTAAGTTTTAAACCTATAATTACCGGATCGTGATCTGATGCACGATATGGTTCCTCATTATATAAAGATTTAATCTGTGCATCTGATTTGTATTCCATATTATAATCTAAAATGGCTGGCTCAGCAGAATTAATATGCCATTCAGTAGCACCAGTTACCTGAGGTGTAAGTGTTGCACTCGACAAACCATGATCGAGATAACCCCATTGGCCCGCATAAGAATAAGAGTAAGCATTAACACCTAAAAACTTTTTGAGCAAGTTGGTATATCCTTTTGTTTCTAAAACTTTAACAGGGTCTTCTAAAGCATAAGCATTTAAATCGCCTATTAATAAGATGTCTTCATCTTTGTTTCCGGTTGGGTAAGTAAGTAGCCATTCGGTAATCGCATTGGCTGCATCGACTCTTCTTTGGTTCCAAAATGCTTGGCCATCTCCTTTATCGTAATTGGGATCGTGTTTATCATTTAAGCCTGATCTACCTTTAGATTTAAAGTGATTGACAACTACTGTAAATTCTCCTCTTTTACTTGCGTTTCCATTGGCAATTACTTTAAAAGTTTGAGCCATCGGAGGTCTGCCAGTTCCCGGACCTTGAAAAGTTTCTGCTGGTTGATCTAAAATTGCCACTTCGCCAACTTCCTCAACAATTGCAGGTTTATAAATCATTCCAACTGTAATGGCATCTGTACCAATACTTTCAACACCTGCATTTACAAAAGTATAAGTATTCGCTCCCATTTTATCATTTAGCCCATTCACTAAATCTTGAATAGCGCTTTTCTCTCCATAACCATCATTTTCAATTTCCATTAAGCCAACTACATCTGCATCAATTGCTGCAATGGCATTAATAATCTTAGCTCTTTGTCTTTGAAATTCTTCTTCGGTATTAGCGCCTCTTGGTGTTGGATAACCTCCACCATTTCCATCACCATTAAAATAATTTAGCACATTAAAACTTGCTACTTTAATATCTCCACCTACCGTCTCAGGTTTTGCAGTTCTGGCATTATCGGTCTCAAATTTTACAGGTTCTGTTGGATGTACTCTGTAAGCACTTGGACTACCTTTAAAACCTGACCAACTATAATTCAATATTCCGGTAAGTCCTGTTGTCGTGTATCCACCTCTCAACGTGTTATCAGCGCTTAAACCATTTCCTGGATATGGTATCGGAACTACATTCTGGTTAAATGTATTATCGTCTACCACAATTCGATTTCTATCATTTAACTCTTGTAACTCTTTGGCTGCTATTCCCGGTGGAACCACATTAGTTGGCTGAGCTAAAATTGACCCAGACGAAAGTTGAAATTCTCCAGCTCTGCCTAATCTATACAAATCGGTAACATATAATTTCTGTGGAAAAGTGACCAACATTCCTTCAAATTGCTCAAGGTAATCTTCTGATGGAAATGGTAAATCTATTTCTATAGGTTTAGGAAGTGCGTTGTTAGAAGATAGAATTTTCACACTCATAACATTGCCAATTTCAGTAAGACCGTGATATTCTGCTACTTTCCCGACTAGCTCTATTTTATCTCCCTTTTTTACATCAACTTTAGGTGTAACATCATCAAAAACAAAAATGCCTTCTGAAGTTAAGCTGTCTTTATCTGGTGTTTCTTCTTGTAGAAAAAAGCCTTTAAGATGTTCACCCGTCTGAAAGTCACCCGTTACAATTCCCTGAATCTTCACTAACTTACTTATAAGTGGGCTCTTATCTCCCTTGCCTTGAATTTTGTGAATTGGAATTAATTCGGGTTCTGTTGAAGTAGTGCTGTCTGAAGCTGAATTGCTAGTTTGCGCAAATGTCTTAACTGATAATTTTGCCCATACTGCTATTATCAGTACTAAGATGTAGTATAGTTTCATGTTAATTTTAAATTTTACAGTGCAAAGAAAACCGAAATTGAATTTCATCCATCAGATAAAGCTACTTTTTTAATATTTATATGACTTACCTGCGGATGACAGAATAATAATGAGTACAACTTTGCCTTTTGCGCTTTTAAAAAATAGAATTCCACATTAATTTCAAGGAAAGAATGGATAAACTAAACCAGCCTAATTTTGCATGAAAGAGCATTTTCTTCAATTCCTCAGCAACAGAAAATACGAGGTTTTACTTACTGCCCTAATTGCACATCTATATATAGGTATTGTATTACAAGACCTTGAATTTTATACCAATGTAATCTGGCCGCTTAACATGATTGTAATTGGTGTGGCATCGTCTGGTGTTTTTATTGAAAAAGGAAGATGGAAAAATATGATAAAAAACATCATGTTTATCACGGTTTTGCTACTTCCCATCGGACATCCATTTCTCGGGCACTTTTCTCATTACATGACAATTTTGAGCTTGATCTATTGTCTCTACTTTGTCTTCATTCTGGTTGAAATAATTAAGTTTTTGATAAGACCGGGTTATATCAACTTTGATATTATCTCGGCTTCTGCTTGCGGTTACTTTTTACTGATTGAGATTGGTGTATTTTTGATGCAGGCTATTTTTTACCATTCGCCAGATGCTTTTTCTAATATTAAAGATACCCAACCCGCAAACATCTATATCGATCTGGTTTATTTCTGTAGTATAATTATTACTAGCATCGGTTTTGGCGATATTACACCCAATAGCCATTACACCAAATTAATTGTCTCGCTTTTCGGTGTAATTGGCCAGTTTTATTCTGTTGTTTTAATTGGTATTTTGATAAGTAAATTTACTTCTGAACAAAAAAAATCTTAAAATATGCATTCGGGTAGAAGATATAACATTAAAGAATTTTTACTTTGGACTCGCTCTTCGATCTATAAACTTTTCATAATAGCACTGGTTCCTACCCTACTTTATAAAGTTTTTGGTTTCACATTTATCGCTATTCCTTGGTTGCCAGTTGCTTTGGTAGGTACTGCTGCTGCTTTTATTGCTGGATTTAAAAATACGCAGACCTATAACCGTATGTGGGAAGCCCGAATAATTTGGGGAGGTATTGTAAACAGCAGTAGAACTTGGGGCATTATGGTGAAAGATTTTATAAGAAGTAGTACAGCAGAAAGTGAAAAGAGACTACACCAAGACCTAATATACAGACATATAGCTTGGCTTACTGCTTTGCGTTTTCAACTTCGTGTGTCTAAAGAGTGGGAAAATATTAAAAGCAGAAGTTATAATAGAGAATATAAAAAGCTTTATCAAACTCCTGAGTGGGAAAGTAATTTGGAAGATGAGCTCACACCATATTTATCTGACGATGAAAAAGCTTATATTTTAAGTAAGCAAAATAGAGCCACACAACTCATTGCTAATCAGTCGAAAAGATTAAAAGAGTTAAACAAAGACAGGCAGCTCGAAAACTTGCATTATGTAGAAATGCAGAATTTGCTCAAAGAATTATATGAGCACCAAGGAAAAAGTGAACGCATCAAAAATTTTCCGTATCCAAGGCAGTTCTCTAGCATTAACCTTTTCTTTATCCAACTACTCATATACATACTGCCTTTGGGTATGCTAAAAGAGTTTAACTCATTAGGTGATTATGGAGCTTGGCTTACTATTCCGTTTAGTGTGATTGTTGGCTGGGTTTTTACGTCTCTAGAACAAATCGGAGAAAGTACCGAAAATCCATTTGAAGGTGGACCTAACGACGTTCCCATTACTGCGCTTAGCAAAACCATAGAAATTGATTTGCGAGATATGTTAGACGAACCTAACCTACCAGTTCCGGCTAAACCCGTAAATAAAATATTGATGTAAAAATAAGGCTCCCAAAAGGGAGCTTTTTTGTTTCCTCAAGTATCAGTAGAAACATCATCCCAATCCTGATCCATATAATATGTGAGCCAATTAAGTGCATAGTGGCGCTCATAAACTACCGATGCATTCAACCCTCCACTCACTTCTTCACCTTTAATTCTCGCATCTACGCAAGCCCAGTGCATCCTATATGTTTTATCTAATTCATCCAGAATTTCAGCTTTGCTTCTTAATTGAACGGTACTTTCAAACTCATATCTAGATGGTTTGTAAATAGCATTTACTACTGCATCTGCATTACACATTTCTGAAGGGTATACAAGTTTTCCTGTTTTACCGAGAGCCCATAATAGTGTGTACAAGCTTTCGTATCGCCACGAGGCATAAATTCTATCCCTTTCAGATAGTTCTTCTGCATTTAAAGTCTCCACTTCATTGGGAGTAAAAACCGCAACTATTTCTTTCTCTTCAACTATTTCTCGTAATCTCGATTTATCAATCCCTTCTCCTACAACCGATACCACCATTAATGCATAAGCTCTTTCAATTACTTCTTTCTTACTTCGCAGTCTCACTTCAGATTCAGACTCCACACAAGGTAAATTCTTATTTATTTTTACCTCATATCTAGAAAGTATCTCTTCCGACTTTTTTTTTCTCTTCATCTGATCTTGCAGATAATCACTCGCTGGCTGATCGTGGTATTTTGCATCTACAGAAACTTCTATATCATTTACCAAACAATTGCCTTGTGCATCTACAATTAAATTCAGTTCTTTATCTGCAAAATATTGTGAGTCAGATTTATTTAAAAAGCTATTTGGTTGAGCAAAAATGAACGCATCTAGTTCCTGTAAAATTTCTGTTAGAATTGGGCTAAACTCTTCGGTAAATCCGGGCTCTGCCATAAAAGGCATTTCGCAATTTGCTGCCATTATCTTATACAAAAACTTGTTCCTTACAGTCGGGTTCTTCGCTGGCAATGATTTTATATAATTCACCATTCCCGACAAATTTTGCGTAAGGTCACATTCGATTTTATCAAGTTTATAAGATGGGTTTTCTCTTTCTCTATAGTTAATTTGTAAAGTCTTGGTTTTGCTAAAAAATCCGCCTCTTACCGTTGCAATTAATGATTTTTCTATGCCTTCATCTTCTACCTCTAGCTTGGCTTTGGGTAGATGTTTTTTTACAATCTTAATTACCTGATCGAATTTGAGATGATGGCTGTATATTGTGCAATTCTCCATTTGCTGTTTATAGTATTCGGTTAAAAAATGAAGTATTAAAAAATTATTCTAATGGCTCCCATATTTCACTTCCGGGATTCCTTCCCGTAATCATCTTCAGTATTAGAAAAAAATATTCATTAGCTGTAGTTCCACTGTTTTCAACAAGCATATCTGCAGACGCATTATCTGACTCAGAAAGTGCTGTTAAATCTATTTTCCATTTCCCTTTTTCTTTATTAAAATGATATTTAAAAAGTAATACCTGTTCATCAATTTTGAATTCTGCCGTAGCTTTGTCGCCTTCTATGTCAATTTCGCCTAAACTGGTGCCTTTTACTGTTCTCTTACTTAAAATGCCAGTTTCTATAGCTTTCTTAAAAAGTGCTTCCCCACTACTGAGAGAAAGTAATTCATCTTTTGGAACCCTATGCCTGTAACTAAATAATAATAACTTGTCAACAGTTTTCATGGTTTCAATAGTTACTGAATCTGCAGTTTTAATCTGGTAGAGTAAATCAGCATAGTATACTATTGAGTTGGCATCGATCAATTCTACAGCTACATCTGGTTCATTATTTAAGATGGCATTTTTGTAAGTTTCGAAAGATTCTATGATCTGTTTTTCGGCTTTCTTTTGGGCGAAGACAGGATTTATAAAAAATAATATTAAAAGTAGATGATAAATTAATTTGAACATTATTATGATAGTTGATTTGGACTAAGCCAATATAAAATTTAGCTAACATTCAGGTACGGCAAATTATATTCCGAAAAGATGATTTTGAGTAATAAAAGTTGAATTATCACTCAATTTTTAATCAAACTAGATAACTCATGAGGTTCTATCAATCATAAATGAAAATGGGTTCAACTTATAAAAAGCTAAACCCATTTAAACCTGAAAAGGTATCTCCTTTATTAATCTTCAAAAACTGATTGGAATATTCTATCCATTGCTGTTTTTGAACTGGCAAATTCATCAATCGAACCATAGTTACCATTTACTGCCCAACTTATGGTTACATCTCTTTCTGGGAAATAAACCATAGAAGCAAAATAGCCAATTGCATCTCCACTATGGATATAAGCTGGTCCAAAAACAGTATTGATTTTGAAGATGCCCAGACCATAAAAAGTTTCATATTCTTCCTCATCTTGATTTTTGGGTGCGACCCAATTCGTCATTTCTTTTAAAGAATTTTGAGAAAGGATGTTCCCATGAAATAGCGCATTTAAGAAAGTATTTAAATCTGCCGAGTTTGAGATTAACCCACCATCTGCCGTAAAATAATCCCAACCGCTATAGTAGGTAGAATTAATCACATTCAAGTTACTGTAGAAATCTACATAACCTCTTACAATTCCCTCAGGTACAGGGTTTTCTGCCGCACAATCGGTAGCATATAATTCATATGGCACAAAAATCTTTTCGGCGAATACTTCATAATACTTTTTGCCGGTAACTTGCTCAATTATATCGCCCAACAAAATATAGTTTGTGTTGGAGTATTGCACATCTGTACCGGGAGCAAAAAGTGCTTTTTGTCCTCTGGCATATGCCAACAACTCTTCTTTTTTCCATGTTTTGGTTAAATCATTTAGAGAAGCTGTTTGAAACTGTAGATTCACTATATAATTATAGATACCGCTAGAATGCTGTAACAACTGTCTAACTGTTGCCTTATCCGCATTTTCAAGACCTTCAAGATAAGAAGCTGGTAAGTACTCAATTATTTGGTCATCCAAATCGAGTTTGCCTTCTACATGCAAAAGCATAATTGTTACTGCTGTAAAAGTTTTTACTGTACTGCCAACTCTTGTAATATTGCATGGCAACAGATCAACATTATTTGCTAAATCAGCTTTGCCAGCAGCTCCAGACCAAACACCATTACTGTTCCTAATCGTCATCATAATTCCGGGTACACCAGAGCTTGCTATTTCTTCAATCAGTTCTTGAAATCGCTCATTATCTGGATGATTTTTACTTTTACTTTGTTCATCGCAATCGTAAAAGTTTATGCCGAACTGTTCTTCTTTTTCGCAAGAAAAACAACACATAATCATCATTAAAAAAATTATAGTTCTCATTTGAAATGGATTATTTGAAAGGATAAAATTTGGAGCCAATATGAAAACTATTGTGGCTCATAAGAGGAATAAAACCCGGTGAATACGGAAACTCTAACCAAGACTGATACATTACAAATATTTCAGTAGATTGTGAATCAGAAGGTTTTAGGCGGTAACCCATCCCCAATGAAAAAGAAGGCATAATACGCGCATTCCCTCTATCTGCTTTGGCAACATATGCCCCATTTTCAAATCGAAATTCTTGCTGGGTGGTAAAGGTGTGCAAATAGCCAATTCCCAAACTACTTTTAATATTCAGTCCAAAATCAAATTTGTAATCAAAGCCCAATTCTAGATTGGCATAAATACCTTGAAAGAGGTTATTATGAAACATGTAACCCACATTTACTGAGGGATACAATCTTATCTTATTTGTTTCTTTCCATTCGAATTCTGTTCCCACTTGTATTCCCGGATGGATAGGTGTATTTATTAACCCAGTAAAAGGAATACTCGTCGATTCATTAAATAAGGAAAATTTAATGGGTAATTTGGTTTGAGCTAGCAAACCTGTAGAGTACACTAATAGTACTAAGACTATAACATTTCGCATTGTAAAATTCTTTTGTAAAAAAATCTTCTTCGGGAAATGTTACGGTACTAAAAGAGGCTTTGGCTTCGATATTTCGCTGTTATATACCAAAGCGGACAATTCAGAAACTAAAGCGGACAGCTTAATTAAGCCATTCTAAAAATTGTGTGGATTTTACTTTTGAAACATAAACTGAATCATTGGAATGAGGTTGCAAATCGACTTTTAATTTTCTAGTGTCAGTACGCTCAAATGAGATAATACTTTCTCTATTTGCAATCACTTGCCTATTAAGCTGGAAAAACTGATTTGGGTTTACAATGTCTTTTAATGTTTCAAGATTTTTATCAAATAAATACTGATCGCCATCTCGAGTAAATAGAAAAGTGGTTTTATTGATCACTTTAAAATAAGCCACCTCTTCTACTGGTAAATTAACTGTTTTTATCCCACTGTTAACCACAAAGTTATTTTTAAAACTCTCTTCTTTCCCCAAAGAGATTTTATCTTTTTGAGTGATTTGCTGATGTAATTCTTGATTATGCTTTCTAAAATAGAGCGCCAGATAAAGTAAATTGATGAGTATGCAAAACAAACTTACCAAAGGCAATTCTAGATAAAATACTGAACTTTGGCTTACAGGGATATTTAAAAGAAAAACCAGATAAATTATCTCAATAATAATAATTGTTGAAATTGGTACTAGCAAAGCCCAAGTCAATTGATAGCGCCAAGTTTTTTTAAAAGAGGTATTCCAACCGAATTTTTGATGAAGTTTTCTATATAGTTGTCTGTAGTAAAATCCGACAGCGTAAGTGCAAAGAAAGGCAAGCAATAAATCGGAGTAATAGCTAGGAATGGTGAGTAGTTTTTGGAATGAGTTGTCATTACCGGTATGTACAACCAACACTGCAATTAATGGATATAAAAAAACAAACATCCATTTATCGTTTACTTTGCTCATTTATACTTTGTATTTAATTTGACTCTATAAAGTAAAGAAAGCGTTTTTTCCTTTTGATGCTCTAACTGATCACTTTTTGTACACTTAAATTTAGCATTTTCACATAAAAAAATGCCCCTGAAAATTCAGGAGCATCTATCAAGATTATTTACGGAAAGTTACAGCTTAACTAACTGCCACTCTTTTTTTATTTTTTCGCATTTGTTTAGGACCATACCAAAGCCAAAACCCAGTGATGGTAAACACCAATAGCGCGACTCCCATTGTGGTGGAATATATGAGTTTTAATTCTCCATTACTCGTCCCAAAAAAAGTATCTAGTACTGTTCCATCATGCACATTCTCGAAAAAGTCGGAACGCCTTAATGCTACACTCAATACTTCACCAGTTGCTCCATCTAACTGAACTTCCCAAAAGTTATCTTTAAAGGTAAACTTTAAGATACCTTTACTCTGTCTCACATCAATCCGATCTAGTTTATGACCTACTTCCGGCGAAACTTCTGCAACTAATGCTGCTTCTGCCAATGATGTTAGAGTATCTAGTGGTAACCAAGTTTTAAAATCCGTTGAAGTGCCTTTTTGTGTTTTGGGAAGAATTACTCCGCCTGTATGTTTTTTCCAACCAAGCAGCAAACCCGAAATGGATACAAAAAAGAAAAAGACGAATAAAAAAGCACCTGTAAGGCGATGTACCTTTCTAAAAACTCTTAATAATTGTGCTTGTTTTTGTCTGTCGTTTTGCTTTGCTGTCATAGTTTTGTGGGGAAAGAATAATCAATTTGAAAAGTTAATCTTACAAAAATAACTTTTTTGCTTTGCGCCAACAAACACACAAAATTTCATTTGTTTGATTATCCGTGTACTTCCCTCAAAACCAGAAATACAACTTTATATATTCGACAAACAACACATATATTATATAGTGTCCAAATTACTCTAATATCTCTGCTATAATATTTTGAAACATCTCCATCCCCGATTCAATCAATTCTTCTGGGAAATCATAATCTTTATTATGTAATGGTGGTGTTCCTTCTCCAGCGCCTAAACCAAACATGGCTGTTTTATACTTCTGAGAAAACCAACCATAGTCTTCACCGAATTTGAATGGATGCGGCTTAAGATCAATTGGTAATTGACTTTTTTCAGCTGCTTTTAATATCACATCATTACAGTAATCGTCATTCACTACACTTGGGAAATAATCAAACCAGTCTGTTTTTAAATCCAAGCCATACTTTTCAGTAACCATTGCCAAGGTTGCATTTATTCTGGTTTCTAGCATTTTCATTTCTTCATCAGTCTTAGTTCTGATTGTGTAATGCACCTCTCCATATCCAGCAGAAATTCCGTAAGACTTTTGCCCCATTGTTAAATATACTGGAGTAAATAAGGCAAAATTATCTTTACTAACATCTGTAACTGCTAACTCAGAAAAGGCATTTATTAGCTCTGCAATGGCCATTGCTGGATTGTTACCTTTTTCAGGTTCCGCAGAATGTGATTTTTCACCTGTTAGACTCACTGCAAAACTCTGTACAGAAGGAGTAAAATCGTTTCTT
The DNA here is from genome assembly GCA_002729595.1 of Thalassovita sp. Lineage (GTDB taxonomy): Bacteria > Bacteroidota > Bacteroidia > Cytophagales > Flammeovirgaceae > Chondrinema. The sequence goes on along the minus strand of PBYL01000297.1, from coordinate 1,764 downwards.
ACTACAATTACAGAATGCAATGGAGCACCAGGGATATTATGCAAAGCAAAAATGTAGTCTGGTTTAATATCTGCGAATCGTGTATCTTTTAAAATACCGGGAGCTCCTGTACCAGTTTCTTCTGCGGGTTGAAATAGTAATACAATCTTTCCCTTTTTAAAATTTTGCTCTTTTATCCAGAACACGAGTCCAGCCACGATCGACATATGTCCATCATGCCCGCATTTATGAGAAACACCCTTTGTTACTGATTTATAATCAAAGGTATTGGGTTCATCAATCGGTAGTGCATCGAGCTCACAACGAATTACTACTGTTGGTCCCTCTTCTGGATAATCATATATCACAGCCAAACCTGTTTCTCCGAGGGCATCGATAATTGTAGTATTGTGGTTTTCTTCAACAAAAGCGCGAACACGTTTTGCCGTTTCAAATTCTTCTCCTGATAGTTCAGGGTTTTGATGTAGTTCTTTTCTTAATGCTTTTATTTTTTCCAGCATAAATTTATTGTTTTAGCTATAGTTTATAATTGGACATTTAATATAATGAATCATTTAAAAAATATGGCTTTACAGGTATTTTTATCAAGATGGCTATCCTTCTCTATCCAATTAAAAAATGTATTAATTCCATAGAAACTGTTAAAAAACAAAACAGTCAGTCTTCTGATAACTCCTCAGAAAACTGACTGTTTAATTTATATTCTTTATTCTAACTGCTCAGGTATTATATAATACCTTGGTTTAGTGCATATCTAATCATTTGGAAAGCACTTTTTACATTCATTTTCCGCATCATATTTTTCTTATGAATCTCAACTGTATAAGTACTTATCAAAAGTTCTTTAGCAATTTCTTCGGTGCTCTTTCCATTAGCAATTAATCTTAACACATCTAATTGTCTTGCAGTAAGGTTGTAGTCCTTTACTAGAGATTTTCTGTGTTTTACATATTTAATGTACTTATCAGTAATTTCTTCAATCTCATCAGCATCTATAAAATTACCTTGGGCACATGTATTATATATCGCTTGCTCTAAGTCAGAAACTCCTCCTTCTACTGTAACCACACCTGCAATGCCTTCTTTTAGATAAATATTTAAATCATTGCATTTGTGCTTTTCTGTTAGCAGTAAAATTTTAGAATTTGAGCAAATTTCTCTCAATTGCCCATCTTCGAAAAGAATTTGAGCCAGACCTATATATATTATAATAACATCAAGATTACTATACTCAATATGATACATCAATTCCTCATAACTATTTGCAAGGTCAATAACACTAACCTTTCTGCGATTATTGAGTAGCTGATTTAATCCCTGAATCATAAGCTTTTTCTCACTTGCCAGGACGGTACGTATTTTCATAACTTACACTATGTTTAAATGCTAGTAGCTAGTAATTGTAGTTCTCTTAATTTTTAAATACTTTGTTTTAGTCGTATATTATGTATAGTAAGTTATAAGTAGTTAACAAGCTGTAATAATTGCCTCCATATTGGCAATATGGTTTTTTTGTAGAGTCGGTATGTGATAAATTGAAAAAAATTCAATTTAACAAAGGTGTTAAATATACTTTGATTTATTTTAATCAGCAATTTTTCTTGCTGGCTTAATTTAGGTAATTATTATTTTTTTATGTATTAGAAATATCTTCTATTTCAATTATCTTATATATAACCCGTTGGGTGAATTAAAAAATAGGATGTTTAAGGGCATTGATATTTCTACCCAATAGAAAATGATTCATAAATTGAATCACTGTGG
>PBYL01000296.1 GCA_002729595.1 Thalassovita sp. | reverse complement strand
TCTTCAAAATCACCTACTATCACAATTTTATCCTTGGTCATTGCCTGTATGACAGCTGGTGGTGCAATCATCAATTCAGAAATATATTGATACTTGTACATTTCTCTTTTGAAAATGTCAAACTGATCAACAGGATAATCTAGAATAAAAGAGTTGAAAATCTTCTTACCATCTAATTTATCATAAAGAAATCCTTCTTCGAATTTCCCACCATGAATTTTTTCATACATCAACAAGGGAGTAGTCTTTAAAGAATCTCCTTGAATAAGATGATACTTTAAAACCAAATCTCGGTCTTCATCATCCACCTGCATATCAGACAAACCCAAAGGTGCTTTTACAATAGGGTAGATAGGATTTCCTTTCTTGTCTTTATGATAAGAAACCAGACAGTTTTTTGCTTTCATTAACTCTACTTCTAGCAAAGAATCGTCTGGTGAAGCATCAAGAAAGTTAACGTCTATCAGGATAAACTCATGGTTGTCTGGCTTTTGGTTCATCGCCTGTAGTAGTTTGGCAATAGAAGCTCTATTGGTAATTGCTTGATTACCAATTACAAAATCTCCTGTGGAGTCTGTTTTAGGAATTAGTTTTTTATCCCAGCTTACATTTACTAATAAAAGTCGGTCTTTATCTGGTCTTTTTTTCTGCCCAAGTAGTTTGTTTTTTACCGCAGCTGTTAACTGGATAAGAATAATCTCATCGTCTAATGTAAATGTAATTGAAAGGTAAATGAGGGTGGCAATAATTAGAAATACACCGTGACCTACAGACAAGCCAATTCTAATAAATGTATTTCGCTTTTCTTGGAAAATTGGTGTCAAAAAAAAATCGGATTATGGTTTAAATAAAAAAATAACGGCAACTAATTCATTATCAGTTGCCGTTTTAAATGTTTTTTTATCCTCTGGTTATCAATTCTTTCGAGTTGAGCCAGTCAAAGAAAATGCTTTTGTTTATTGGACCGTGAACATCAAGTACGAACTTGTACAATTCATCCATTAGCTCTCTGCCCTTCATTACATTGTTGTTTTCCAAGAATGTAGCTACAGACTTTAGCTCAACTGTAAGCGTGTTTTCATCAACAAATATCGGATGGAAAGTAACTAGTTCTTTTGCATCCTTGTTATTACTGTTAAAATAGAAAAGCTTAACTGGGTAAGATTTTTCAGGATCAACAACTACACCTTTTGTTTTGTAAAGTTGTTTTTTGTCTAATACAATCTCACTACCTTGGTTAGCAACAATCTTGTTTACTGGACGAGAACCTGTTTCGTATCTGTAAATAAAAGACCATCCATTATCAATTGGATAAACTCCTGGATCTGGCTTTACTTTAAGCTCATCGCCAATAATTACATATTTTTCTTCACCAAAGAAGGTTTTAAAGTCTTGAATGTTGTTTGGGTCACCACCTCTTGTGCTTAATTGAATGTTAGAGCTAAGTGGCAATACCACATCTTGTACAAAACTTAAAAATTCACCATTGTCGTTTTTCTTAGTTTCTTTACCATCTAGTACCATTCTATTGCCATCCATGGTCAAAACCACAGCTTTAGCATCCTGAGTTACGAATCTTAACTCATCAGTTTTATTTAACTGGTCTCCAACAGCAACTTTTTTGTTGGTTTTTTTAACTTCAATATCACCTTTTATATGAGCTACAAAATAATCTTGAGCCTGTGTTATAGAAATCGTAAACAATAATAAAATAAAAGCAAAAATGCGTTTCATAATCGATTAATTTTAAGTCTGCTTTTTCAAAAGAGAAAAAGTCGATTTTTTTTAATGATTGAATTTAATTGTTAGAGTTAATAAAGTTAATGGTTAGTTTAATTATTACTGCAAATATAAGATGTAGTGATTTAAAAAGTCAGACATCCATTTTACAATAATTGCTGCAAGCTTTAAGCAATTGTTAATTCTAAAAAATTAAGCTTAAATAATTATGCAGTTTTTTTGGGTTTAAGTATAGTTTTAATTTCTTGAAAACATCTTTCAGCCGTTTCCATAGCTCCGTGTAAAGTTGATGAATGCCCAGTGAAGTTAGTTGCTTCACCACCAAAAAATATGCGATTATTAATTGTTTTGGCTAAATCTTCCCTTTTTCCTTCTGAAAAAGGAGTATCAAACGAATAAGCCCCTTCTATGTATTTTTCATCTTTCCAATTCATAATCAAGCTATTTTCTAAATGCGATGTAGCTTGTTTATCGCCAAAAATATTATCCAGTTCTATTACGAGTTCGTCAATTCCTTTGTTACCTTTTTCAATAAATAGTTCAGCATATTTCCCCATCATATACGCGACTAATACATTTTCGTCACTTTGAGTTCCAGGAAATAGATTATAATAAAGTGGACTGCTTTTAGTACCAAATAATTCCCACATGTTTTTCTTCCAGAATCGCTCTTTAAACTTTAAAAAGACTTTTACACCTGCATCCATACCAAGTACTTCAATCGCTTCTTTCTTTTCTGTAGGCAATTCAGGTGTAAATTTGATCATTCCTTTTTTTAGCATTGTAAGTGGAATGGTGCAAATCAGCTTTTTACAAATGAGGCTTTCTCCTTTTTCTGTTTGTACTTTAATTTCATCTGTTTGATAGTCGATGGCAGTCACAGGAGAGTTATACTGAATGTCGTGATCTAAACTTTCTAAAAATTCCCTAAGAATACTTAATAGAGGAGATTTCAATTTAAAATGTTGATCGCCAGCCACCCAATTAGATTCGTTTAGTGCAAGACTTCTCATGCCAATCTTATCATTAGAAGTGCCATATTCCATAGCAAAAACTTCTAGCAATTGCCTAACTGAATCTGGAAAAGGTCTATTTGCAAGGTATTCTTCAGCAGTTTTGTCTAAACCTCTGTATCGCCAAGAGTTATCGAGAAAATCAAAAACTCTTTCTATTTGTGCATCTTCAGCAGCTATATTTTCAGAGAGTAGTTCATCCTTGAACCAAACATAATTTTTACCTTTAATTTCTATCAGTTCTTCTTCAAAGTATTCGAGTAATTCATAAAGCACTGTATATTTTCCATGAATAAACTCAGCACCAAGTTCAATTGGGCTGTGAGAAAAACCTGTTAAACTTTTTATTCTACCTCCATATGTTGGTGCAGCTTCTAAAACTTTTACGCTAAAGCCTTCATTTTTTAGCATATAGGCAGCATATAGGCCAGAAATACCAGCTCCAACAACAATTACATCATGTATTAAATTTTTCTCCATATATAAAACTACTTCTTAAAGTATACCTTCTTGCAACAAACCAATATTAAATTTAACTTTAAAAAGAAGGCAATATGACCATATTTTGAGGATATTGTAACTTTGGAGACAATTTAAGGTAAATTTTACTTTCTGAAAATTATTTAAAATGAAATTAACCAAGCTTCTAGGTATATTGTTTTTATTCTTCTGTTTGAGCTCTTGCGATAAAGAAATAGAGCAATTCAATAAGGATAAACCCTATGCCATCATTATCGACCAATACAGAAGTCTTGAAACCGCGTGGAATTCTTTTGAAAGAGTGAAAGAAATGGGGATAGATGGCTATTTGGCAGAAGTGAAAGATCCAGCGACTGGTACATGGTATATGCTCTTAACAGGCTCTTATAAAACACTTGAATCTGCCATTGCCGGAAGAATTAAGTTTGAAGACTCTTTTAGCTTTCTATATCTAGATATTGTAAACTATAATCAGTTGAGTCCAAATCTAGTAGCTTATGTCGATAAATATAAGCCGATGACTTTACCAGATTCACTAACATCAAATGCTTATAATGTTGTCTCAATAGACTTAATGAAAAAGGCTCCATACAGCGGAGCATATTCAATTATAGATGTGCAGACCATACAGCCTTCTGATAGCATAGAAATTCTCAAAAGGACTTCTCTTAGAACTAATCAATTTGATATGCCGAGAGGTATTTATCCTCCGGATTTGATTAATTCTTCAGATGCTATTATTGAAGCAGTATATCTTGATGAATTAATTGGTGTGGAGTTTAAAGTGGATCTTTTTGCTTTGAAGCCTTCACATGAGTTTGGGGCAGATGTAAGTCAGGTATTTGCAGATAAGATTAAAGATACTAGAGAATATAATTTTGAAGAAATACTACCAAGATCGGTTTCTGGTGGGATTGATTTAAAAGGTTTCGCGGTGAATATAGAGCCTACTCAAGGCAAAGTATACCGCTATATGGTTTTGTCTGATCTTAAAGGCAGGTATTTATATTTTATTCAATCAGAAAAATGCTCTCAAGAGAATATAGATGACTTTATTAAGTCTATAGCAAGTGGCAATGGTTTATTGAGCTATCCGGCTTTTGCGGAGAAAATGTCGATTTTACCAGATTCTCTACCATTAGATAGCCATTTGGCTTATGTGCATATGCGAAAACTAATTGATGTGCCGGGAGCCACTGGTGCCAAATTAGAGAAGCATTATAAAACAAGATTTGTATTTTTCGACAATCAAAAAGGAGAGTGGGAGATTGCCAGCACGCGTATTTTTGATAGAGAAATGTCTAATACAATATTTAGCAATGTGTATAATCCGCAAAGAAGAGTGCATAAAGATTCTGTGGAAGTGCAAGGTAATCACGGTTGGCTTACTACACTTAGAAGGAAGAAGCCGGGAAATAGAAAGTATGAAGATTTCCCGAATGAGATTCAGTTTAACTCAGATAAGTTTCTGGTGATTATTTCGAATAGGAGATATGCTTGGCTAGAACAATCTGAAATGATGGAGGTTTTGGAATCTTTAAATCTGAGCCCAGAGTTTAAAAAAGAACAAGGCTTTTTTGAAAGCCTTGTATCAGAATAATTTCCCTTGCTTATCTAATAGCGACTATTTCATAGCAACCATAGAAATTTCTAGATGCGCATTTTTTGGAATGGCAGCCACTTGTACAGTTACTCTTGCAGGTGCTTGCCCTTCTTTAAAATAGCTACCATATATTTCATTTACTTTTGAGAAATCAGCTAAGTCAGTCATGTAAATGGTAGTTTGTACAACTTCATCCATAGTGTAGCCAGCTTCTTCAATTACAGATTTTAAATTGTCCAGTACCTGAGTTGCTTCAGCCTCTATAGAATCAGTAACCATTTCGCCAGTTTCTGCATTTATTGCAATTTGACCCGCAGTATGTAAAGTATTACCTACTACAATACCTTGATTGTAAGGGCCAATTGGTAGTGGAGCCTTTTCAGATTTTACAATTTCTCTTTTGTTTTCAACAGGTTTTTCTTCTTCAATCTTTTCATTTTTAGGTGCAGAGCATGCAAAGGTTAGAAGGAGTAAGAAAAATGCATATGAAGTTCTCATTGTGATTAGGGGTTTTGTATAAATTTAATTATTGAGTTTAGACTTAAATTCTTTATCGATATCGAATACAAACGCAGTGATAAACGCCACTGCATTCATATAAAATTCTTTGGTTAACTTATCGAATGTGTCTGTTGGTTTGTGGTAATATGGATGATCTTCTACACCAAAATAAACAAAAGGAATCTCTGCTTTATAAAAAGGGTAATGATCAGATTGTCCTGTCCAATCGTCGTGGCCAGAGTTTGGCAAATCATGACCAAATAAAACTTTTATATCTGTAAAATGCTTTGCTGTATTTTCTATTGGTTCTTTGAGGAATGGATAATGATAAGTACCGCAAGCATATAATTCATCTTTTTCAGATTGGCTCACCATATCCATGTTGATATTTAAAGCAATTTTTTCTTGATCTACCAAAGGATGTTTCACAAAGTGCTTGGCTCCTTGTAAACCCATTTCTTCAGCATCGAAAGCAGCGATAATAATAGAATGTTGTGTCTTCTTCTTTTTTAATTCAGCTGCAATGGCTAACAATGAAGCCGAGCCTGAAGCATTGTCATCAGTGCCATTGTAAATATCATCGCCTTTAATGCCTAGGTGATCATAGTGAGCTGATATAACTATATAAGAATCAGGATACTTTTGTCCTTTAATTTCGATGAGTAAGTTAATACCTTGAACAGGCTCTAAAGTTGATCTGAAAGAGAATGTATCTGTCTGAACTTCGTAGCCTAGTTTGGTAAATTCATCAATCAAATATGTTCTGGCTTTGGTATTGCCTTCTGTTCCAGTTTTTCTTCCTTCCATGTCATCAGCAGAAAGCACTTCTAATGCTTTTACTGCCAGTTCCGGAGATTTAATGTTTTGTGATTTTGCTGGTCGGTTAGCAATTATTACTGTGCAAATAGCCAGTAAAATGCTCAATTTTAATTTCTTCATTGATTAGATTAATTTCATTTTAGATATAGTTTCTGCCGGATTTTCTGCCTTAAATACGGCACTTCCCGCCACAAAAATGTTAGCTCCTGCTTCTTTAATTTCTTTAATATTCGTAAGATCAACACCGCCATCTACCTCAATTCCTAAGTTTGGGTTGAGTTCGTTGGCCATTGCTCTCAGTTTTTTGATTTTAACTAGAGATTGTTTGATAAACTTCTGACCTCCAAAACCTGGGTTTACCGTCATCACATTTACAAAATCAATATCAGCCAATACATTTTCTAATTGCTCAACAGTGGTATGTGGGTTTATAGCTACTCCGGCTTTACATCCCAACTCCTTAATTAATCCTATTGTTCGATGTAAATGTGGAGATGCTTCGATATGAACAGAGATTGATGAAGCACCGGCTTCTTTAAAAGCTTGCACATATTTATCTGGCTCAACAATCATTAAGTGTACATCTATTGGCTTTTTGGCTATTTTATTAATTGATGCACAAACCGGAATGCCAAAAGAAATATTAGGAACAAAACGACCATCCATTACATCGAAGTGAATCCAATCTGCTTCGCTCTCGTTAATCATCTCAATTTCCTTTGAAAGATTATTAAAGTCTGAAGCGAGGAGTGAGGGTGCTATTAAAGTTTTCATTAGGCAAATATAGACTGATAAATGTTTTCTGTAAAATGCGATTTCATTAAATCTTTCGTATTTAAATTGCTTAGGTCGCAAATAAATATTTACTTTCAGTCCAAAAAATTTTTTAAGCTTAAAGAATTAATTTTTTTCACTAATTAATCGATTAAAATACATTTTAAATCATTACAAAACTCTTTAAACTGCCTTTTATATACTAGACATTCTCTGATTATTGAAAATTAAAGAGAGTCAAATTCAGTATATATTTTCACCATGCTTATAAAAAAAGAATACTACGCTTTTCTGCTTTATATCTGCTCAGTTCAATTTGCTTTTGCTCAGTCAGATACTATTCCTGTCAAATTAATAGATGCAAGTTCTTATGAGACTGCAACAAACGATGGTGAAGGCGCCATTTTAGAACCAATCGGCACTGTAGTAGATTTAGAAACAGATTTACTCGCAGAAGGTATTTGGAAAGAATTAAAAGCTGGAAGAAAATCTTGTACACTGGCTTTTTCTTCTGAAAGTGTTGAGGGAATCAATTTTTATTTTAAAGATATGGTGCTGCCTGCAAGTGCATCATTATATCTAAGTGGCAATTATAAAAATCAGGAATTAGGGCCTTTCACCAATAAAGATCTCCATAACGGTATTTTCTCTTCAAGCTTTGTTTTTGGCGATTATGTGGAGATGATTTTAGAAGTGGATGAAAGTGATGTTGAACAAACCAATATAATTATAGAATCTGCTGGTTTGGCTTTTAAAGATGTAATTCCCGAAGATAACCGAAAAGGTTTTGGAGATGCATCTTCTTGCAATGTAAACATCAATTGTTCGGAAGGTGACTTATGGAAAGATGTTAGCCACTCTGTAGTTAGAATTTTAGTGAGAAGTAACAATGCAATCGGTTGGTGTTCAGGAGTTTTGATGAATAATACAAACCAAGATTTTACCCCATATATTCTTACTGCCATGCACTGTGGTATGAATAGTATTACCGAAGAAGTGCTCTCGCAAACCAACTTCGATAAATGGATTTTCTTTTTTAATTATGAGGTGGATGATTGTAGCGGTATTTTTAGTTCTTCTGATGTTACAGAGCAATATGTAACTGGTGCAGACCTAATTTCTTATAGTGATGATGGAGGTGGTGAGAGAGGTTCAGATTTCTTATTACTAAGACTTCAAAGCGATATACCAGAAGAGTACAATCCAGTTTTTGCGGGATGGAGTAATATAGAAGGTTCTTATGATAGAGGTGTAAGTATACATCACCCAGAAGGCGATATTAAAAAGATTTCGACTTATAATACTTTGCTCGAATCAAGTACTTATTCTTCTGATGCAAATATTAAAAATACGCACTGGCAAGTTTTCTGGTCTCAAACAAACAATGGATTTGGCGTAACAGAAGGTGGTTCTTCAGGAGCTCCATTGTTTAATGTTGCTGGTCAAGTTGTGGGTACGCTTACTGGTGGTACATCTAGTTGTACGAATACAAGTGGTTTCGATATGTATGGTAAAATTGCTTACGATTGGGAATCTAACGGAACCACATCAACCTATAGATTAAAAGACTGGTTAGACCCATCTAACACAGGAGTTTCTACTTTAAACAGTATTGATTATACGGGTAATTTTATCACTGATGTTGAGGATGAAGTTGATTATACATTGAGTATTTATCCTAATCCGGTGGAAGATGTTTTATATATCGAATTGCCAATAGACGTATTAAATAGCCAGTTTAACATTAAATTAGTAGACACTTCTGGTAAAATCGTAATAAACCAGCAATTTGATATTGACTATTCCGGAACTTTATCACTAGATTTGGCGCATCTTAGCCAGGGTATATACGTGGTTGAATTGAATGATAATGAATTAGTGTACAGGAATAAAATTCTGATCAGATAAGCCAAATGCATAAAATTTACCTTACTTTTTTACCTCTTTTTTTCTTTAGTATACTTTTATGTAAAGGTCAATCAACACAAGTTTATGGAACAGTTCAAGATTCGGTTGGTAAACCTGTGAGTCTTGTAAATATCTTGATTGAAGGTTCTAGCAAAGGAACCACCTCAAACGACAATGGAAAATACAGCCTTTCGCTTCCCGCAGATTCTACCATAAGCTTAATTTTTAGCCATAGTGAGTTTTTAAGAAGAACAATCCCTGTAAAATTAAATAGAGGAGAGTCGCGAGAATTAAATATTACTTTGAGCTATAATACAGTGATGCTCGAAGGTGTAGAAGTTACAGAAGTTATTGATAATACCCGCGAAGAAGTTGGTACGATTGAGTTAAATCCAAAAACATTAGAAGCGATTCCAACGCCATTTGGCGATTTTAATCAGGCATTAATTTCTGGTGGAGGTCTTGGTATAACAGGTAATAATGAATTATCTGCTTCATATGCTGTGCGAGGTGGTAATTTCGATGAAAACCTAGTCTATGTAAATGGTATCCAAATTTACAGGCCGTTTTTGGTGAGAGCAGGGCAGCAAGAGG
>PBYL01000295.1 GCA_002729595.1 Thalassovita sp. | reverse complement strand
TTCCCAGCTTTGTGTGTGTTTTATCTCTTTTATTTCTGAGCCTCTTATTTTGTTTTTATACAAACTTGAATATATAAAAGCAGCAAATATTTTGACTTTACATGTGTGGGCGGGAATATTTGTATCTACTGGAGTGGTTTCAAGTCAGTATTTAATTATTGAAAACAAACAAAAAGTTTCTCTATATAGAACACTAATTGGTTTATTTAGTAATCTGATTTTGAACTTATGTTTAATTCCAATATATCATGGTGTTGGGGCTGCAGTGGCAACCATAATTTCTTATTTTTTATCAGTATTTTCAATAGTATTATTTAGAAATACAAGAGATCAAAGTGTTATGATGTTTAAATCATTTTTTCCTGTATTTGCTTTTGCTCAAATTCAAAATATTTTGAAAAAAGGATGGTAAATTTAAAAATATATTAATGAAATTATTTTTTAAATATTTGTTAGGCTATTTATTAAGTAAATATTACAATATTTCTTATTCGCAAGATGGTGAAGATGTTGTATTAAATTCATATTATGAAAATAAAGAAGACTATAAGGGATTTTATGTTGATGTAGGTGCTCATCATCCATTTCGTTTTTCAAACACGCAATTTTTTTATAATAAAGGTTGGAAAGGAATTAATATAGATGCAACACCTAATAGTATGCATTTATTTAAAAAATTCAGAAAAAAAGATATTAATCTAGAAGTCGGAATTGGGTCAAAGAAAGATCAGATGATTTTTTATTGTTTTGATGAGCCGGCTTTAAATAGTTTTTCTGAAGACTTATCAATAAGTAGAGAGAATTCTACAAATTATAAAATTGTAGAAAAAATTGAAGTCCCTATATTACGACTTGAAACGATACTTGATGAGTATGTAAAAGATGGTGTAGATATAGACTTTTTAACAATAGATGTCGAAGGTTTAGATTATGAAGTTCTTTTATCAAATAACTGGATTAAGTATAGACCTAAATTTCTTTTAGTTGAAGCTTTGGATAGTGAAATTTCTAAAATTTCACAATCTGAAGTTTATAGTTTTTTGATTAAAAAAAATTATCAATTAGTTGCTAAAACACAAAGAACATTAATATTTAAATTAGAAGATAGATATTAATTTTTATTTTGTGACTTTAATTTATTTTACTCCCATATTTTATGATTTTAGCTCCTATTGTAATCTTTGTGTATAACAGAATATGGCATACAAAGCAAACAATTTCTGCTCTAAAAGAAAATATTTTAGCAAAAGACAGTCATTTAATAATATATTCAGATGCAGCAAAATCTAAAGATGATATAGATAAGGTTAATGAAGTAAGACAGTATTTAAATGAAATTACTGGTTTTTGTTCAAAAGAAATTATTTTTCAAGAATCTAACTTGGGATTAGCTAAATCTATAATTTCAGGTGTTACTGACACAGTGAATAAATATGGGAAGATAATTGTTCTAGAAGATGATTTAATAACATCTCCATATTTTCTAACCTTTATGAATGAAGCTTTAGATTTTTATAAAGATGAGAATAAAGTTGTATCAATTCATGGTTATATGTATCCAGTTTTAGAAGATTTACCAGAGACTTTTTTTTTAAGAGGTGCTCAATGCTGGGGATGGGCAACTTGGAAAAGAGGCTGGGATTTATTTGATGCTGACGCAAAAAGCTTGATTAATCAAATACAAAAGAAAAAGCTTAGGTATCTTTTTGACCGTAAAGGTACTTATCCATTTTTTAAAATGCTTAAAGAACAAGCAATGGGTGAAATAGATTCTTGGGCAATTAGATGGCAAGCTTCTGCATTTTTGAATGATAAATTAACCTTATATCCAAGAGATTCATTAGTCAAAAATATAGGGTTTGATGGTAGTGGGGTTCATTGTGGGCCTGAACAATCTGTGTTTAATGTAGAGGTTTCAAGTCATAAAGTGAATGTGGAAAATGAAGTTATTGAACAAAGTGCTAAGGCACATTCAGTTATAGAAAATTATTATAATAATTTAAATAATGGATCAAAAATAAAAAGAAAGTTAAAAGATATAATACGTAATGTTTTCAATATAGATATGTAATCTATATAAATATAGAGTGCTTTAATAAAGCTTTATGATTAAAATAATTAGAAAATTAATACCATCATCTTTTATAACACCTATAATATTTTTATTAAAAGATTTTCGGTTATTGCCAATTCTTTTTAAAGAAAGATATAAAGTAGGAGAGACCCAAATATTAGGTAAATCTTTATGTTATGCAGATTCTGCTTCATTTTTGTTTTTGTATGATGAAATATTTATTAAAGGTATTTACAACTTTGAAACAGATAAAAAAGATCCATTAATTATAGATTGTGGTGCTAATATAGGATTGAGTATAATTTTTTTGAAGAAATTATTTCCCAAAAGTTACATTATTGCTTTTGAGCCGGATAAAAAAATTTATTCCTTATTAAAGGATAATATACAATCATTTGGCTTCTCAGATATTGAGCTTCATCGTAAAGGTTTGTGGAATGAAGAAACTACTTTAGAATTCTTTTCAGATGAAAGTGATGGTGGTAGTTTAGTAAATAAAGAAATATCACGATTAGATACAGTTAAAATAGAAACAACTTTATTGAGTAATTTTTTAAAAGATAAAGTAGTTGATTTTCTAAAAATTGATATTGAAGGTGCAGAATTAGAAGTATTATTAGAATCAGCAGAATATTTGAAAAATGTCCAAAGAATATTTATCGAATACCATTCATTTGTTGGTAAAGAACAAAAACTATCTGATATTATTCAAATTTTAAATCAATCTGGTTTTAGAATAATTATTAACAATCAAGGTCTTTTCTCTCCTCAACCATTTTTGAAGATAAATACTGCTTCAGGGATGGATATGCAATTAAATATATTTGGAATTAGAATGTAGATTGAGAATTTGATGAAAGTTTTGCATATAAACACTCATGATTATGGCGGTGCCGGAATTGCTAGTACTCGACTGCATTTAGGAATAAGCCAAAAGAAATTAATTGATTCATCAATTCTTTTTTTATCGCCTCCCGAAAAAGAAATTCTGTTTAGTTCAAGTATAAAGGGAAACCTTAAAAATGCTCGTGAAAAATTTTTGTTTGAACAAAAAGTGATTTTCTCGAGAATTTATAATTATTTCAAGACTAAAAAATTACCAAAAGGATATGAGGCTTTTTTTTTACCACGTACATTTATTGATATTACAAAGTCTCAGCAATATAAAGAGGCCGATATAATACATTTACATTGGGTATCAGAATTGATGGATTATCCAAGCTTTTTTAAAAAAAATAAGAAACCTATTGTTTGGACATTGCATGATATGACTCCATTTTCAGCAGGCTATCCATATGAAAAAGGTTTTCCTTTTAAAGAATATGAAAAATTAAATAGGCAATGTATTAAAATAAAAAAAAGAGCATTGCAAAGTCAAAATGTGGTTTCTGTTTCTCCTTCTAAATGGATGATGGAGAAAGCAAAAAAAAGTGAGTTATTTAAAAATGTACAACATGAGGTGATCAAAAATGGAATTGATCCACAATTATTTAAACCATTTAATCAACAATTAGCAAGAACTTTTCTTGAACTTCCTTTAGATAAAAAGATAATTTTATTTGTTTCTGATTATACATCCAATAAAAGAAAGGGTTTTCATTTTTTATGGGATGCCGTTAAAATGTTAAAAGATGAAGAAAACCTTTTAGTCTGTACAATAGGAGGTGAAATGAATTTGCAACAGTATGCAAATTGTATCTCATTAGGGAAAATTAAAGATGAGAGAATTATGCGATTGGCTTATTCTGCTGCAGATGTTTATGTATTACCTTCGATTGAAGATAACTTACCAAATACTTTACTTGAATCAATATTATGTGGCACACCAATAGTTGGATTTAATATAGGAGGAATTAAAGAAATTGTTAATTCGAATAATGGCCTTTTAGTTCCAGAGATATCTTCCTTATCGCTTTCAAATTCATTAAAGCAAATTATTAACAATCAAGTGACTTTTGATAGGAATTTAATAATTGCAGATGCAAAATTAAAATACGATATACATCAGCAATCTCAAAAGTATATAGACTTATATAATTCAATTATATAAAGATAAATGTATGTATGAGGCTAATATTCACTATCCATTATTATCTATTATAACAGTTGTTTATAATGGAAGGGATGAAATAGAGAATACTATTAAAAGTGTAATAAATCAGACATATCCTAATATTGAATATCTAATAATAGATGGTAATTCAACAGATGGAACTTTAGATATAATAAAGAAATATAAAAAACATCTTTCTTTTTGGGTAAGTGAAAATGATAATGGTATTTATGATGCAATGAACAAAGGAATTGTTAATGCAACAGGTAAATGGATGAATTTCATGAATTGTGGTGACTATTTTATAAATGAAAATGTTTGTAGTCGGTTATATGCAAATGATATTGATAAAGATATTATATTTATATATGGTAACCATGAAATAAGATTAGATAATAATTCTTCTAAAGTCTACCCAAAACCATTAGATCAATTTTGGAAAGGTATGCCTTTTTGTCATCAATCACTTTTTGTAAAGGCTGATTGGATGAAAGATAATTTATATAATCTTAAATATACATATGCTTCAGATTTTCATCATTTTTATAATGCATATAATGCTGGATTGAATTTTTTATATAAGCCAATTACAATTTCAAATTTTGCTCATGATGGAATTTCACAAACCAAATTTTATTGGATTGAAGTTTGGCAAATTTCTACTAATAATTATCAAAGTAAGTTTCTAATAAGAAATGCTTATTTTGTATTTTTTTTAGCTAAAATCCTTTTTAAATATTTTTTAAAAAAAATATTTACTAGAGAAATATACGCTAAAATAAAAAGAATAAAAAAAGGATTTTTTTAATAATTTATAATATTTATGTTTTCTTTAATAGTGTCGACAGTCGGAAGACAGGAAGAGTTTGAGAGGTTATTGGAATCATTGGTAAACCAGACATATAAAAAATTTGAAGTTATAATAGTTGATCAAAATGAAAGCTTGGTAGATGGTATTGTTACATATTTTTCAAAACAATTAGATTTAAATCATCAAAAGGTATCTCCCAGAAATGCATCTGAAGCAAGAAATACAGGTTTAAAGTTTGCTAAATATCCAATTGTTACTTTCCCAGATGATGATTGTTGGTATAGTGAAAATGTATTAAATGATGTATTTTGTTTTTTTAGTAATGATGCCTCGCTAGAGCTATTGACTTGTAAGTCAACAAATTCTACTCAAACATTATCTCATACTAAATTTAAAAAACAAGCTGGAAAAATAACAAAATTAAATTCAGCATTATGTGGTATTGAATTTACAATTTTTATAAAAAAATATTTGATATTAAACCTTAATGGGTTTGATGAAAAAATTGGTCCGGGTTCATCTTTTGGATATGGTGCTGGTGAAGCACATGATTTTTTATTAAGAGCTGTTGAAAATAAATGTAACAGCTTATATACTCCTTCTATAGTAGTTTTTCATGAAGTGCCATTGTCAAATAACATGGATCAAAGTAATGATAATAAAAAAAAGTTATATAGTTATGCAAAAGGATTTGGTTTTGTTTTGAGAAAAAACCATTTACCAACATGGTATATGTTATATTTTTTGCTTCGTCCACTTATGGGTGCTTTTCTGGGTCTGTTAAAGGGGAATTTACTGAAATGTAAATATTACTTTATTGTCCTAAATGGTAGGTTTGCTGGTTGGAATAGTAAAATAGAATAGCCTATTATTAAGAATAAAAATCCAATAAATACCTTTAAATATTTGTCTATTGAAATTAAAAATAAAGTATTATCTATCTTCACCATATATATATGTTGTTGCGACTATATTTTTAATAACAGTTCCATATTTATATCCTCAGCATTTTTTTATTTACAAAAAAGCATTCACGATAAATGAGCATTTAATATTTTCATTTATGTTCATAATATTAATTTTAGCAGGCTTTTGTATTTCTTCCTTACCAAAATTAAAACTAAAAAAAATATATATTGAACATCGCAAAGATTTTTGCTTTAATAAAAATATACTTACAATAAGTTTATTAATGGTTATTTTATCTCTGTTAGTAAATTTATTAATAGTTATAAATGGATTCACATATTTAAATAATGGTAATGTTTTGACTGCCAAGAATTCCTTAGATGATTTCGGGGGTGTAAATATTTTATCTCAATTTTATATGTTCTTTTTGCCTATACTACAATATTGGAGTCTAAGTAAAAAAAAATATTATGTTAATGTACTATTAATTTTTTTAGGAATAATACTTTTTATTCGATCTGCATTATTAGCGGAAAGATTAGCTTTTATAGAATATATAATTCCTATAATAGTGATTTATTCTTACCATTATAAAATGAAGTTAGGAATTATTAAAGTGATAAAATACTTTCTATATTTCTTATTGTTTTTCATTGCGTTAGAATTGACAAGACAATTTTACGTGCAGTTTTTTTTAGAATCTGATAAAGATGTAGATTTTTTATTTGCAATAACGTGGGCACTCGAAAGATTTTTTGCATATTATGCAGATACACAGAATAAGTTGTATTTTGTTATTGAAAATCAGTTTTCATTTTCTACTTATCATTTTTTATATCCCGTTGAAAGGGTTTTAATGAGAGTATTTTCGATTAATATGATTTCTCCTCAGTTTGATTATAATGAGTTTAACTGGAAAGATTTCACAAATCCTGGTGGGATTTCAATGTTATATACAGATTTTGGATATTTTTTCATACTGTGTATAATTATAATTTTTAGTCTATTTTTTATTCTATGGAAAAAAATTAATTCGGGAAGTATTATTGCTTTAGCCATATATCCACATTTTGTTGTAGGTATATTGGAAATTCCTAGATTTATATATTTTTATTTAACAAGATTCGCTTATCCTTTTGTTTTTTTCATTTCTATATATTTTGCTTTAGTTTATTTTCAGTATAAGTTACAAAAACTAAAGAATTAAAATTATATTTTTTTTCTATTTATTTAGATGATTAATAATTTATCTGTTTTAAAATCTACAAAAAGTATATTTGGATATTTTATATTCTTTATCTTAGTTTATCCATATTTTACATGGTGGACTTCGTTATTTATAATAATATTTTTTGTTTTTGTAATATTTAAAGATGGTATTAAAATTATAAATCCTTATTTTGGGTTTATATGTTTTTTTTTAATTTCATTGGTTTCATTTTTATATACAGACCACTTATATGATAGTGTGAAAATAATTGAAAAAAAACTGCCTTTTGTTTTTTTGTCATTCATATTTTCTGCATTAAAGTTTAGTGACAAACAACTTCAGGTATTAAAATATGTTTTTCTAATATCTGTGGTTTTTATGATCCTGAAAAGTTCTATAGTTGCTATAGAATTTTATAATCGACCAACTGAGCATTTTACCCTTATTCATTTACCTCATGCACTTTCAAGCATGAGTGGATTCCATGCCCCATATTATTCTTTATATATTTCATTTTCTAGCTTTATAGCTATTTCTCTATTTTTAGAGTGTAAAAACTTGAGATATATTATTATATATATTTTATTGTTAGGATTTAATTTTTTGTTATCCTCTAGAATGGGATTGTTTTGTCAAATATTTTCAACAATTTTTATTGTTGGGATTATAGCAATTAAAAACAAAGCTTATTATTACATCGTGCTAATTGTTATTACTTTTACCTCACTTTTTGTTTTAAGTTATCATTTCTTGCCTAGAATGAAGGATAGAATTGATAACTTTTCAAAGTTTAATAATGGGAGTGAAAGGATAATGATTTGGGATTCAGCCTTTAATATTATTAAAAAGTATCCAGTTTTAGGAGTTAGTGATGGTAATCTTTCTTATGAATTGAATGAAACATATAAAAGTAAAAAATATAAAGAATTAGTTGATTCAGGTTTAAATATTCATAATCAATATCTACATCAATTTGCAGCAAATGGTATTTTAGGGTTTTTATTTATCATTTTATTTTTTAGTTATCTTTTCTATAGATACTTTAAAAGTAGTAATTATTTGGGTGTTATGGGAATGATTTCAATCATATTAGCGTCTTGTACTGAAGTCTTATTTGCAAGGCAAAAAGGTATTTTGATTTTCTGTTTTATT
>PBYL01000294.1 GCA_002729595.1 Thalassovita sp. | reverse complement strand
CTTCAGAAGCTAGATATTTTAAATGATCTATAGCATTTGCTGTAATTGCTTCCAATGTACTTACTGAGATTAATGGCTTTTCCCATGCATAACATAAGCCTTTTGCTGTAGAAACACCTATTCGCAATCCGGTGTAAGAACCTGGACCTTCCGAAACAGCTATCGCTTCTATATCTTCAGGTAAAATCTGGCAATTTTTCATCATTTGATCAATAATTACTGTCAAATAACCTGAATGCGATTTTTCTAAATGAATCTCTTCATACGCTATTATATTTTCTTCTGAATGCATAGCAACAGAACAAACACTGGTAGCTGTTTCAATACTTAAAAGCATATTATTTTCAAAATACGTTTAAAAATGTTGGTTATAATTTAAAAAGGAGCCTCAAATCTCAAAAATTCAACTCTAAAATTCGCATATTCGGTGATGCAAATTAATACTTTTTGCTACACCAAATTAAATTTCACTATATCTATTATTTAATTACACTAAATTAAAATTAGTGAATTTATTGAAATATTTTATAAGTAAAATTTTAAAGTACGTAATTTATGACTTTAAAAAAAAGCTAATATTTAATATTTAATTAATATTAATGATATATTAATTAACATTTAGTTAACATAAATGTAACAATTATTCAACACACGGAATCTCTTAACCGAATATGTTTGCTATATAATCGAAACGAAACAAATTATGTTTTGGTAATAAGGATAAGGTGAAAGAAAAATGCCCGTTTTGTAACGGGCATTTTTCTTTTAGGACATTTCAAAACTACTCTTGATCAGCCTTATCTACAACAGGTCTTTCATCAGTATTTGCCAATTCCCAAGCAGTGTGGAAAATAAGTCTGGCAACTTTTTCCATCTTCGCAAATTCAATTTTATCAACAGTATCAGTCGGTCTGTGATAATCTGGATGAGTTCCATTAAAATAGAAAATCACTGGTATACCGTGCTTTGCAAAATTGTAGTGATCTGATCTGTAATAGAATCTGTTAGGATCATTATCTGAGTTATATTCGTAATCCAACTCTACATCTGGAGAATATTTTTTTGCAACAGTTTCATGTAAATTATGCAAGTCTGAAGAAAGCATATCAGATCCGATAATATAAATGTAATTTGGATTATCAGCATGCTTTTCGTCAACTCTCCCAACCATATCTATATTTAGGTCGGTAATTGTATTTTCAAGCGGGAATACAGGGTGTTCTGAATAGTATTTAGAACCAAGTAAGCCTTTTTCCTCACCTGTAACAGTCATAAATAAAATACTTCTTCTGGGAGCAACTCCATTTTTCTTTGCTGTAGCAAAAGCTTCTGCAATTTCTAAAACAGTTACCGTACCTGATCCATCGTCGTCTGCTCCATTATTTATTATGGTATCAGTTTTACCAATATGATCGTAGTGAGCTGTTACAACTAATATTTCGTCTTTTAAATCCGTTCCTTCCATAAAGCCTAAGACATTTTCTGTAGTAACATCTTCAGCTTTTTTCATTGCTGTTAATTCTATTTCAGAGGTAAAGCCTTTAACTTTTTCAATTCCTTTAGTAATATCTTTCTTAAGTGTTTTATCAAACTTTTTAGAAGAAGTACCTAACATAGCAGCTCCACCATCTGAATTCGTAAAAAATAAACCCATTTTTCCTTCGCCAGAAGAATTCATGCTTAATGATGGCTTTTGTAGATAAGGCTTAAATAAGTTTAATCTGTTGCTAAACTCTTCTTTATCTGTATAAACAAATACAATCGCAGCAGCTCCTTTATCACCTGCTGTTTTGATTTTATAATTTGTGCTACCCATTTCAGAGCTTTTCTCACTTCCTGAAATTACATAGGTTCCATCGGCATTTTTAGGCTCATCCATTAAAACTAAAACTGCCTTACCTTCTACATCTAGACCTTCATAATCTGTATATTTATCTTCGTCTATACCATATCCAGCAAATACTGTTTGCATTTTAGTATGGTCGTAGTTGAAGTTTCCATAAATAAAGAAGTCTTCCAGATAAGTTAAATTTTTATTAGGAGTGCTAATGCTTACTTCGTTCCAGTAAGATTTATTTAAACTAAATGGTTGATAATAAGGATTCTTATTATCTACTGGCCCTTCTAAGCCCAAACCTTTAAAATGTTTGCTGATATATTCAGCCGCCATTTTCTGACCTTTCTCTCCTGTTTCACGACCTTCGTATTCGTCAGAAGCTATAATACTTAAGTGCTTTTTAAGATCACTTGCCTTTATCGTTTCAGCATATTCCACAGAATAATCCTCTTCCTGAGCATAAGCTGTTACATTCAGGATACAAAGTAGGAAGAATAACAATCTTCTATTCATTGATAATTATCGTTTTAAGTAAATATGATATTAAATGGCAATACAAAGCATTTGCTAAAACAAAAGCCTAAACTTAGACTCCATAATGTGCAAGGGTATTAAGAAAAATACTTTGTAAAACCGTAAGAAAATTTCTCAAATATAAATGATGGAGTGTTTACTAAAAACCAGAAGTAGAATCTTGAACTTATTTAGGGGAAATATTATCTTAATAAGCTTATAAAATGCAGATTTTCTTAAAAGAAAAGATTTTTTTATCCAAACAAGATGTAATCAAAGCAACTTCTATATATAAGAAATCATTATATTAATGCAGACCACAATGACTAATTGTATTTAACAAATTTAATATTGTACTTTATTAAGAACTTTTAATTCTTGACAAAAAGTATTTTTAAACTGAATCCATTATATTTGTTATATAAGTAAAGCAACTGGGAAAAGACACTACCATGAATAAAAGAAATAATACAACTAAAAAAATTACTTCAATCTTCGTTCTTGCTGTTATCAGTATTTTCTTATTACAAACTGAAGTTAAAGCACAAGGAGATCCAGAAGTAATTCAAATGTCTGGTATCATTGTAGACGGAGACAGCTCTTATGGTGTTCCCGGTGTTCACGTTTGGATTCCAAGCGCAGGTGTTGGTACAGTTTCTAACCAAGTTGGACTTTTTGCCTTGCCTACTATGGTAGGAGATACAGTTATTTTTAGTGCTGTGGGTTACAAAAAGCAAAAATTTATTGTCCCTCAAAAAAAAGATAAAGGCTTTACTGTTTTAATAGATCTACAAACTGATACCACTTTTCTACCAGTTGTAGAAGTTTTCCCATACCCTACCGAAGAATTATTTAAAGAAGCTTTCTTAGCATTAGAGCTACCGGTTGATAAAAGAAAAGAAAATATGGAAAAAAATCTCAACCAACAAGCTCTTAACAGAATGGCTGCATCTTTACCTATGGATGGCGGCTCTAACCACCGTTATTACATGAATCAGCAGTCAAATGCTATATCAAATCAATTCTTTTCTCCTTCATTTTCAATACTCAATCCTTTTGCTTGGGCAGAATTCATAAAATCAGTAAAAAGAGGTGATCTTAAGAAGAAAGATTAAAAAGAAGTTTTTTTTTTTAATATTGCAGTTAAATTCATCCATATAGTTTAGTCGGTTTTTTGCGTTAAAAAAACTCGAACAACAAGTTTATTTTTTTTTGTAATAAAAAACATTCTTTTAACTCTTTCCATTCTGATGGGTCTATTTGATTTTTTTTCCAGCGATATTGCCATTGATTTAGGTACGGCCAATACGCTACTCTTGTATAAAGGAAAAGTAGTTGTTGATGAACCCTCCATCATTGCTATAGATAAAGTCACTCAGAAAGTAATTGCAATTGGCAAAAAAGCCATGCAAATGCATGAGAAGACACACGAAAACATAAAAACAATCAGACCACTTAAAGACGGGGTAATTGCAGACTTCTATGCCGCCGAACAAATGATCAGGGGAATGATTAAATTAATCGATACAGGTAATCGATTTTTTACTCCTTCTCACCGAATGGTTATTTGTATTCCTTCCGGAATTACTGAGGTAGAAAAACGTGCAGTACGTGACTCTGCTGAACATGCAGGTGCTAAAGAAGTGTATATGATTCCTGAGCCAATTGCAGCAGCAATAGGTATCGGTATCGATATCGAGCAACCGGTTGGTTCTATGATTGTTGATATCGGAGGTGGTACTACAGAAATTGCTGTAATTGCTCTTTCTGGTATTGTGTGTGACCAATCTGTAAGAACTGCGGGCGACGTTTTCAACAGAGACATCCTTGACTACATGCGCAGACAGCACAACTTATTAATCGGTGAAAGATCTGCCGAGAAAATTAAAATTGAAGTTGGTGCTGCAATTTCTGAACTTGATACACCTCCAGACGATTACGAGATCAGAGGTCGAGACTTAATGACAGGTATACCTAAAACCATTAAAGTTTCTTATACAGAAATTGCTTTTGCTATTGATAAGTCTATTTCTAAAATTGAAGAAGCTGTATTAAAAGCTCTTGAGATTTCTCCTCCAGAACTTTCTGCCGATATTTACGATAACGGTATTCATTTAACTGGTGGTGGAGCTCTTTTACGTGGACTTGATAAGAGAATAGCATTAAAAACTAAATTACCTGTACATATTGCAGACGATCCGTTGAGAGCGGTAGTAAGAGGTACAGGCGAGGCATTAAAAAATATCGATGCCTTTAAAGCAGTTTTAATGTCTTAATTAACAAGACACTTTAGCAAAAACTTTCCGGAATTTAGCAGGCTTCGGCCACACTGATACAATTTTTTATTCATGTATCAACTCATTCAATTTTTTCTGCGTCTCAGAATATTTTTCACATTTGTTATTCTGGAGATTATTGCAGCTTGGCTAATTGTACGAAACAACACTTATCAGGGAGTAGCATTTTTTACTTCCTCTAATGTTGTTGCGGGTGTGCTATATACTTATGTAGACGGGATTAGCGGACAATTAACCTTGCGAGATGAAGTTGAAAGACTCCAAAAAGAGAATGCATCGCTTAACCAGCAATTAAATAATCTGAAATTCAGAAAGCTAGATTCCATTAGTGCAGATTCTACTACACTACCAAAAACTTACAAATACTTACCCGCTAGAGTTATTAATAATACAGTTAGGTTTACAGATAATTATCTTACAATTAATAAAGGTAAGATAGATGGTATTGAAGTGGGAATGGGTGTAGTTTCACCAGAAGGTGTAGTTGGAAGAGTTCGATCCGTATCAAATAACTTTGCTACTGTATATTCTCTTTTGCATTCAAACATCAGAATTTCTGGTCAACTCAGCGATAGCAAAGATTTATGTACTGTAAAGTGGAATACAGAAGATACTAATAACGATTACCGCCAAGCCGAGCTTCAATACATACCATTCCATGTAGATGTGCAAGAAGGAGATACCATTGAAACATCAGGGGCTAATCCAGTTTATCCTGAAGGAATTGATGTCGGAATTGTAGAATCTGTTAAAAACGACCTTTCTGAAGGTACAAAAAACGTAAAAATCAACCTTACAGTTAATTTCAGTAATATTAAAAATGTGTATATAATCCAGAATTATTACCAAACTGAAATTGATAGCCTAGAACAAAATTTGGATCCGCTTAGAAGCAAATAATTACTATGAACAGTAAAAGTATAGTTTTCTTTATTTATTCTTTTATACTGTATGTCTTAATACAGGTTCTGTTCCTTAAGTATGTTGATTTTTATGGTTATGCTTTCTGTTTTGCATATATCGGTTATCTGCTTGCTTATCCATTAGACTTTCCTAGGTTTCCTTATTTACTCATCGCTTTCTTTCTGGGTATTACAGTAGATATATTTTACGATTCCGCAGGTATTCATGCCGCCTCCTGTGTTTTTTTAGCATATATGAGAAACAGAGTAGTAAAAGGATTTGCACCAACTGGTGGCTACGAAACAGGCTCAAATCCTAATTTATTAGATATGGGTATTAACTGGTATATCACTTATACAGTTTTATTAGCCTTTTTACATCATCTTGTACTCTTTTTTATTAGCGCTAGTAACCTAAACCTGATAGGAATTACACTAATAAAAACTGTTTTTTCAGTCTTATTTACTACTTTTATTCTCTTTCTAGGCCAAAGAATTTCTGTTACATACCAACAGTATCAGCGTCGTAGAAGAAGATAAAACTTTACACTTCTATTTCTGATTTTTTTTCTTCCAATTATTTAAATTAATTCGAAACAAATCTTTATTAATTTGTTTTACTCCTAATGAATAATTTCATTAAACCAGCTATAAATTAACTTTAATAATTAAATGATTGAATCTTGCAAAATTAAATTCCCACCAATTCGATTTACAACCTGTCATAGTTCATAAATATCAAGTAATATTGATATCTTTCTATATTGGCTAGAATTAATTTGCAGAATCAGTTATAATTTTTTTTAATACGAACATATGATAGAAATTGCAGGCTTACTGGTTTTAGGAATACTTGCTCAATGGCTTGCCTGGAGAATAAGAGTACCAGCGATTCTTCCACTCATTTTAATAGGCTTATTGGTTGGCCCTATCTCTACTTTTTTCACACCTCATAACGAAAAATTTATAGATGGAGACAAGATTTTCCAAGGTGACTTTCTTTTTGATGTAATTTCTATTTCTGTAGGTTTAATTCTGTTTGAAGGTGGACTTACACTAAAACTATCTGAAGTAAGAACTCTAGGTAAAACCGTAAGAAACCTCATTTTAGTTGGCACTGTAGTTACACTATTTGGTGGAGCTTTAGCCGCTAACCTTCTTATGGGAATGACATTAAGATTTGCACTTTTATTTGCTTCATTAATTATTGTAACTGGCCCTACAGTTATTGGCCCAATCCTAAGAAATGTAAAACCTAACTTTAGAATAAATACCATTTTAAAATGGGAAGGAATACTTATTGACCCAATAGGTGCATTAATCGCTATTTTAATCTACGAATTTGTAGTATCTGGTAAGCCAAATAAACAGTTTACCATGTTTGCGTTAAATGGTTTTGTACTTACCGTTCTTGCTGGAGTTGCTGTAGGCGTATTCTTTGCATTTATTCTTTATAACCTACTCACGAAAAACTGGATACCGAAATACCTCAGAAATGTAATTGTACTTGCTATAGTTATCCTTACATTTTCTATTTCAGACATGATCCATGCAGAATCTGGATTATTAGCTGTTACACTTTTGGGGATGATTCTCGCGAACTTAAAAATTGACGATCTCAAAGAGCTGTTATCTTTTAAAGAAGATGTCGTCCTTATATTGATATCCTTCCTATTTGTGATGTTATCTTCCCGGATTAAGGTTTCTGATATTACTACTGTATTGAATGGCTCTAGCTTCTTATTATTCGCTATTGTTGTTTTTGTATTGAGACCAATTGCTGTTTTTCTCAGTACAATTAATTCTGAACTTAACCTTAAAGAAAAAATATTTATATCGGCAATATGCCCGAGAGGTATTGTATCTGCTGCTGTAGCTTCTATTTTCACTATTAGATTAACCTCACTTTTAGAGAATGAAAGCGGGCATATGATGGAGTATTTCCACGCTCAACTATTATTGCCTCTCACCTTTATGATTATTGTTGGCACCGTGGTTTTACAAGGTATTTTAGCAAAACCACTAGCTGCTTACTTAGGAGTCCTCAGACAAGAGCCAAACGGTGTTATCTTTCTTGGAGCAAGTGAACCAGCAAGATTTATGGCTAAGTTTTTAAAAACTTTGAAAATTCCTGTTAAACTGGCTGATACATCTAAATCAAATATTCAAGAAGCTAGATTACAGGGTTTACCTGTATTTGAAGGTAGCCTTGCCAGTGACGATGCATTCGAAGAAATTGACCTTTCTCAATATGGTCAGCTACATGCAATGACGTCTAATACAGAAATAAATACCATGAGTTGTAAAATTCTCAGTCAAGAGTTTGGTGCAGAAAGGGTATTTAGGCTTGCCTCAAATAAAGAAATTATGAATAGTAAAACTGAAAAACCTAAAGGATTACTATTCAATGGTGTGGCTGATTATATCAACATTACTCAATATCTTAGAAAAAATCCTGCGATACATCAGTTCGAAGTAAATTCTTCTGAAGAACTAAATGTATTTTTAAAGGATTTAGGAAATAGTATAATTCCTATGTTTGTGCTATTTGAGAAAAATAAGATATTACCAATCGCCAGACAATCTATTTCATCTTTGCCAGAAAGTACAATACTTTTTTATATCATAAAAGGTGAAGATCAAGAAACTGAAACTTCTAATATTAAAGAGCATATTCAGAATTAATTAAAGCTTAGTTATTGTCACCAAAGCGTTCAAGTAGTTTTTTTCTGAATTGATTTTCAGCATAATACAACGCAGCTACTTGCCTGATGGACAAGACTTCTTTAAATTTTTGATAATACTTTTTCTCAGTTTCTAACTGATCGTTTTTAATTACAAGCATCGCATTTAAATCTTCTTCGAGCTGCTCATCCGTTTTTGCCATAAAACCTACTTTTAGGTTATTAAGCTTTTTCCGGTGAGCAGCTCTTTCTTCTTCGTAACTATCATACAAAGGGAAAAATGCTGCAGCATCTTCGTCAGAAAGAGCCAATACTTCTTTTATATACTGTTGCTTAAATTCTTGAATGCGCTCAATATTCCTTCTTTTGTCTGCTCCTTGTGCATAAATACTCGTAGTGAGCAAATATGTCAATCCGAAAATCAACATAACCTTTGCCGATAAAGCGTGTAACTTTCTCATTTATAGATAATCTTCAATTTGTTCTACATCAATTAGTTCTTGAATATCTTCTGTACTCAATTTTATATCATCATCAATAAAGAAATCTTCATTAAAACTCCCTCCCATTTCTTCAATAATTTCATTTTCAGAAATGTCTGTATACAAGAGGTAATTCTTAAGTTCTTCTTTAGAGATATCTTCAAAAGCAATTTTAGGCAATTGCTCAACGGGTGTACTACTTGGCCAAATACCATAAATCACAAACCCCAGTACTACAGAAGCGAACAATGCTGGTTTTAAATACAATAAATTGAAAATACTACTTCCCTCAGGTTTTACTGGCAACCTGCTCTGAATCTGCCCTGGTAGTTTTTCAAAATACTCTTCAGGTACTTTGTAAATATTTCCGCTTAGCTTTTCTTTTCCTTCCATCTTTTTGACTTTAAAGCAAATCGTCTCCTAATAGCTGCTGAATCTTTTTTACTGCGATATGATATGAAGCCTTTAAACTCCCTTCAGTTACTTCTAAAATTTTTGCTATTTCTTTGTAAGGCAAATCCTCAAAATACTTCATATTAAAAACTAATCTTTGCCTATCGGGAAGGGTTAAAAGTACTTTCTGTAATTTTCTTTCAATCTCAGAACCCTCAATTAAAGGATCATTATCTATTTTTTTACTTAATTCTTTGGCAACATCATTAATTGGCAACATAAATCGCCTTCTTTTTTTCTTTAAAAAATTTAAAGACTCATTGGTCGCAATTCTGTAGAGCCAAGTAAAAAGTGCTGCATCTTCTCTAAAATTGCTCAGGTTTTTCCAAACCTTAACAAAAACCTCTTGTGTAAGATCATCCGCATCATTATGATCAACTACCATTTTACGTATATGCCAATAGATTTTTTGCTGATATTTCTTAACCAGTAAATTAAAAGCATAATGCTTCGATTCTTCATTTTTAAAATGAGAGATCAGATACTGGTCATCAGGATGTGTACACAAGCTTTTTTCAGTCAAAATTATTTTGAAATAAATTAAATTAAGCAGTATTAACTAAACAAAACCCTAATGCATCAGATTAATAATTTAGTTTTACCTTTCAGCTAAATTGATATACTTTTATAGGTTATTTTAACTTATTTCTACTTTTTTAACTTTGACAATTCTTTTCGCAAAAGGTTTAACCTCCATACAAAAATTATTTTTTTACATAGAATAAACAGCATTATCTAAAGGTATAGAAGAAACCAGCCTTTTAAGATTTTCGTTTTAGATACAAAATCAATAAATTCAGGAAAACAACAGACAGCCTTTATTTTTAGAATTGCTTTTTTACTGATCACTGTCTGACAAATTTTACTCTATTAATCTGTTCCTACATGCAGCAATATAAATTTATTCTGGGAATTTTATTGGCATCTCTTTTCAGTGGCGTCTTTACACTAGGCGGTTACTTAATGTTGCAAAAAAATGATGAAGTCCAGAACATTTCTGAAAAGCAAGACATAGTTCTTTCTAACTATACTGAGAAAAAAAATGAGACCGATTTTGATTACAAAGTGCCTGAAGGTCTCAATTTTATAAATGCATCTGAAAAGGTAATTCCAGCAGTTGTACACATTAAAACCCGATACAATAGTAACAACAGATACAGTAGTGCCCTAGAAGATATAATGGATTTGTGGGGGAATGGCGAAGATAACAGCAGAGGGCAAGGCACTCGTATGTCATCTGGTTCAGGAGTTATTATATCTGCTGATGGATACATTGCTACAAACAACCATGTAATTGAAGACGCAAGCAGTATTGAAGTAGTACTAAATGACAAGAGAAGTTACAGAGCTGTATTAATAGGCACTGACCCAACTACCGACTTAGCACTCATAAGAATAAAAGCTGATGACCTACCATTTGTACCTTATGGCAACTCAGATAAAGTAAGACCCGGACAATGGGTTTTGGCAATTGGTAATCCATTCGATTTAACCTCAACAGTAACTGCTGGTATTGTAAGTGCTAAAGCAAGAAACATAGGAATTATCAGATCAAATGGAGAGCAAAATTTAAGTATCGAGTCATTTATACAAACAGATGCAGCAGTAAATCCAGGAAACAGTGGCGGAGCTTTGGTTGACCTAAACGGAAAACTGATTGGAATAAACACTGCCATTGCCACTAAAACTGGCTATTCAGCAGGTTATTCATTTGCGGTACCTGTTGCTTTAGTTAAAAAGATAATGGATGATTTACTTGAATTTGGAGTAACTCAACGTGCATTAATGGGAGTAAATATTGATGATATTGATGCTAACAAAGCCGATATTTATGGATTAGATAAAGTTGAAGGTGTTTTAATTACAGGGGTTAACAAAGAAGGTGGTGCTGATGAAGCAGGTATTATGCCTGGCGATGTAATATTAAAAATCAATGATATTCCTGTTAACAATACTTCTGAATTACAAGAACTTGTTGCGAGAAATAGACCTGGTGATATAATAGATGTTGCTTACAAAAGGGATAATGATATTTATGTAGTGAAAGTAACACTAAAAAATAATGAAAATACTACCGATATTATAAGAGCTGTAAGAACTATTATTACCAAGATTAATGAATTAGGCGCTGAAGTAACAGAAATTTCAGATAAAGACAAAGAGTTACTCAACATAGAGCAAGGTATTAAAATTGTAAAAATTACAGAGGGCAAACTACGAGATGCTAGACTAGAAGATGGGTTTATTATTACCCATATAGATAAAATCCCGGTAGCTTCAGTAGATGAGCTAATGGCAGCTATATCTAATTCTAATCAAGAATTTTTACTGGAAGGTTACTACTTAGACGGTCAAAAAGTTTATTACCAATTAAATATGAAAGAAGAAGTGGCAGAGGATGAAATAAAAGAAGAAATACAATAGGTTTTATTAAACTTCAAAATATTTCAGGGGCTTTTGCCCCTTTTTTTATGGTATAGAGGAAAAAATAATATTATCGATTTTAAAAGCATACAACTATCTTTGAAAATCATTAAAACCAATATCTGACTTGAAACTCTATCTAATTCCTTGCATGCTTGCTCAGGATACACAAAATTATCTTCCTGAGATTATCACTGAAATTGTAAGCAATACAGAATATTATTTAGTGGAAAATGAAAGAACCGCCAGACGGTTTATTGCATCTTTAAATACAAGCCAGAATATTAGAGACTTACGATTTTATGTGTTAGATAAAAGAAGTAAGCCTCGCCAACTCAATGATATTTTTTCTAAAATACCTGATACAGCAAACGTTGGTGTAATTTCGGAAGCGGGCTGCCCAGGTATTGCTGATCCGGGAGCTTTAGCTGTTTCTTATGCGCATCAGAACAATATAGAAGTAATTGCTTTGCCTGGACCATCATCTATATTTTTGGCATTAATGTCATCTGGTTTTTCCGGACAACAATTTAGCTTTCATGGATATATCCCATTAAAAAATCCTCAGCGAAACGGGTTCCTTCAAAAAATATCTGAAAAGGTGATTAAAAAGGGAGAAACTCAGATATTTATGGAAACGCCTTACCGAAACGACCAACTCTTTAAAGACTTACTCACTGGTTTGCATCCTGACATGCAATTATGCATAGCCGCAAATCTCACAGCACCTGACCAGTTTGTTAAAACACTTACTGTGAAGCAGTGGAAAAAACAGAAGCCAGATATAAATAAAAAACCAGCAATATTCTTAATCGGTGTTTCTTAAAACACTTATGCGTACTGTGGTAATTTCTTTAAATGAGTTACATCACATTCTTTCTCAATAGAGAATTTACCATCTTCGTAATTTAGAAGATAAAGACATAAGTTAGAGTGAATAAATCTATCCATGTTCTTTAACTCAATATCAAGTAAAAGACATAGTAAGATTCTAATTGCTCTACCATGCATACAAACCAGTATATTTTCTTCCTGATCGTTTGCTAAAATATATCTCCATGCATCACGCTGGCGCTCTTGTACCTCTAGTGGACTTTCTCCACCATAAACTTTTTGAGTATAGTCACCATTTGTCCATCCGATAAGCATATTCGCATATTGCTCATTATCTTCATCGGTAATTTGGCGACCTTCTTTATGTCCCCAACTAATCTCATTGAGTCCGTAAAGTTGTTGCCATGGTAATTTGCTGTCAATAAATTGTTGCACAGACTGGTGAGTTCTTCTTAGTTTAGAAGTATAAACTTTATCAAACGGAATACCTTTATAATACTCGTAAAAAGCGCGAGCTTGTTTTTGTCCAGTCTCATTTAGATTAGAATCTATACCTGAGCCCTGAACCATGCCAAGCTTATTATATTCAGTTTCTCCGTGTCTGATTAAATAAATTTTCTTACTTTTCAATTTTCCCTTAATTTGGTAAATAACCTTTAATGCACCTTTGAATTTTCAAGCTGCAAAATTAGCTTCTTATATTGACTGCTAATAATTTTAGCCAAAAATTATTTGAGAATTAACACTAATTTTAAGTAAATGATCCCTGAAAACATTACTCCAGCTATGCTGAATACTGGTAAAAGCAATATGGTAACCCATTTGGGCATTGAGTTTACCGAAGTTGGTAAGGATTTTATCATTGCAAAGATGCCAGTTGATGAACGTACCAGACAACCATTTGGTTTACTTCACGGTGGTGCATCGGTTGTTCTAGCAGAAACATTAGGCAGTATTGCAGCAACCCTTTGTGTCGATCAAGAGAAGTATGTTTGTGTTGGTCTTGATATAAATGCAAACCATATACGCAGTGTTAAAGAAGGTTTTGTTTATGGAAAAACAACGCCTTTACATATTGGTAGAAGCACACATGTTTGGCAAATTCAAATTACTAATGAAGAAGGCAAATTAGTTTGTACCAGTCGAATTACGATGGCAGTTATATTAAAACCAAAAAAGTAGGGATTCTACTTTCTTAAAATTTATACATTCTAAAAGTGCCTGTCTTCTACGTGTAAAGTGAGTCTATCATCATCACACAATCTTTGAGATAAAACTATTGTATTAGGCAGTTCATACTCATAATAGTAATAGAGTGTATAAATTTTACCTTCATAAAAAGCTTTGTCTGTTTCGTTTAATGTTGTTGCCAACTTTTCAGAAGCTTTAATGCCTATTTTTAACCATTGCCAAGCAATAGAAATAGTACCTAAAAGCTCCAAATACAAAGTAGCATCTGCTAACATAGCTTCTGCTCCTTCATGCCTAAAAGTTTTATGAAGCACCTTAGTTGTGTTTTCTAAAAGCTGTACTTTTTGTTTTAG
>PBYL01000293.1 GCA_002729595.1 Thalassovita sp. | reverse complement strand
TATTAAACTCACCATCTGCATAACCTGTTTTTTGATAAAGAGCTTCATCTAAATTCTTTATAAAAGATTTACCTGATTGTTTTTCAAACACTAATTGAAAATTATATGTATCGATTAAATCTTTTTTCGATTTTGGTGCATCTTCCTCAATAGATTCATCGCTTTCTTTAATAACTATCTCTTCTCTAACTGGCTTAATAACCCCTGCAAACCTGACTTCATTTTGAGCTTCGTCTTTTTCACAAACTCCTTCTAATTTAAAGTCTTTTGCTTGCCCTTCCTTTGTAATCATTTTAAAACAACAAGCAAAACCTCCAGAATAATCATCTTTTAGAAGATAACTTTCTAATGATTGTGTGAAGCTATCAATGCTATCTGAAGAAATTAGCGCTTTAAATTCGCTATATGTATGTGGCTGATTTTCGAACTCAAGCGCACATACTTCTGCAAAGTTTGCTGATAGCCAAACAGGTATATCATCTTTTAAATGTTCTGCATCAATGCCTACAATCAACTCAATAATACTTTCATTACTTATAAGAGATGCAAGCTCATATCTAGAGTTTAGTATTTCAACTTGCTTCTTATGTAATTCAATTTCTTCCATAGCTCTACGACTCTCATTTTCGTGTTCCTCGAGAATCATTGCCTGTATTTTATATTTCTCCTCTTCTTCTTTGTATAGAGAAATATCTGTAATCGCCCCACTAATGATAGCGGTCTCAGTATTAGCTTTATTAACTCCTGCTAATAATTTTATCCATTTTAAATTATCGCCTACTATTAAACAGCCTTCCCATTCTATATCCTCGCCAGACGAAATTGCTTCTTTTAATATTGACCTAAAAGATTCTTCACTTTCATCATCAAGTAAGTCTTCAAAATCAGCAAGAGTCTTAAATTCAGATTTTTCTATACCAGTAAGTTTATAAGCTCCTTGGCTCACAACTTTAAAAGTTGCATGATCATCAACATCAAATTCAAGTTGAAAAATCATTCCAGGTACTGCTGATGCTATTTCATCAAATGCTTCTTTTTCTTTAGTTAAACTCAGTGTTTTTTGAGCAACTTCACCTTCTAAGTTATTTTTCAAATGCATCAACTCATCTTGCTTTCTCGACATCTCTTCTTGAGTAGCATATAACTCTTCCAAACTTTGACGCATCTCTTCTTCTTGCGCATTAAACTGCTCCTCTCTTTCTTGCGCATCAATTAATAGCGTTTGAGTGATCTGGTTACTTTTTAATGTTGATACCGTTGATGCAAGACTTTCCGCTATCTTCTCTACAAATTCGATTTTATAATTTTCTAGTTCTTTAAATGATGCAATCTCTAGAACTCCTTCAACAGTATCATTCAACTTAAGCGGTACAATAAGCAAAAAGTTAGGTTTTTGCTCTCCCAAACCTGAACTTATTCTGATATATGCATCAGGCACATCTCTTAGAACAGTTGTTTCTTTCTCTATAAAGGTTTGACCCACTAAACCTTCTCCAAACTTCTTAGCTACTTTTAGCTTCTTCTCTAAGAATTTCTTTTTATCATAAGCATAACAAGAAACCATTTCCAGATACTGGTTGTCTGGTTGATCATTATTATGCATAAATATTGCACCTTGATTAGCCTCTATGTATTTAATTAATTCTGATAATACCTGATCGCAGGTTTCTGAAAGGCTCTTATTGTTATTTCTCAATATGGCTGCAAAATTAGCAATACCACCACTAGTCCAAGCTCTTCTACGCTCTTCTTCTGCAAGGTCGTCCAACTGATCTCTCATTGTAACTAGCGCATTACCAAGATAATCGTTTTCACTTGCAGGTTTAAAGTCATATTTAAAATTGCCTTTACCAACTTCAATAGAAAACTTACTAGCTTCTTTAAGCATTTCTTTTACTTGATTCCCAGCAAGAATAATAGGATTTAATTCGTCTGAGGTTTCTTCTACACTATCTGGAATAACTCCTAAAGCTAATTGATCTAACAATTGTCTAGGCTTGCTCACTGCCTTTATCAATGAAACTGAAAAAGAACGAGCTATTAGTCCGCCTGCAATAGCTGCAACCGCTGCAATTAATAAAGTTAATAAACTGGTATATGAGATGTTATCATCATTTTTGACCATATCTATGGCCATCTCTCCTTCTTGTTCTTCTATAACAGAGGTAATGAGTGTAACAATATTACTTTCCAGTTCAATTACCTCATTAGTTATAAACGGCCCTATTTCAGCTGAAAATTCTCTATCGGCATGGAGAGTAGCAAGAGCAAAAACGGTATCAGATACATTTTGGAGGTTAGCAGTTTTCTCTATCTTATTAGAAATCATCTCATCCAGCTTTCGTTGTACTCTACCATACTGGTACAGATATTCCTCTAAAGAATCTAGTTTCTCAACAATACTATCGGCTTCTAATATTTCTTTAGCACTTTCCAGATCTCTAATAGCGGTATTTACAGAGGTTTCCCATTTAAGCTCTCTTTCTTTTACAAAATCTTTATTCTCTGTAATAATATAGGCTCTCTGTAATGCCATATTTCTATCTATAGCATTGAGAATTTCCTTATTCGCTCTAATAATGGGAATGTGTAATTCTGTTAGTCTCTCATTAATATTTGTAGTTCTATTAAGTCTAAAAATGATAATTGAACTAAATACAATAAGAAAAAATATAAATAAGCCTACTAGTATAAAAATCTTACCTCTCAGGGTAAAAATAGAAAACCTGCTAAACACTTTTTTCATAAAAAATGAAATTGATCTGAATGCAAGGTAAACGAGAATTAACCGCAAGACGTATAATGTTGCTACATCTAAATTCTAGCGATAAACTCAAATTTTAAATACTATTGCAGGCTTATATAACCTATTTTGGATAGGTCTATATTTTGGATGTTATTATTGAATGGATACATCTAGAATTGATCACTCACTACTAGTATCTCACCTTAATTCCATGATAATACTCTTGTAACTTGTAATCTTTTCTTAGCGGGTAGCCTTCCCAATCTGTAGGCAAAAGAATTCTTCTTAAATCTGGGTGATTTTCGAATTTAATTCCTAATAAATCATATACTTCTCGCTCAAGCCAATTTGCTGTTTTCCATACTTCAACTACAGATGTCACACTTGGTAATGAATCAATATTTCTAGGTAACTTAACTTTTAGATTTATGCGAAAATTGAATGGAATAGAATTTAATGAATAAATCACTTCCATACTTTCTTCTTCAGGTTGATTATCAACTCCTGTGATGCAAGAAAGCATATCAAAGTAAAGCTCCGGATGATCTCTCAATAATAGACAAACCTCAACAATGCGTTCTGGTACTATCAGAATATATTCATCAATATTACCAGAAAAAGCTTCAGTAATAACATCAGCTCCCAGATTATCTGAAATAATAGTCTCTATTTTCTGAATCAGTTCGGACATAGCTTATACTTTTTCTTTTTGCATTAGAGCTTCCAATGCAGTTGGAGCCATTAATGTCTCTTTTCTAATTTTTTCTTGGAGCTTCAAAAAACCACCAATTAAAGCTTCTGGTCTTGGAGGACAACCAGGCACATAAATATCTACAGGAATTACTCTATCTACACCTTTTACAACATGATAACCATGTTCCCAGTAAGGTCCGCCACAATTTGAACAACTACCCATTGATATCACATATCTTGGCTCTGCCATTTGTTCATAAAGTCGCCTTACTCTGTCGGCCATCTTAAACGTAACAGTGCCTGCTACAATCATTACATCAGACTGTCTAGGGGAAGCTCTTGGAAATACACCAAATCTATCGAGATCGTAACCAGAAGCAAAAGTCGCCATCATTTCAATGGCGCAACATGCCAAACCAAAACCCATTGGCCACATTGAAGATAACCTTGCCCAATTGATTAAATCATCGACTTTAGTTACAACTACACCACCTTTACCAAATTTCTGATCGAGAAGTCCCATATGCAATGAATAACTATATGTTATTAGCTATTTTCTTAATTATATTTTTTAGCCAGTTTGCTATACTTTTCATCATACTCACTATTTCCCATACTTTTCCAGTACTTGGCTAAACCATCGTAAATATAGAAATAAAACCTGTTACCTTCAGAATTAACATCTTTGTTGTAATAAAGAGCACTTTCGAATGCTTGCTTAGCTTTGGTGCTATCAGCATCTTTCCATTGTAATACAATTCCATGATAGGTTTCAAAACCAGCTTTGTAAAAGTTATTAAGATGTTTCCAACTGTTTGCTTTTAGCAAAGCATCCATTTCATGATACTTTTCTGCCTTATTTAAAACAGATAGAAAATCTAGTAAGTAAAGCTTATTACCTGGAAATTTTTGATGCAACTGTCTGTATAACTCTAAGCCTTTCTGCTTTTTATTTTCATTGTGAAAGTAGATATCTGCCAGATACTCTAATGATTCAGGATTAGTAAATATGGCTTTTTTAGAAGCTATTTCTAATTCTTGTAAACCTAGCTCTTTATCACCAGACTTAAAAAATATCATAAAAGGCTTGTAAACAGGGTGTTGATCTGGATAGTATTCTCTATAATAATTATAAATACCCGAGGGAAAATAAAACTCGACATATCGATCCTTTAACTCTATGCATTGTAGTACTAACTTATACATATCTTTTGCAGCACCTACAGCTTTCATACTTCTACCAAACCTGTCATAATTTCTCATCATAACAGCTTTAGACATTAACTGAAATAAGATAGCATCTTCATTATTCTCATCTTTTTCTAAAATATCATCAGCAAGATCAGTGGCTTTTTCTAACAATTCCATGTGTTTATTATATTGCTCACTGTCTTCTTCAAAGGGATAATTCTCCCAATAAATACTCATAGCTTCTAGAAAAAAACCGGTAGGGTGGCTTGGGTGATATTTCTTGAAATAATTGGCTATATCTTCAGCCTTCTCAAACTCCCAGTTATATATAGTATATAGCCCCTCTTCTGCATATCTTTCATAAGCAGATGAAGTTGAAATTTTAGTTAGCGCCTGTGCTTTAACTAGCTGGTTGTACCACAATAAAGTAAAAAGTACTAAAGTACCCTTTAAAACAATGTTAATTCTCTTCCGCAAAATAGCTTTCTTCTGTAATTAATATGACAAAATAATTGATATAGGTAAAATGTAAGGATATTATGAAATAACAATCAATTGACGTTGGGAATTTTCACAATAATGTTTTATTAAGAAAAGCATCGAATATTGTAATTGTTTAGCTTTAATTCACAAAAAACCTTATATCATTTAACTACATTCGAGTACTAGAACAATAAATTATTTCATAATTCAAGAAATTATCATAACGATAAGTATACTAAACCCTCAAAAA
This sequence comes from Thalassovita sp., assembly GCA_002729595.1. Taxonomy (GTDB): domain Bacteria; phylum Bacteroidota; class Bacteroidia; order Cytophagales; family Flammeovirgaceae; genus Chondrinema. The sequence continues at coordinate 14,817 of PBYL01000293.1, read as the reverse complement.
CAACATTTTTCCTATTACAAATACATATTCTTTAGAAGTAAAGAAAAATCTATAGAGGAATACAGTGAAAAAACATTATTTTTAACAAAAGTGAGAATTAATTGTGATTTTTTTAGATGTGAATAATTTATTTTAATTTGTATTCCTCAATCAATATAGCACTGAACAGCAACAGATTTCAATTAAACTTTTAAAGATAGCCTCATTTGAGCTGCTAGTATTTGTAAGAATTTCAATAAACATTGCATTAAATGACATTTTCTTATGTTAATAAAACATTTAAAAAACATCAGGTATCTATCATGTACACATGATTATTGATGACAAAAACATAAAAGTAAAGCAAAGTCGTTTAGCAATAGAAAATTTTTAAAGAGAGACCTAAATTTTTTTAAGGTGAGGATACGAATCATATTTGAACTTAAGAATAAGGGTGCTGTACTTCCTTTTCATCATCAGAAACAGATACGTGCTTTGTTCAGGCAGGTGGTGGGAGAAGACTACCTAACGGAAAACCAAAATTTTAACTTTTCAGGATTAAAAGGGCAGACCAAGGTAGGGAGAGAAGGTCTTCATTACTTCTCAAAATATGTAACTTTAGTTTGCAGCAGCATCGATAAAGAGTTTATCAATTACTTTATAAATAAACTCTTTGATTATGATAACATACTATTAGGCGATCTTCTGTTAGAACCTATATATGTTGAAAAAGAGGTGAATGATAAAGAATTTAAGGAGTCGATGAGGTATTTATGCCTTTCTCCATTGGTTGTTCTCAATACAGACAGCAACGAAAAAAATAAGGAGTTTATCCACCCAACATTAGATAAGTTTTCTGATTTTCTGTACGAATCTACCATGTTACGTATGGAGCGATCGAAACTTTACACCAGTGAGGAAATCGAATCTTTTTACAAGTTTCAGATTATTCCAGACAAAATATACTTAGATAAAATCCACAAAAAAGAGAAAAAATTTGCTAGAATTTATACAACCATAAAGCAAGGCAGAATTTTAGAAGTGAGAGGCTACACCTTCCCTTTTGCGCTTTATGCACATCCTAAGGTGCAAGAGTTTGTATATAACTGTGGATTTGGAGAATTAACAGCAAATGGTTTTGGTATGCCAGACTTTGTAGATACCGGCCATATAACCAAAGAAGTTATCTTTGAAAAACAAATAAACAGCAAAGAAAAGCTTAAGTTATAATAAATGGGGCTGGAGAAAATGATATCACAAAAATGAATAGTGAGATCCAGCCTATAACTTTCCTCTTGGTATCCAGTGGTTTGCGCTCATAAGTCTCAGGATGATACACTCCTAAAACCCTTCCCAACAGCAAGCCAAACACTAGCCAGCCACTGAAGCCAATTACCTCCGGAAAAATATACTTTACCAATAGTTGAAGTGAAAACACCCCAAAAACTATCAACACAATATGCAATTTATTCTTGCTGATTTTATCAAAAACAAAGAATAAAAACAGTAGATAAAAAGCCACCATTTGCATATTATAGTCGAAATTCTCTATAAAATCTTGTACAGAAAATATCCCCAAACCACCAATAAAAATAAATAACACAAAAAAAGCAGGTGAGGCAATTCGATGATTTTTAGAACCTATTAATCCATATAAAATATGCCCTCCATCTAATTGGCCTATTGGGATTAAATTAAGAGCGGTAAAGAAGCACGCTAAAAAACCAGCCAATAACCATGGATAATGCATAATCTCATGTGGGTTTGGTAATTTGGCAGGATCATCTACTAAATACGCTTTACAAAACTCATATAATAGATTAGTACCCATTTGCAGGTTTGCTCCTTCTGGTAAGTCTTTATAAGCTTCTTCTTCATAATTTGCTCCAAACTCTTTATATTCTGGGTGAATTTCATAAATATAATCTGGCTCAGGCAAATGAGTAAACCCATAAAATATCACAAAAAGGGCAACAATAAACCCAGCTAAAGGTCCAGCTATTCCCACATCAAAAAACTCTTTGCGAGACCTAATCATACTTTTTATTCTGATAAATGCCCCCATTGTTCCTATTGCTGGCATTAATCCCAAAAACCAAAAAGGTATATAAAATGGCAATGTTACCTTAAGCTTATAGTATTTAGCAGTGAAATAATGGCCAAATTCATGGAATGTAAGAATTGTTAAAAAAGGAATGGAATATGTTAATCCTTTTATTAAATCTGCCTTTTCTATATCTGTTAAATAGTGCCAAACCGCCTCAATAAAAGTCCAGTCTTCACCTTCAGGAACTGAAATAAACCTACCTGCGGTCCATTCCATACCGGCAAATGTTGTAGCAGTAAAAGTTAAGAGGAATAAAAAAAGATGTAAAAGTCCTTTCTTCAAAATAAAAATTATAGTTTAAAGCTGATTGAAGCAATGATAATAAGTAAAGAGAAAATTGAAAAAATAAATTCAGAAAGCTAATTTCAAAAAGCAAGTTTAACGCTTAAATACTTTAAACATCCTCCCCCACATTCGTTTTTCAAAATTCCAGAAAAAATTAAACTGACCGAAAATAGCTCCAACAGTAATCAGCAACACTTGATAAATAAGAAAGCCAGTAAAATACACACCAACTGTTTGTAAAGTTGAAATATCTCTACCAGTATATTCAAATATTAAGGCTGTAATTTTTGCAGTAGAAGAACCTGTAATAGCAAACACGATCAAAATAATTAATACTTGCCAACCATTTTTTACGCCCCATCTAGTCTTTAACTTTTCAATCCACTTTGCCATTAGACTTTAAAAATATTTTCTGGTTTTAAATCTGGTAAAACTTGTAATCTAAGATAAATGCGGGCAGTTACAATTACATCATTTCGGCAATATTCTTTAATTCTATCTAAGTCTCCTTCTTTATGAAACACGCCACTCACCATACTGCCATCCATATCAGTTTTGCTAGATTCTATACCGAAAAGTGCGGCTAATAACTCCAAAGAAGTGTAATTTCTTACCTCTCCAAATCGCCACATTTGCATGGTATCTTCATGAGGGATTTCCCAAGGCTTCTTATTATAGAAGTCCAATACTACAGGAAGAGATATTCCATGCACCAGCATTCTTCTGCATAAAAAAGGATAATCGAACTCTTTTCCGTTATGAGCGACAAAGGTTAATTTATTCTGATCGAACTTCTCTTCTACCAATTGCTTGAAATCGTTTAGGATTTCTTTTTCATCTTTTCCGGCAAAAACTTTTACCCTCAAACAAGTTTCATCACTTTCATTTAAATGAAAGTATCCCACTCCTATAGATATAATTCTTCCAAACTCTGCATACAAAGCTGCTCTATCTGAAAAAACTTCAGAAGGATCACTTTCAGCATCAAACTTTTTAGCTTTTCTATCCCACAGTGGCTTAAAACGCTCATTAAGATTCTCATAATCAGGCACTATCGATGCCGTTTCAACATCTATCACCAATAAATTTTTAATATCTGGAGGTACTCGCAAAGCTCAAAAAGTTAAAATCTATAATAAGGAAATAGTACGTAAAAGTACAATAAACTCGCATATCTGTATTTGAAAAATGAATTTATTATGATACCGCCATTTTTTAAAATTTCATCAAAAATTTATTGGTATTCCTTGCAATTTTCAGAACATATCCCTTGCTTTGAGATATGAACAAGAAATTTACATATGGATTCTGGTTTTGGTACTGGCACTTACCTATATCGGGTAAACAGGATCCTATTATATAAAATTTAAAATCATTCGATTAAAAAAGGGCTTTCTGTTTACCAGAAAGCCCTTTTTTGTTGATTTCATAAAAAATTTAAATATGTACAAACTAAAAACGACCTTACAAAAAATGCTGGCAGATACCTTTACGCCTGTCAGTATATACCTACAGCTAAGAGATCATTTTGTAAATACAATTCTACTCGAAAGCTCAGATTACCACGGCAACGAAAATGCCTTTACTTATATCTGTTGCGAACCCATCGCCAGATTCGAAGCAAGTGGTAAAGACATTACCATTACAACACCAGATGGCATCCAGAAGAAAACCATCGAAAACAGAGAAGACGTTTTAGATAGTCTCAACACATTCTCTAAAAGCTTTGATTGCCAGCCTGCGTCAGGTAAGTTTATAGAAAATGGCATGTTCGGTTATATGTCTTTCGACTCAGTGCAGTACTACGAAGACATAGATTTTGAAAACAAACCAGAAGAGAAGCTGAACATTCCGGATGTTTTGTATCAAGTTTACCGTTACATCATCGCTGTTAACCATTTCAATGAAGAGGTTTATTTAATTGAGCATCAGGTTGAAGGGCATGAAGTACCAAGCAAAACTGAAAAAATTAGAGGTTTACTCACAAACAGAAGTTATATAACTCACTCTTTCAAAACAGAAGATAAGGAAACTACAAACCTCACAAACGAAGAGTACATAGACATTGTAAAGAAAGGGATTTACCACTGTCAGCGAGGAGATGTTTTCCAGATAGTACTTTCTAGAAGATTTACACAAAAATACAAAGGAGATGATTTTAATGTTTACAGAGCTTTGCGCTCCATTAATCCATCTCCTTACTTATATTATTTCGACTTTGGCAGCTTTAGAATTTTTGGTTCATCACCAGAAGCACAATTAGTTGTAAAAGAAAACGAAGCGACTATTTACCCAATCGCAGGAACTTTTAGAAGAACTGGAAACGATGAACAAGATGCAATACTAGCTCGCAAGTTATTCGACGATCCGAAAGAAAACTCAGAACATATTATGTTGGTAGACCTTGCCAGAAACGATCTGAGTAGAAATGCAGAAAATGTGACAGTAAGTACATTTAAAGAAATTCAGTATTTCTCACATGTAATTCACCTAGTTTCTAAAGTAACTGGTAATGTAACTAAAGACAGCATTTTACAAGTAGTTGCAGATACCTTCCCTGCTGGTACACTTTCAGGTGCTCCAAAATTTAAAGCAATGGAACTAATCGATAAGTACGAAAACATTAGCAGAGGTTACTACGGAGGTTGTATCGGTTTTCTAGGATTTAATGGTGAGTTTAACTCAGCTATTATGATTCGTTCATTCTTAAGTAAAGACAATACACTTCACTTTCAAGCAGGTGCTGGCGTAGTTGCTAAGTCTGTTCCAGAAAAAGAACTAGACGAAGTAAACAACAAACTAATGGCACTTAGAAAAGCATTAGAAATAGCCGTTAGCATTTCATAGAGAAAATAGCAGTTTTTAAAATTTTGGAAAGAATATCTCGGATAGCATAAACATGAAATTACTCATTCTCGATAATTACGACTCTTTTACATACAACTTGGTTCACTTGGTTAAGGAATTGGGTTACACGCCGGTAATAAAAAGAAATGATAAAATTGACTTAGAAAAGGTCGATGAATATGATAAGATTTTACTATCTCCAGGTCCTGGAATTCCTGTGGAAGCCGGTATTATGATGGACTTAATTAAAACCTATGCACCAACAAAAAGCATTATGGGAGTTTGTTTAGGGCATCAGGCAATTGGAGAAAGCTTCGGAGCAAAACTCAAAAACCTCGATTTGGTATATCATGGAATTGTTACCGATACCAATATTCTTTCTCCAGAAGTAACATTCAACGGCTTACCAGAAACTTTTAAAACCTGCCGCTATCACTCATGGGTAGTAGACACCGAAGATTTGCCAGATACTTTGGAAGTTACTGCTACTAATAGTGAAGGTGTAATTATGGCTTTACAACACAAAAAATATGATGTAAGAGGAGTTCAGTTTCATCCTGAATCTTTCCTTACCGAACATGGAGATAAAATGCTGTTAAACTGGCTAAAAAATTAATCATGAAAGACATTTTAAATCATCTTTTTGAATACAAAACACTTAGCAGAGACAAAGCAAAAGAAATCTTGTCTAAACTAGCTCAGGGCGAATACAACAACAGCCAAGTAGCAGCTTTCATTACAGTTTACTTAATGAGAAACATTACAGTAAGCGAGTTAGAAGGCTTCCGCGATGCCATGTTGGAGTTATGCGTACCTGTAGAGTTTGATGGATTTGATGTAATTGACTTGTGTGGAACAGGTGGTGATGGAAAAAACACTTTTAATATAAGCACATTGGCTTCATTTATTTCGGCAGGTGCTGGAGTAAAAGTAGCGAAACATGGTAACTATGGAGTTTCTTCTGTTTCAGGTTCATCTAACGTATTGGAGTATTTTGGTCACAAATTCACCAATAACATAGATGCACTTAAAAAACAGATGGACGAAAGTAACATTTGCTTTCTTCACGCTCCTTTATTTCACCCAGCAATGAAAAACGTGGCTCCTATCCGTAGAGAGTTAGGTGTAAAAACCTTCTTTAATATGTTGGGGCCAATTGTAAACCCTGCTAAGCCACAAGCACAAATGGTTGGTGTTTTCAGCTTGGAATTACAAAGGCTTTATGGCTATTTGTATCAGCAAACTAATAAGCGATTCTCCATTGTGCATGCACTTGATGGTTACGATGAAGTTTCGCTAACTGGCGATTTCAAAATGATTACCAATCAAGAAGAAGCTATCTTATCTCCTTCTGTTTTCCATATGGATAAATTAAAACAAGAAGAAATTTTTGGTGGAGATACGATTGATGAAGCAGCGGGAATCTTTAAAAAAGTAATTAGTAATGAAGGTACAAAAGCACAAACTTCTGTAGTAATTGCCAATGCTGCTTTAGCTATTCAGTGCTATAAACAAATCTCTTTAGACGAAGCCATTGCACAAGCACAAGAGTCGCTTGAGTCAGGCAAAGCATTGCAGGTCTTTAAACAATTGACGAATCAATAATTCAATCTTTTTATAGAAAATTTATTTAATCATTTATAATTCATATTAATCTCATGACAACATTCGTAAAAGATTTACAAACATTCTCAGACCTTGAGAAAACTTACCAACAGAAATACCCAAATGCACAACAAGTTGGAAACTTCTATCACTACTTCGGTATCGATAAAATGATAGATATTTTGAATGAAGCTGAAGGTAGAGAAATCTTATTCTTCGTTGAGCCAAGCTCAAATCAGTGTATTTATTCATTTCAGTAATTAAAAATCCAGAACGATTTGGACATACTTGAAAAAATTGTTGCGCATAAAATAGAGGAAACAAGGGTAAGAAAAGAATCAGTTTCTGTAAAAGAACTGGAAACTTCTGCCCTTTTTCCAAGAGAAACATTCTCATTAAAAAAGCATCTTACCACTACTCCTTTCGGAATAATTGCTGAGTTTAAAAGAAGGTCTCCATCTAAGGGCTTAATAAACGGAACAGCAACACCTGAAGAAGTTACCAAAGCTTATGCTGCGGCAGGTGTGAGTGCAGTTTCTGTACTTACCGATAACGAGTTTTTTGGTGGTAGCACTGCTGATTTAATGGCTGTTCGTAAAGGAATAAACATTCCTATTCTTAGAAAAGATTTTACAACAGAAGAATACCACATCATCGAAGCTAAGAGTATTGGAGCTGATGCTGTGTTGCTAATAGCGGCTGCGCTTGAAGTGGATACTTTAAAAAATCTGGCTAAACTGGCTAAGAGTCTTAATCTGGAAGTTTTACTAGAAGTTCATAATGTTGAAGAGTTACACGACTATTACAATGAGTTTGTAGATGTTGTGGGCATCAACAACAGAAACCTAAAAACATTTGAGGTTTCTATCGAAACATCTGTAAAAGTTCAGGAAGAAATTCCGGCTGGTCAGGTAAAAATCTCTGAGAGTGGCATTAGCGCTGTAGAGAATATTCACTATCTAAAAAAATATGGATTTAATGGTTTTCTTATTGGCGAAAACTTTATGAAAACAGCTAATCCAGGCGAGGCTTGCAAGTTATTCTTCGAAGAATTAAAACAAAAAGCCTGAAAATGAACTACATTCCCAAAGAGAAATTCTTATAATTCAATATGCGTTAAAGAATTTCTCTTATTTTTTTCATTTACTCACTTCCTACTTCTTTCATTCCACTTTACCTTTTTACTAAACAGCAAAACTTAAGCAGTAAAAATCGGGTTTAGCCTATTATCAACATTTCCTGTTTATTTTAAGGGAAAATTATCTGAAAACATAAACCTAAAACCTATAGCATTTTAAGATGTACAGCCGCTTAATTTTATCTAAGTGCTATTTTTTTATTTTTCTATTGCTGTTTTTGTGTAAAAACTCAAATGTTTTGGCTCAGGAAAACACTTTTAAAACAATTAGAGATTTATTTAATGAGGCTGTAAAAGACCAAGATAACAGAGATGAATTCTATAGTTATCTGGAAGATATAACTTTACAAAACCCCACAGTAACTGCCTACAAAGCATCTGCTAAAGCTCTTAAAGCACAAGATGCATGGAATCCCATTAATAAATTATCCTTTCTAAAAGAAGCTGGTACCTTATTCGAAACTGCTATTGTAAAAGAGCCCAATAACATTGAATTGCGCTTTTTACGCTTTTCGGTTCAGTTTAACACACCTCGCTGGTTAGGAATGAGTGATGAATTAAATGAAGATAAAAATGTGATTATTGCCTATATTAACGACTACAAAAAACTAAACATTGATGACGGTGTTTTAAACTGGATTCAGACTTTTATGATTGAATCTGGCTATTGCACAGAAAGTGAAATTGAAACAATTCAAGCAGCAAAAACAAACTAACCATATTATAATGAAATACACTTCACGTTTTTTTAAAACTCACGCATTATTAATCACACTATTCTTTCAGCTTCTATATCTTGAAACCAGCGCCGCTAAAGTAGATACAGTAAATGTATTTAGCGATGCAATGCAGAAAGAGATTAAAACTGTTACCATTATCCCCGATAGCTACACAAGCGGTAAAATGTCTTACCCTGTATTGTATCTATTACACGGTTACAGCGACAGTTACAATGGTTGGCCAAATAAAGTACCTCATACAAAAGACCTTGCAGACCAATATAATATGATTATTATTTGCCCGGATGGAGGTTTTAGTAGCTGGTATTTTGATAGCCCAGTAGATAAAAAATTTAAGTACGAAACTTTTATAGCTACTGAGTTGGTAAACTGGACAGATAAAACTTTCAGAACAATTAAAGACAGAAAAGGCAGGGCAATTACCGGCTTGAGCATGGGTGGTCACGGCGGACTTTTCTTAGGCATTAAACATCAGGATGTTTACGGAGCAGCAGGTAGTATGTCTGGCGGAGTAGATTTAAGACCTTTTCCAGAAAACTGGGATATTAAGAAAAGATTGGGAAGTTATGCAGAATACCCAGATCATTGGGAAGAAAACAGTGTAATCAACCTTACTCATTTACTTTCTAATGATCATTTAAAAATAATCTTCGATTGTGGTTCTTACGACTTCTTTTATCCGGCAAATGTGAAATTGCACGAGAAGCTTTTAGAGAGAAACATTCCACACGATTTTATTTCGAGACCGGGGCACCATAACTGGGAATATTGGGGAAATGCTATTATGTATCAGACCCTCTTTTTCCACGAATATTTTGAAAAAAGTAAAGAGCAATAAATAAAACTCCCCAACTTCTTCTAGAGAAATTGGGGAGTTTTTTTAGATATCCATCACAACACCAAAAACTGACTCAAATAATTTCTAGCAGTTAAAATCGCACTTTTAATATCTTCTTCTGAACCTTCGTAGGCTTTGTCTTCTACTTCTATACATACTGGCCCTTTATAACCCACATCGGTAAGCGCAGCAAAGAAACTCCCCCACTTTACATCTCCTAAGCCCGGAATTTTTGGTGAATGATACTCCAATGGATTTGCCAAAATTCCTACCTCATTTAGCTTATCTCTATACACTTTTACATCTTTTAGGTGAATGTGATGCAAGCGATCTTTAAACTCATAAATCGGCTTTATTTCGTCCATTTGCATCCAAACTAAATGCGAAGGGTCGTAATTTAAACCAAACATTGGGCTTGGTATAATCTCAAACATTTTTCTCCATACAACTGGACTAATCGCCATGTTTTTACCTCCCGGCCACTCATCGTTGGTAAAAAACATTGGGCAATTTTCAATAGCCAGTTTTACATTATTTTCTTCGGCTACTTTTACTATTGCAGGAAAATGCTTGGCAAATTCTTTAAAATTATCGTCTAGGTTTTTAGAAGGATCGCGGCCTATAAAAGTATTCACTACCGGGATATCCAACTTCGCTGCTGCTTTAATTACTTCTACAATATGCTCACGGTAATAGGCTGCCTTCTCTGCATTTGGGTCTAGTGGATTTGGATAATAGCCCAATCCAGAAATAAATATCTTTTCCTCATCGAGTACCGATTTAACTTTTGCAATTCCATCGGCATCGAGCTCATTTGTATCTATGTGAGTAACTCCTGCGTATCGGCGTTCGGCTTTCCCTTTTGGCCAACACATCATCTCCAAGCAAGAAAATTGATGTTCAGAAGCAAACGAAACGACCTCTTCAAAACTCTTTTCAGCAAGAATGGCACTTACAAATCCTAGTTTCAGCATGTTTTAAGTATTTTGATAGTATGATTTTATTAAAGGATAACTTGTCTTTTAAATATATCAATCTTCTACTGGATTAGCAGGAGATTTTAGAATAAGCTGATAAAAAGACAAATCGAGCCATTTGCCAAACTTGTAACCTGCATGTTTTATGGTTCCACAAAACTCAAAACCTTCTTTCTCATGCAGTTTAATGCTTCCTTTATTTTCAGCATCAATTCCTGCTACAATCATATGGTAGTTTTGTTCTTCTGCTTTATTTATGATTTCTTGAAGAAGAATTCGCCCCAAACCATTTCCTCTGGCATCATATCTCACATATACAGAATGTTCAATAGAATATTTATAAGCCGGCCAATCTCTGAAGGGACCAAAAGAAGCAAAACCAAGGAGTTTATTTTCAGCATCAAAAGCACCAATTATCGGATAGTTGCCCTGCTTTTTCTTGGTAAACCAAGTTTCCATAATATCCAAAGTGCGTGGCTTATATTCGTAGAGGGCAGTTGTATTGAGTAAAGCTTCGTTGAGAATTTCAAGAATTTCTGGCAGTTGTTCAGCTTCACATTGTTTTAATGTAAAATCCATCATTACTATGTTTTTAATTCGACTTTCAAACTTAAAAACAATAAAAGAAACCTGCTCGTCAATTTGAATATCTGAGCAGGTTTCGATTTATAATGATGGCACTAATTTTATCAAACAGTAACCCAAGCCTGTTTTTTATTAGACTCAATTATTTTATCGCAAAGTAATAATTCTCTCAATCCATCTTCGAATGTTGGGAATAATGGATTTTCAGGTTGTTTACCTTCTGCAATTGCTTTATATACTTCTCTAAACATTTGCTTTGAAGTATCTGGGAAACCTTCGTTGTGTCCACCAGGGAAAGAAATTAACTTAGATGCTTCTGGGTGGAAAAGTGCTGGGTCTCTTAGTTTTACCTCGTTATTTCCATCTCTCTTGCCAATCCACAATTCGTTTGGCGATTCTGAACACCAAGCAAAGTTTGATTCTGAACCAGAAATTTCCAAACTCATTCTGTTTTTTCTACCTGCAGAAACCTGACTTACAGTTACAACACCTTTGTTTCCATTATCGAAACGAAGCAATACTGTAGCGTAATCTTCTGTGTTAATTGGCACATCAGCATAATCTTCTGGCTTCAATATTTTACCAGCATAAGTTTCTACTGGTTTTAAAGGCTTTTTACGTACTTTGTGCACTGTGCTGAAATCAGCCATAACACTAGTAATTTTTAAGCCAGTGATATATTCTAAAGCATCAATTAGGTGAGAACCAATATCAGCAATTGCACGAGATTCGCCTGATTGATCTGGCTCTAATCTCCAGTTATAATCTGTATTGTAGAATAACCAGTCTTGCAAGTAAGAACCAATTACTGAATAGATTTCTCCTAGTTCGCCTTTTTCGCGCATTATCTTCATTTGTCTTACTAGAGGATAATAGCGAAGGTTAAAATGAACTGCGTTTACTAGTCCAGTTTTCTTCGCTAGCTCAACAAGTTCTTCAGCTTCTTCTGTTTTGGTTGCTAATGGTTTTTCGCAAATAACATGTAGACCTTTCTCTAAAGCAGCTTTTGCCATTTCGTAATGCAGAAAGTTAGGCGTACAAATATGCACTGCCTTCACATCTTCCTTTTCGAGCATTTCATTAAAATCTGCGTAACCGTTAGGGATACCCAAATCTGCTGCTTTTTGTTTCACTTCATCTTCTACAGGATGGCTAATTGCCACTACTTCAATATTCGGAGTTCTACGCAATGCCTCAATGTGAGCAGGACCGATAAAACCTACACCGGCAACAGCCACTTTAATTTTTTCCATATTTGTTCTTCGTTTTTAAATTTCCTGTGCTCAATATAACAGTTCAAACTTTTCTTAAAAAATATTGCCTAGCTCAAAATGGAAAAAATCTTAATAACCATTGTTATTTGATTTCTGTGAATCTGCCAGAGCCTGTTCATCTACCTCGCCACCGAATCTTTTTTTAGCTTCTTCTAAAATTGAAATAGTAGCTGAAGCACCTAATCGGCTAATGCCTAATTCTTTTACCATAAGCATTTCGTCTAAAGTTCTTACCCCACCGGCAGCCTTTACTTTTACTTCTGGCGCACTGTGTTTTCTCATTAGTTTAAGGTCTTCTACTGTAGCGCCTTTGTACGAATATTTGCCATCAGCTCCTTTTACCATACCATAACCGGTAGATGTTTTTACATAATCTGCCTTTACTTTACTACAGATTTCACAAAGTTTGATTTTGTATTTGTCTTCTGGCAAAAAGTCATTTTCAAAAATCACTTTTAGTATAGCTCCATTAACATGAGTGGTTTTGGCAACGGCATCAATTTCTCTTTCTACATATTCCCAATCTTCGCCTAAAACTTTACCGATATTCACCACCATATCAATCTCCACAGCCCCATCTTTACAAGCTTGCGCAGTTTCTTCTACTTTAATATCTATTGACGAATTACCATGAGGAAAACCTATTACAGTTCCCACTAAAACATCAGAACCTTTGAGCCATTCCACAGCTTTTTTAACAGCATAAGGTTTTATGCAAACCGAAGCCGTATTGTATTTTGCTGCTATTTTACAGCCCTCTTCCATCTCTTTGTCTGTCATTGTCGGATGCAGCAAAGAATGGTCAATCATTTTTGCAAGTTCAGTTACTTTGTCCATTTTTAAAAATTTACAGGTTGATATTAATTAAGTGATCTTGTGGGTTTTAAGAAAAAACATTCCCTATTGCATAATTACTTGTGTTACACAAGAGAGAACTGAAAAGAAAAAAGTCATTTCTACTAGTACCATACTTCCTGTATATATGAAGTAAAGCCGATTTTTCTTCCATTTGCAGCATGTGTGCTTGCTGCTTATCGGCTTGTATAGCTTTAATCTGTTGATCTACAGAGGTTACTTCTACATGAAACTTACTGGCAAGCGTTCCAAATAGGGAGTTGTTCTCAAAAGAAATAGCATCAAATCCGTCTAAATTAATATCCAGAATCCATGTGTATTCCAGCATTACAGGCTCTTGGTTTACGCATCTTAGTCTTTTTAAAAAGTAGCATCCACTGTTTCTTAAATTTTTAGGTATTGGATAAAAAAAATCTTCTGGCCAATCTTGCAGATGTTTACTTTCTAATATTCGGGTTTCTATTGTTTGCTCGCTGTTACTCAATACTTCTGTAAAGCCTTTAAATGACAATAATCCCAGTGTTCGCTGTTGATTTGCCACTATGCTTCCTTTTCCCCGATGCTTATAAATATATTTTTCTTGTACAAGCGCATTTAGTGCTTGCCTTACTGTAGGTCTGGTTACTTCAAATTTTGCACATAGCTCATTTTCTGATGGCAGTAAATGACCTTCAACATAATTTCCAGTTATGATATTTTTCTTTAAAAACTCATATACTACTTTATATCTAGGTGCTTTCATCGCTAAATATTTGAGGAACAATTTACAATCCTCAACTTGTATATACAAGTTGCTTATTAATTTTATTTCCTATTTAGCTTTTTGAACATTTTTAACTACATTTCCGAAAAAGTAATCATTCGTAATTCAGAAATTATACTGATAAAACAAGATAGCTATGCCCAGATGCAAAATGAAAAAAGGATTTTTTGTTCTGAGACAATCTGATGAAATGTGCCCTCCTGGCTCTACATTCTCATCTCAAAGTTATTACTGTGATCAGTGCCCATACAGATCATTAGATCATGATGAATATGAAGAATACGATGATTATGAGGATACTTATTGGGAAGATGAAAATGATAATAATGCAGTAGCAGGTGCTGCCATGTGGTATTACGCTACCCGCGATAACCTACATGAGAGCACAAACTTTGAGCCTTTTGATGAAGCTGATTATTCTGCAGTAGAAGCTACTGGCGAAGTTTCTTTTGATGATGAAGGTGATGATGATAGTTTTTTAGATAGTTGATCATCTACCTCTTTTACATGTTTCTTTTTTGCTGGAGCCAGAATTTTATTTAGAATATTGAGGGTAATTAAATAGGTTGGTTTTACCCCTATCATTCCCAAACTGCCTGAAGCCAGTGTACCACCCGTTACCAATGGATTATCTGAGGCATAGTATGCATAATGTAATTCCAACTTCTCTGGATTAATACTACTACGCACATAGGCAGCAGACTGAATCGCTTTTTGGTAGTGAGCTCCTTCCATTTCAAGCCCAATATAGCTTGCTTACCCCCCCAAAATTTGCTCCCACCCACCCGAAATACAAAAGGGGAATGGGAAGTCAAAGGGAATTA
>PBYL01000292.1 GCA_002729595.1 Thalassovita sp. | reverse complement strand
CTTCAGTAGATAATAGGAATACATTCATTCTCTGGGATCATACAACGATTGAGGCTGGTTTTCGCCTTTCTGGTGAACAAATTGACGATGAGCTCTATGAATATACTTTTATGGACTCTGCAGATTATGTGCAGTTGGATGAACTAATCGCCAGCACAAATACTCTTGGCTCAACAAGATTTTCTGCTTATTTGCAAGCCAGACATCAATTAGGCAAGTCACATTCTTTAACCTATGGCGGAAGAGTGAGTTACTGGAATGTGAATGGGCAATGGGTTTTTAATCCGCGAATTCAATATTCATTTTCTCCTTTTTATTGGCAGAATGATATTGTATTTAAAGCGGCAGTCGGTATGTATTCCCAACCTCCATTTTATCGGGAACTCCGGGATTTTCAAGGTAAGCTCAATCGAGATTTAAAAGCACAACAATCTATTCATGCCATTCTCGGAATTGACTGGAATCTAAACCTTTGGACACGTCCATTTAAATTTATAACAGAGCTATATTATAAGAATCTTTGGGATGTTGTGCCTTATGATATTGACAATGTACGATTGCGGTATTATGCAAATAATGATGCAGTTGCTTATGTGTATGGGGCTGATTTTAGGTTGAGTGGAGAGTTTATTCCCGGTACAGAATCTTGGGTGAGTTTAAGTTACATGCAAGCTAGAGAAGATGTTCCCGGTGATAATCGCGGATACATTAGAAGACCTTCTGACCAAAGAGTTACATTTAACCTATTTTTTGAAGATCATTTACCAAATGACCCAAGCATTAGGGTTTATATTCGCGGGTTATATGGTTCAGGTTTGCCTTATGGACCACCAAATTCACCTGAGTTTAGGGCTTCTTTAAGATCAGGTTCAGATTATGTGCGATCAGATATTGGCTTCTCCAAGATATTTAAGATTAAGCAAAAGAGTGATAAAAGAAAGCTAGAATCTATTTGGGTTGGTTTAGAAGTGCTCAATTTATTTGGCTCAGAAAACCATATTTCATTTAACTGGATTCCAGATTTTGATGGAAATGTTTACGCGGTGCCTAATAGCTTGTCTCAGCGCTTCTTAAACATCAAGATGAAGGCAAAATATTAGAAGAAGTAAAGCCTTGAAATGACTTACAAGGCTTTATTGATAATGTTAAAAATCTGTATAAGCAGCTTGTTCTAGTTCTGCTAATGTTTTAAAACCGCTCTCTGGCTTTAAATATCCATTTAAAAACTTATAGATTTTGAGCCTGATTTCTTTCGCTTTTTTTGTATCCAATCTATCGAAAACATGGCCACCAGGCATGTCTTCGTAAATCTCATATTCAAACTTTTTATTCTCCGCTTTTAGAGATTTAATGAGATGTTCTACTTCAAGTACATTCACATCTTCATCATTGGTATTTGTATGAATTAAAAGCGGAGTTTGCAGTTTATGAGCATTCCAAGCAGGAGATCTTTTTCTGTATTCTTCTACGTCTTCATAAGCCGATTTACCAATGTGGTAATCTGCAGAATATAACTCTCTGTAACGCTCTGTTTTGTAACCCATGCGAGCAACTAAATCGCTAACAGGCACACCAGAAAAAGCCACTTTGTAACTTTCTGGAAACTCGAAAATATTCATAAGGGTAATTAAACCTCCATGGCTCCAACCTAATATACCCACACGAGATTCATCTATAAAGCTATAGTTTTCAAGCATGTAATCTCTAGATGCTTTGGTATCTTGAACTTCTAACCCTCCGTAATCAATTTGCTCATAAAAACCTTTACCGTAACCTGTACTACCTCTGTAATCTGGTGCTACAATAATGTACTTTTGAGCAACTAATTCTTTGATAATGTGAGTGTAATTAGTATTGAAGCTACTATGTACTCCATCATGTGGTAAGACTAAAAGTGGATACTTCTTTTTAGTATCAATTCCTTTAGGAATAAAAATGTAAGAGTAAAATTTTAGTGGATTTCCCACTCCTTGTGCAGTTGGATTTTTTTCGACTCTGGGCTTGGGGCCAGTTAAAATTACTTTATCAATATAGGCGGCATCTCCAACTAGATTGAACCAGTAAATGTCTTCAATAGATTTTTCTAGTGAATTAAAGCTGTGTCTTAAGTCACTAATTCGATTGTTTAGCGTTTCAATTTCCTTTTTAAGTTCCTCGACAGTTTCCTGTGCAATGCTAATTAGGGGTAAAGTCAGTAATGTTAAAATTACTATTAGGTGTTTTCTCATTTAAAAAATTAGGTTTATGAATTATACTTGCTCGAATATAAAACATAAACCTAAAATATACTTTGTAGAAAAGCTCTAGACTATTCGTCTAATTCGGCATATTCATTCGCTACAGACTCCATTATATAGCCAGTAATCCAGCCGATATAACCCAATCTTGCATAATAGAATTTCTTAGGTACATCGCTATTTAACTGGTATACTAAAGCGTCAAGAATGATTGAACCCGCGATCATTTCTTCTCTGCTAAAAGACTTGTTTAATCTATCAATTTCAGCCTGAGCTTTTTTTCTAATATTCTCATCAGTAATGTAATTTAGGTTAGGAGCAGTTACTAGCTCATGTTCTTTCATTACATTTATTCTAAACTTTCTGATGTCAGCAGGCGATACCTGAACAAACATTTCTTCAACTTTTTCAGGATACATTAAAGTAACTACAGCCCAAGGTGCGCCACCTGCTAAGTGCACAATTCTTCTTGTTCTAAAACCAGCATTTTCAGCAAGTTCTTTTTTTACATCTTGGTAAACATATTCTTTAGCAAGGTATCTAGCAACGCTATCATAACCTTGTAGCATTTCAATTTTGTTTTCGGCAATTTTCTGAGCAAAAGTTCCTGTTCCGAACTCAAATGTAAGTGGAGATAATTGGTCTAGTTTTTTGCCTACTAAAAAACCTCCTTTTGTGTTACCGCTACCAATATCGATTGTGGTTGATATGGCTCTGTATCTGGGTAGAGTAGAACCTTTAATAGCATAAAAAGCTTCTTCTTCTGGCGTAATAAAGTTGATTTCTTTACTGTAGCCTTTTACACCATCGTTTATTTTTTTCTTCACTTCTTCCAGTTTGCCTTTCTTTTTTGTTTCCGTCATTACACCACTACTGGCAACAATAAAGACTTTATCTTCTGGAATTTTATATTCTTTTTTGATGTGCGAATAAAACTCGTTTACTGCATCTACTGCTTCTTGTATGGCTTTGTCAGACAGACTGATAATATTAGGGTTGATAGATGTATCTTCTTTAATGTCATAAAGATAATGGCCATCTATACCAAGTCTGATTCCGACAACACTCAGTTTAACACCTTTGGCACCAATCTCGATACCTGCATATAATTTTTCAATTTCTTCTACACCTTCTAACAAAGCGGTAACAGCCTTTACACTGGTCTCACTTCTTAAAGATTTGTAGATTTTTAGCGCCTTTCTAAAATTGACAATGGCCTCATCGCTTCTGCTTTGATCGCGGTACAAAAGACCAAGATTTTCGTAAGCTGAAGCTTCCCAATATTTATTTTTGTCTTTAATGGCATTGAGACCTTTCAGTAAAAATTCTTCTGATCTTTGGAATTGTGCAGCCTCTCGAAGGGTATTACCGGTTTTAATGTATTCTAAGGCTTGTTCTTCCTGTTTTTCCTGAGCTAAAAGTGATATACTTAAAAATAAGCTTATTAAAAAAACAGACAAAAAAGTTTTCATAAATGTCAGGTTAAATTGTTTTTTGTTAAAACTGATACTTGTTAACGAGACTTAATTGGTTTTAGTAACCTATGTACCGTTAAAGTATTCAGAATTGATTATTAATTTTTAAAAAAGTAGCTGATACACAGAAAACAGGTTCTTAATGGGTCAAATTTTGCTTAGATTGAACTTTTTTACTGTTTAGCTGTGGTTTGGTCGAAAGTGTAGACCAAATTTATGAAAGTATTTTTATCATAAAAAAGATGAATTTTACTTAGCTTTCATGCTAAAAACTGTAAAATTGCATTGAAGAATAGATTCAATATTTATTTTTTTCTTTTACAACACTGATTTTTTTAGATGAAACCTACCTTATTGATTCTTGCGGCAGGATTGGGAAGTCGCTACAAAGGACTTAAACAAATGGACACTTACGGACCTTCTGGTGAAGCAATCATCGATTATTCTATCTATGATGCGATTCAGGCTGGTTTTGGAAAAATTGTTTTTGTAATTAACAAAGCAATTGAGGAAGATTTTAAGGAAATGTTTATCAAAAAATTAGAAGGTAAAGTTGCTGTAGACTATGTGTTACAAGAGCTAGATGCATTGCCAGAAGGTTTTGAGTTGCCAGAAGGAAGGGTAAAACCTTGGGGAACTGGACATGCCATTTTGGTTGCTGCTGATGCTATTGATACTCCGTTTGCAGTAATTAACGCTGATGACTTTTATGGATCTGCTTCATTTAAAGCATTAGCAGATTATCTTTCTAATATGGAGCTTTCTTCTACCGATTATTGCATGGTTGGTTATAGATTGCATAACACCTTGTCTGATCACGGAAGTGTATCTCGTGGTATTTGCCAAACCGATGATGACGAATTTCTTGTAAGTATTGTGGAACGTACCAAAATTAACAAGCAAGAAGGGCAAATCGCTTATGTTGAAAATGAAGAACGTATTCCTCTAACTGGTAATGAAGTTGCATCTATGAATATGATGGGTTTTCCACCATCTGTAATGGATCACTATAAAAGCCAGTTTGTAGATTTTCTTAAAGAACATCTTAACACACCTAAATCTGAATATTTTATTCCAACAGTAGTAAATAATCTTATTAACTCTGGAGCTGCCAAAATGAAAGTGCTAGATACACCTGAAAAATGGTTTGGTGTAACTTACAGAGAAGACAAAGAAATTGCTGTTGAAAAATTAAAAGCACTTGTAGAAGAAGGAGTCTACCCTAAAGATTTATGGGCCTGATATTACTGGATATTTCATTCCTGATAATCGGATTTATACTTCTAATAAAGGGAGCACAATTTCTTATAAATGGAGCCAGTGCCTTGGCACAAAGATATGCCATTCCAGACTTGCTAGTTGGAGTTACGGTACTGGCTTTTGGTACTTCAATGCCAGAATTAGTGGTAAATGCCGTATCCTCGTACAGAGGTTTTCACAATATGGTTTTTGCCACTATTATCGGCGCAAACATTTTCAATTTATATGTAATTCTGGGTTTGGTTGGATTGATTATTCCTTTCAATTTACCCAATAGAACTATTTGGCAGGAGATTCCTCTGTTAATGGTTATTTCTATTCTAGTATTTGTGCTTTGCAACGACGCTTTGTTTTTCGACAAAGAAGTGAATGAAATATCTAGAATGGATGGTGTGCTTTTGCTCTCACTTTTTATTCTTTACCTATTATTCATATTTGCTCATTTAAAAGGCACTGGTTTAAATCGAGTAGAAAAAGAAATTAAAATTATTCCTACTTGGAAAATACTGCTTTGGATAGGAGGGGGCTCACTGGCAACTTCTCTCGGAGGAGATTTAATAGTAGATAAAGCCACAAGTATTTCTAACTTTTTTGAAGTTACTCGAAGGTTTTTTGGGCTTACCATTATCGCCACATTTACTTCTTTACCAGAATTAGTAACTTCTACAATCGCTGTTTACCGAAAACAACCTGGCTTAGCTTTCGGCAATGTGATTGCTTCTAGCATGTTTAATTTCCTATTTGTGTTGGGTGTATCTGGAATTGTACACGATTTACCTTATAACAAAGGATTTAACTTCGATCTTAATTTCTTCTTTTTTGGAACTGTATTGCTTTTTGTGGGAATGTTTTCTGGTAGGTTAAAGCGATTAGATAGATGGCAATCTTTTTTCTTTTTGCTGTTTTTTATCGCATATATCTATTTTGTATTTGTAAGGGTGTAATTAGAATATCAATGTGAATTTCGTTCCTTTTCCTAAAGCAGAACTCACTAAAATTTCTCCTCTGTGTAAATACATAATTTGTCTGCAAAGACTTAAACCAATTCCAGAACCTTTTTCTTTGGTTGTGTAAAATGGAATAAAGATTTGTTCCATCGTTTCCTTATCCATTCCGCATGCATTGTCTTCTATAGTAAAGCAAATCCTTTTATTTTCATTTTCGAAAATTGAGATTTTAATCTCTGCATTTTCTGTATCTTCTAATGCATCTGTAGCATTTTTTAAAAGGTTGATAAATACTTGTTCCAATAAATTTGGATCTGCTGTAAGTATTAAAGTTTTCTCAACTCTCTCTAAATTTAAATTGATTTTATTCTCGTATAAAACAGATTGATATAGCGCAATTACACTTTTTATTAATCGATTACAATCAACTTCTTTAAAAATCGGTTGAGGTAATCTTGTTAAGTTTTTATAGGCTTCGGTAAAGTTTAACAATCCATTTCCACGATCTTCAATAGCAGATAATCCATTTACAAGATTGTTATGATGGAAATTAGGAATTACTCTATCTGATTGAATCTGGTTCTTAACAATCTCTAAAAGTGTAGAAGATAATGACGTAATGGGAGCTACAGAATTCATAATCTCATGGGTGAGGATTTTAATTAGCTTTTGCCATGAGTCCAATTCCTGACCAACTAATTCGCTTTTAATATCATGAGCTGATATAAGTTTAAAGTATTTGTCTTTCAATTTAAAAGCTCCAACCTGAAATGAAACCAACATCAATTGGTTTTGAAAATCTACTTTTAGCAGTTTCCTTTCTCCAGCTTTTAAGTTGAATATTGTTGCATGTTTAGTATTAGAACTGAGGTCATTGATGTTTCTTGGTTTAACCAACTTGCTGTTTAGGATTTTCTCCTTCATAAAAGGATTAAGTAGCAAGATTTCACCTTCTTCATCAAAACTTAAAATACCAATATCTATATGATCTAGGAGTGTCTGTAGTTGTAAAAAATGCATTTCTCGCTCATTATTAAGCTCATGCATTCTATTACTTATTTGATTGAAGGAATTATAGAGTTTTTCGAATGAGTTTCCTCTAAGGCCTTCAAAATGACTTGAAAAGTCATTGTTGGTTACAGCTAACATAAAATTGCTGAGGTCTCTGTTTACTTTGTCAGTAAAATAAAAAAACTCAAAAGATTGAAGTGAGATGAGCACAAATACATAAAATGCTCTAAGATGTTTGTGTATGATAAACATACAATAAAGAAACAGGGTAATTGATATAATAAGCAGAAGAATTCTGAATAAAATATTTACCCTGTAACTTTTTAAAAACATAATTTATTAGCTGAAGATTAGATGATTATTTCACTTAAATTTTTACAGCATAAAAACTTTTTTCAATAATTCAGTTATTTCATCTACACCTTCTTGAAGAGGTAGAATTACAGGTATACCTGTTCTTTCAGCATATTCTTTTTGCACTTCTTTTATTTCGTTTGGAGCCAAACCATAAGTGTTAAGAGTAATTGCCAATGTCTTTACACCATACATTTTGATAAGGGCAATTTCTTCTTCAATTTCTGGGAGTTTACCATATTCCTCTTCATCGTCGAAATACAGTCTGGTAGGTTGGTGCTGTAAAATAACTCCATCCATTTTGCCAGAAAGCAAAAACTCTGAACCACATGGGCCAGATGGATTTCTTAAAGCAGATTGACCTTCCACAAAGATAATATCTGGGTTTGCCTCTTTGTAGCAGTTGTAAATAGCATTCTCAATTTCACCAGAGATAAAATCGTTTGGTGTACAATCGAAAATAAACCCATATTTACCACCTTGTAACCAACCAGTTTGGCCTGTATAAATCATTTCTGATTTTAAGCCATATTTTTTAGTTGATTGAGTAAGCATTCTGGCTGTTGTTCTTTTACCAATCGCGCATTCAGTTCCTAAAACTGCAATTTTTGGAGCTACAACTTCTTTAATTTTTCCGGTCCAGAAGTGGAGTTCGTTAAAGGTTCTAGGTTTTCTAATGTCATATATTTTACACCCATTTTTCTCTGCCAACTCACGCATTTCTATTCTGTTGCTTACCAAATCGTGCAAACCGTTTACAATAGAAATTCCATTCTCTAAAAATGATTTTACTACTTTTAATAGCTCATCTGGCAAATAACCACCATGGGTTGCTACGCCAATAATTCCAAAATCTACTTTATAATTTAAAGTTTTTAAAGCTTGATCTAATGATTCAAAAACCGGGATATCTCTGTGTTTTCCATCTAATACTTCGCCAGCATCTTTCCCTGCACATTTATGATCAATAACGCCTGCTATTTTATATCTTTCGGTACCTCTTACAAGTCCATGAGCAGTTTTAGCGTCATTTAACATAAAGTATCCGTTTGTGATGATCAGTGCAGTTCCTTCCATAAATCTTAAAAAATCTTGAGTTAAAAATTGTTTGAATCTAAAGCTTATTTTTTAATTAGCTCAATATTCTGGCTAAAATCATAGAGATTTTCATAAGTAAAATCGGCAATTGTTTCTTTTTGACTCTTAGTAACCAAAACCGTATTAATATTGAGTTTTTTGGCTGGAATCAAGTCTCTTTCTTTATCACCGATCATATAAGATTGAGCAGGATCGATGTTGAATTTGGCAATTGCTTTTTCAAACATTAATGAGTCTGGCTTTCTACTGAGTGATTCAGTAAAGTTCTGATGGTAAGGAGAGAAGTATAATTTATCAATCACATGGCCACAAGATTTTTGAAGTGTTTCGTGGCATCTTAAAACATCTTCTGCACCATAAATGCCTTTAGCAATACCCGCTTGATTGGTAATTACCACTAAATAATAACCTAACTCTTTTAATTTTTTGAGTGCTTCTGGCACTTTGTGTTCAATTATAAAATCTTCGGGTTTATAAGAATATTCACCTCTTTCTACATTCAAGACACCATCTCTATCGAGAAATATACATTTATTCAATTTGTCTAATTTTTATCGTTCAAAAATCCCAAAAGAATAAAAAAACCTTTTAAAAAGCATAATTAAAAAATAAAGTACAGTCCATATTTAGCTATATTTGGAAAGTATAAAATCAATTAACAGCACATATGATACAAATAATACCATCAATATCTATTATCGGCGGTAAGGTAGTAAGACTTGCCCAAGGAAATTATAAAAATAGAATCGAGTACGAAGAAAGCCCGATTGACATTGCCCAAAAATTCGAAGATCATGGAATCAAAAATGTTCATGTAATTGATCTAGATGGAACAAAAAAAGGCAGTGTGGTTAACTACGATGCACTAGGTTTAATTTGTGGACATACTAATCTTGAAGTGAATTTTGGTGGGGGAGTAAATACAGATGGAGATATGATGAAGGTGTTTGAATATGGAGCTAAATCTGTTACTGTGGGTAGTTTGGCAATTAAAGACCCTAGTTTGTTTTCTTCTTGGATTATCTCTTATGGAAGAAGAAAAATCACTTTAAGTGCAGATGCTTTAAATGGCAAAATCAGGATTAGAGGTTGGCAAACCAAAACCGAAACTGATTTGATGGATCACATCAGCAACTATTACGACAAAAGCATTTTGTATGTAAAATGTAGCGATGTGGCAAAAGATGGATTGCTAGAAGGACCTTCTTTTGGAATATATAAAGAAATTTTAGAAAAATTCTCTGGAATAAAATTGCTTGCTAGTGGTGGTATAAGTAGTTTAGACGATATAAAGAAGTTGGAGGATATGGGAGTTTACGCAGCTATTATTGGTAAAGCGTATTACGAAAACAAGATCACACTAAAAGAGATTTCTCAATACCTGTCAAATTGATTAAATTTTGTTCGTAGGGCTCAATTAACAATATAAAAACCGTTATAAAATACCTTTAAAAGTATTATTTTTATACTTTAAAATCTGTAATACAGTTTTTAACAAAAAAAATTATTGTGTATACACATAATTTAATATTAAAAATTTTGAAATACTTTTATTTTTTATAAATTGCCAATTAATAATTTTTATATTAGTAATTGTTAAAAACAGCTAATAATCAATTGTCTTTAATATTAAAAGAAAAAGAAATGAGTGCATCTATTAAATTAGATCAAACTGACCGTAAAATCCTGACTATATTACAAAAGCATGCGAAAATTACGAATGCTCAACTTTCAAAAGATATAGATCTATCTCCTGCTCCAACCTTAGAAAGAGTTAAGAAGTTAGAAAACACAGGGATTATAGAAAGTTATCACGCTAAGCTAAATGGTCAGTTACTAGGCTTCGATGTGAATTCTTTTGTAAGTGTTAAAGTCAACAGGTTTGATAAGAAAAGTGTGGAATCCTTTTTAGGAAAGATAAATAAAGTTGATGAAGTTATGGAATGCCACAGCGTAAGTGGTGAGTATAACTTTTTACTTAGAATAGTAGCTAAAGATTTAGCTTCTTTCGAAGCGGTACTCAGTGAAAAAATTAGCACTATAACCGAAGTAGCAGAGTATAACTCAATGATAATTATGTCTACACCAAAAGACACTAAAGTTATTCCTGTAGAGAAAATGTAAAAAAGCATTAATTAAAAAATAGCCCGGTATGCATTTCATATCGGGCTATTTTTTTATATCATAATTAATACTTTGTTCATATTTATTCTTAGTCTTAAAAAAATTTAAGTCTTACTTTTATTATACGCCTTATTTTTTGTTTATAAATGTTAATTTTTAACAGAATAAAGCTATATTTACATACAGTTTAACGCTTTTAATAATCATTCTCAGGGTCTGACGAATTTTTTTTGTCTCAGACCAATCCATCATCAATTATTATCAAAACTCAATGCAGTTACTCATGTAACAGCTATGCTAATTATCTCCAAATTATTACTACTAAGTGTAAGAATATCTAATCTTTAAAATGTTTATCTTATGCATTTAAACCTGATTAACTCTACAAAAAAAGTAAAAGTTTGTAGAAAAGGTTTTGCTTTTCTTAAGAAACAAGGACTTGATAAGGGCTGGAGATTACACTCTGCAGGGTATGCGGTGTACCAGTTTACACGGTTCGGTAGAATTAACACATTATACCTACACAAGTTACTTGCAGAGCAATTTCTAAAACAACCTAGTACAGAAAAGAAATTATTTGTTAGAATGATTAATGGAAACAAGCTCGATTGTCAGTTGGATAACATTGAATATACAACTATGGCAGAGCTTAGAAGAGAACAGTCTACAACGACTGGATTTAGAGGTGTTTCAAAAGACGGTAATAAATTTAGGGCAGTTATTTACGACAAAGGAGAGAGAATCTATTTAGGGATGTTTTGTACTGCCGAAGAAGCAGCTAAGGCTTATGATGAAGAATCTTTTAAAAGATTTGGACTCACCAAAAGCCTTAACTACAGAGCAAAATATGAGTCTATGGATGTTTAATTACTATAGGGATTAAGTTCCCAATTATACTCCTGAAATTCCAATAAAAAGCTTTCTGGTATTTTTTTATCTCTGTATTGATTTATAAAATTCAGTACACCCTTTTTTGTATTGCCGAAATCTGAGTGGTACCAATCAAATATTTTTGATATGGCTAGTTTGCGGTGTGTATGATCAACCGAAATAATATTAGAGTCGTTTAGCGATTTTCTAGTGTTATTGTTGAGTTGATGCTCAATGGTTTCTGGCGAATAAGCAAAGTTTGCAAGCTTAGGGCAACTGATAGCTGCACAACCCAATGCAAAATGAATTCTGGGGTCTTTATATTTTAATATCAGATTTTTCTTTTCTAAGCGATCGAGACTCATCATTTCACCAGCAACTTTATGATTGAACTTATCAAAAAAGCCGCTTTGATCTAGCGCTGATTTTATAGGGTAATGCTTTGTGATTTGTTGTATTACTAAAATGTTGTAAGTGTTAATGTAGAAAGCCTTTTTTTCTTCTTCTGTTGCATCCGATAAATTGGCATTTGAGATTTGAATGTGAAGATTTTCGATTTCATCATAATGAGATTGTAATTTTGAATAATTGATATTTCCTTCCACAACCCATTTTTTAAAGAACTCATCTGCGTCTATAAAAAACTTTTCCAGCTTTTGTGCTGAAGAATTAATTGTTGTGAAAATTGCGATTAGTAGTAATAGAACTTTAGTTGACATTCTAGTCAGATTATAAGATTATTAATATTTTATCTTTATAAACTGATATAAAATATCAAAAATTGGATTGTTAAAAAATATTCACAGGTAATGAGAATAAGTGTAGACAATATTAAGCATAATGCTGTATAATTTCCTCAGAAACCTTCTTTAAACCCACACTGCCAATATCTTGAAAGAGGTGTAGATTAGGTCTGCGGGTAATTGGAGGTAATTCAGGATCGACAATGTATTTAGGTACTTCATCATGTACATAATCAATTAAACCAGCAGCAGGATAGACCAAAAGAGATGTACCTACCACTATAAAAATATCGGCTTCTATGGCTTTTTGTACTGCCAAATCCATCATCGGTACCATTTCTCCAAACCAAACGATATGCGGTCTTAATTGAGAGCCTTTTTCACACTTATCACCTAATTTAATTTCCCATCCATCAATATCATAAACCAAGTGTTCATCAACTGTGCTACGAGATTTAAATAGCTCACCATGTAAATGGATTACATTTTTAGAGCCAGCTCTTTCGTGAAGGTTATCTACGTTTTGGGTGATTATAGTAGTATCAAAATATTTCTGGAAGTTAGCTAGTATCTTATGTCCTTCGTTTGGTTCTGCTTCTAAAGCCTTCTTCCGTCTTTCATTATAGAATTTGAGAACTAATTCTTTATCTTTTAACCAACCATCGTAAGTGGCTACTTTGTTAACATCGTGTCCTTCCCATAATCCATTATTTGCTCTAAATGTTGGTATTCCACTTTCAGCACTAATTCCAGCACCCGATAAAACTATTAGCTTTTTCTTTTTCATATTGAATTTTAGTTTCAACATTAAAAATATAGTGAATAAACAGATTAAACAATTTCCTTTCTTAAAAAGTAGATTTGCCCAAGTGTGAGTTCATTTGCGCAACGATTTTAAAAAATTGTAATCTGTAAAAAATTATTCTCTATATATTTGAATAAAATTTTAATAGAATAAATGAAAAGTAGCGTTGCAGATTGGCTAGAAGCTTTTAGGCTTAGAACATTGCCATTATCATTGGCAAGTATAGGAATGGGTAGTTTTTTGGCAGCTTCATATGGTCATTTCGATCCGATAATTTTAACTCTCTGTATTACAACTACAATCTTTTTACAAGTGCTTTCTAATCTGGCCAACGATTACGGCGACTCAAAACACGGTGCAGATAGCGAAGATCGATTAGGCCCTTCTAGAAGCGTGCAAGCTGGTAAGATTACTGCAAAAGCCATGAAAAATGCGATGATATTATTCGTAATATTATCACTCGTTTCTGGAATTGGTCTACTCTATTATTCTTTGGGCGTTGAAAAAATCCTTTACTTTTTAATTTTTCTTGTATTAGGAATATTATCAATAGGTGCAGCTATAACTTATACAGCTGGTAGCAAGCCATATGGTTATGCTGGTCTTGGAGATATTTCTGTAATGATATTTTTTGGTTGGGTAGGAGTAGCTGGTACTTTTTATTTATTTACAGAAAGTTTCTCATGGGATATATTACTACCTGCAAGTAGCTGTGGTTTCTTTGCAACTGCCGTGTTAAATATTAATAATATCAGAGATATAGAATCAGATAAAAAAGCGGGTAAGAGATCTATACCTGTAAGAATTGGAGCTACAAAAGCAAGGTTTTATCACTTGCTACTTTTAATCTCTGGTTTAGTTACTGCTTTTGGCTATGTGATTTTACACTATCAAACTGCCTATCAATTTTTGTTTTTATTAGTTCTGCCTTTCTTAGGTTTAAATATTAAGGCTGTTTACACGAAAAAAAGCCCATCAGAGCTTGATCCTTTCCTTAAACAAATGGCTTTAACAAGCTTACTTTTTGTAATGTCTTTCGGGATTGGTCAAATAATTTGATTGTTTAGAGAGCGATATTACACCTTTTTAGTTATGAATCAGCCGATTTTATGATTGATTAACATGTAATATAATTGAATTTATAACTTTCAATAATACTGCAATATTCTAGTTTAATACTCAAATAGTGCAAATTACATATGCACGCAATGTGATCTTAGAAAATTACAATTTATACTTAGATCAGTGTATCATATAGATTTATTGTGTTGAAAGTATTGTTAAAATATATAGGAAAGATTAGAGCGAATTTCAGACGTTATCTGTATGTTTTGGCTGTCTTTACTGTTTTAAGCTTGGTTGGGGGAACACAAGTAATTACTCAATCACACATCGGAGTACAAAAAGAATACGCCTACCTGCTCGAAATTGCAGAAAATCAAAAAGAATATACTTATAAAATAGTCGAAGCACTAAAAGTATATGCTGGAAGTAACGAAGAAAAAAACAAGATTCTCGATTACATTTCAGTCTACGACAAATATCACTTCATTCTTTTTAATGAAGAAAATAACTCGATTGGTAAAGATGCTGTAAACGAGCGACTAATTAATAAATTAACGCCTCATTATAACAGATTTACCAACTACTCTAAAAAGCTTTTATTAATTGACATTAATGATGACTCCAGAGCTAAAATTTATGATAATCTGGTGACCACCAAAAGGTTTTTGAATGATGATTATGACTTGGTGATATCGAGATATCATCACATGTTATCTGATAAAATAAATAATCTCCAGATTATAGAATTAGCATTGGCTGGTCTTACCATATTGATTTTACTTTTCGAAGTAATTTTTATTTTCAAACCGACCTTCGAAGACCTTTCATTTAAGAATAAGCGAATTACATATATAAATAAGGAGTTAAAAGAATCAATTGCTGAAAAAGATCAACTAGCTGAAGAACTTAAAGCAGGAGAGGAAGAGCTTTTACAGTATCTTGAGCATTTGAATGCAGTTAATCAAAAACTTACTCAGTCTGAACAGGAACTTAAGGTTAAAAACGAAGACCTTGTAAGTATTAATAATGCTTTAGATAAATTTGTATATAGTGTTTCTCACGATTTAAGATCACCAATTGCATCTTCTATAGGCTTAATTTCTATTATGCGTAAAGAAGAAAATATTGATGTTTTAAGACAGTATTTCAATTTACAAGAGAAGAGTCTGACCAAGTTAGATAACTTTATTTCTGAGATTCTAGACTATTCTAGAAATGCTAGACTAGAATTATCTAAAGATGAGATAGATCTAGATAAAATGATTGTCGATGTAATCGATCAGTATTCTTATATGGATTACTCAGAAACCATAGAGAAAACTATTAATGTTAATATAAACCAAGAGTTTTATTCAGATTCTAAAAGATTGCACATTGTTTTCAGTAACCTGATTTCTAACTCAATTAAATACATTAGTCACAGAAGAGAGCATCCTTATATTCATATTGATATTACCGATTACAGAGAAGGTATAAAGGTAATTATTGATGACAATGGACAAGGTATTGCTGAAGAGCATTTACCTAATATATTTCAGATGTTCTACAGAGCAGATAACGAAAAACCAGGCTCTGGTTTGGGCTTACACATAGTACAAGAAATTGTTAAGAAAATGGGAGGTGATATTTCTGTGGAATCAGTTCAGCTAAAAGGAACTACCTTCGAAGTATATCTGCCAAACCTTAAAGTTGCCTCACAAAAAGAAATGGCTGCTTAACTATTAGTAGTCAAGCAGATCGAGGTGTAGTGTCTTTATTAGCTCTTCCATTTGGTTGTAGCAATCTTTTTCTAATGAGAATATATTATCGTTACACTGAATCTTTCCTAGTTTTTCAGTCCAACTTTTAAAATCTTTTCCACCAGTAAATAAAGAAGCATACTTACTATTTGTAGAAAGAGATTTTGCATAATCTTCAAATGCTTCTGTGTAATTGCTGTATTCTTTTATCTCATCATTTTCAATGTAATTGAAGAGATTTTTTTCGTACATTCTATTTCCCCAATCTGTTTGAATCATTGCTTGTGCTAGTAAAACAGAAGCAGGTATATGGTATTTATCTTGAATATCTAGAGCCAACTTAATTAAAGAAGAATTGCCTAATTGTTCCTTATTTAAAAATGATAGTTGGTCTTGAGTAATTTCTGAGGCATTTGTATTCGACAATAAATGACTAAATTTTTTTGAAATGCTTTTATGTAGTGCATCAAGTTGAAAGTCATTTAAAAAGCAAGTACTCGATACGCCATTTTCAATTAGGTATTTTGAAGTGAGCAGCTGTTTATATTCTAAAAAGTTTGAGATTTTATTCTGATGATCAAATGTGCTTGTATAATTGTCCAGAACTGGACTAAGAATAGACGCATCTTCAAATTCTAAACTTAAGGATTCATTAGAAGAGTTTGATAAATAAGTATTAAAATTAATTTCTGGATTTATCTTAAATAATACCATTGCCAATAAAACAAATAGAAATATGAAAAAATCATTAGATTTGACCTCTTTAATTTCTATTGTGTAAGCTTCATTAATAGGAGAGTTGCTATTATTTGTAGAAACATTATATGGGCTGACGATTAATTGGTTGGTATCCATGATAAAAAATGTTTAAAAAAGTAACAATTGAATAATTTCTCACAAATTTAGCAACTCGTACCACAATGTCAATATTTTAATCAAATAAATGTTTATAAAATTAGCATTTGCGGATTTTAATCATTAAATTAGTCGCAAGTTGCAACTAAAATGTTAATATGGAATTTTTTGAGAAGAAGGAATTACTTGAAAATATAGAGCTAGAATTAACAGAGCTTTTCAGACACGATAGGAGAAATTGGGTAAGAACAGCTCGATTATTATTAGTTATAGAGAGAGATAAATTATATGAAGTTAGAGAAGCATCTTATTCTAGCTACATACGAAAACTGGCATTTAATAATAGAGTACATGCATCTACACTCTGGAGAATTAAAAGTGCCGCACAATTATATATGGAGTTATGTGATATAGATGAAATAGAACTGCTTGAAGAACAAAATATATTGGCAACACCAGAGCAATTAGAGATTTATAAAAAAGTAAGAACCATTGTACCTGAAAAGATAATGGAAAACATAAAATCCAGAATGCTAGAAGGTAAAAAGGTGAGAAGAGAGCTGAGTAGATTGTGGGAGACTTACAGGCCATTAAAAAAAGGGAAAACCGAAAGAGGTAGAAAAAGTAATAATGATGAATTAAAACTGAGTACTACAGAAGACTTTCACATCCCTTATACTGAAGATGATAAAAATATCAATTTCGCTATTCAGTCGAATAATTTAAAACAGTATAATCTCGATCTAAGAAAGATCAATAAATACCACTTATCTCCAGAAGAAATAAGCATTACCAATATTAAGAATGCACTCAGATCAAAATATTGGATTGAGCAAGCTTATAAAAAAATACCAGTATACAGATTTGAGTTTTTCCATAATGTGAGTCTAAAATCACCTACTCAAAAAAAATCGGAGAGAGCTGATGGTCTGGCTGTGTCTTTTTCAGAAAACATAAAGATTCAGATACCAGAAATATCTGCGGTTAGAATTTATCTAACTAAAGAGAGTATAGAAAAATACCAGTCAGATAGTGTATTGGAAAACTATTGTAATTATGCTTTTGTGGCAATTCCGGATAAAGAAGAATTATATGATATAGCATTAAGCACATTTAATGAATCTATCGGAGTAATATCTGTAAAAGAGCAAGTTGAAACTACACGACACCAATTAAAGATATTACGAACACCGGAATATAAAGAAGTAAAAGCTCAATTTTCAAATGCTGTATTTAGTGCTTTGCTATTAAGATCGTTGAATTGGAATAATGCAGAAAAGCCGGGAGCTATTTAAAGTACCCGGCTTTTCTATTATTAAGATTTAAGAAAAGTGATCAAACACTTCCTACTTCTTCGATTAATTTATTGATAGAAGATTTAGCATCTCCAAACAGCATTTTTGTTCTGTCTCCAAAGAAAAGCTGATTTTGAATACCAGCATATCCTGCACTCATACCTCTTTTTAAAACAGTTACAGATTTTGCTCTTTCCACATCAAGAATTGGCATACCATAGATAGGAGAAGCTGGGTCTTCTTTTGCAGCAGGATTTACTACATCATTCGCCCCAATAACCAAAACCATATCCGTGCTTTCCATATCTTTATTGGCAT
>PBYL01000291.1 GCA_002729595.1 Thalassovita sp. | reverse complement strand
ATTTCTCGGCATTCTTCTGGTAGGTTTTCAATTTCTTTTTTCAGTAATCTGTCTAACTCAGTAAACTGGATGTTATCTTCTGTTTCTGTATGATGCTCTGTAAGGGTTTTACTCAGGTTTTTATAGTAGTCTAATTCAAACTTAGAGCGCTTTAAAAAATTTAATGTGTGGTTTCGTGCAAATCTGTACAGATAAGATTTTAAGGAGGTTTGTATATTTATTTCTTCTCTTTTAATCCAGAAATTGGCAAACACATCTTGAGTAAGTTCTTCTGTCATTTCTTTTTGCTTTACCATTCCTAGTATAAAGTAAAAAATAGGTTCGTAAAAAGCACCTATAACTTGTGCCCAAATATCACGATTCCCTTTTTTTATACCTTCTAAAATGGCTTGTTCATTAAATAGATCAAATTCTGGCATGTAAGCACTAATTTAATTATTGACACCTGCTGGAAAGGTACACAAGTTAAATTTAAAGCAACCTTTATTAGTCCATACGGAAAACCTAAAATTATTCTTGTATACTTACAATGTTTTCTTTTATTCTTTTATACAACGGTTACTTTGATTATTTAAAGGATGTTGCGATTTTAATAAAAAATTATTTTTACTAATTATCCTTTCCAAAGTTTTATGACTCACCCTAACATTATAGGTAATGATCAGAAAAGCATAAAGGTTTGCCCAGAGTGCAACCACGAAATAACTGCACTTTCAGAAAAGTCAAGAATTTTTGCTTGCCCAAACTGTTCTTCGGTATTTAATAGCGAAACAAACCGCAGAGAAAATCAAATTCTTGGTAAGAATTCGATTAGCAAAACCAAAAACATCACTTTTCTAGAAGTTGGTCAGATTTTTAATCACCGCAAAATCACCTATAAAATAATTGGAAGGATAAGAGTTAAGTGCAATTATAAAGTTTTATCTTATAATGAAGAAACGGGAACTTGGATATATGATGAATGGATTTGCACTAATGACAAAGGAAAATATTTAAGTATTGTACATGATAAGGAAGGTTACAAATTTGCCATTCCTATAGAACCCAAAAAAAGGAAAAACCCAGAGACAAACACATACCTCAATATTTCTGGCAAAGACCAAAAAATGACTGATGAGGTATGCGAAAATGAAATCCTTTTTTTTGAAGGAGAATCTGAAGACGCATTATATCCTGGCAAAAAATTTAAAAGTGCTTCTTATAAGTATAGATATTCCATTTATGGAATGGAGTGGGAAGATGCTAGAATTTCGGAAAGCTATGTTTATTACAAACAAGATAATTTTTCGACTACAGATCTTCAAAAGATGATCACTAAACATAATGAACTAACTACTTATAATAAAAAGCTAGCAAATTTTAAATTCTTCCAAAAAGCACTTAATTATACCACACTCTTCGTCTTTATTTTTTGGATGATTAGTTTGTTTTATGATGGCAAGCCTATTTACACAAAGTCTTTTAACCTAAAAGAACTGGCAGATGAAGAAGAAATGGTAGCAAAAGAACCTTTTGTAATTGAAGATTTAGCTTCGGTTTATCAATTTAATTTAGACACCAAACTTGATGAAGTGAATACCGAAATTTATGCAGCCATAGAAATACTGAATGAAAACCAAAATGTGGTTAACCTGATTGGTCATGACTTTTGGAGAGCTGCTGGTTACGATGGAGGTGAAAGATGGTCAGAAAGTGAAACTGCTATTTCTCGCTATTATTCATTCCCAGAAAAAGGAACATTCTCTATCGTTTTCCATGCTGAAACAACAAGCAATTCTAGAATAAATAGCAAAGATCAAATTACTCTCAAAATAAATAAGGGTGCCTTTTTGAGCCGGTACTTTATTTTTTTAATGGTTATCTGTTTGCTATTCATCTTTCTCATGAATATTTCTTCAATCCATAATCGAGTTAAAGCACTTTTTTTCTAACAAATTATACGTTATTCTACTGCAACCTTTTATTATTAAAATGGGGTATAAACTATTGGTAATTTACCTCAACTTATTAAATTCAATCCCTTATAAGTAATTTGTAAAATATTAAATTTTGTTAGAAGAAGATTTTTTAGACCACCAAGTAGAATGTCCCTCTTGCAGAGAAACAGTATTTTTAATCTATAAAAATTCAGTTTTTGCCAATTGTAAAAATTGCAATAGCATATTTGTAGTAAAACCATCCAGGCCAGAAAATGCCATTCTAGGCCAAAACAAGAAAAACTCATATGCTCTAATTAGATATCTAGAAATTGGTCAAAAGTTTATTTACAATGAGACTGCCTATATAATTACTGGGAGAGCGGTTATAAAAGTTAAGTTCGAAGGCACAGATAGCAATGAAGCCTACAAAGGCTCACTAATATACCATGAGTGGGTTTGCAGATCTAAAGACAGCCAATATTTTACCATTACCGAAGATTACGCTGGTTTTCATATTTCTATGCCAGTTGAGCCTGATCCAGAAGTAGATCAATACTTTATCAGAAATAGTTTTATGCAGATTTATTCTGATATGGCTCCTAAAAAAATTGATGAAACTGGTATAGGAAAAGTTATCTATTTTGAAGGTGAAGCTGACGACAACTACTACCCCGGTAGAGAGCTAAGTTATGCCACTTGTACTTACAAAGGTTATACTTATGGAGCTGAGTGGAATCCTTATAAAAAGGATGTAAGCGTAAATTTTTATGTGCAGAGTGTGATGCCGAAAAACACACTACACAAAATGATTTACGAGAAAAATGACATGAGTAATTACAATAAAAAACTCAAGGAGTTTAACTTTTTAAGAAAGGCAGTTACTGTAACCGCTTTAATTTTATTTATACTCATGGCTTTTTCTACTGGCGAAAAAGGCAAAATGATGTATGAGAAAAGAATAAAAATGCTAGACATAACTGAAGCAGGTTATAAGCTGCCCACTTTTGAAATTAATGAATTAAACACACCATATTCTATAAAAACCATAGCAAATGTACCTTCGAGCAATACCGAAATGCTAGTTGGTGTAGAAATTACCAACAAAAACGAAAATGTGGTTAATTTGCTCGAAAAATGGTTTTGGACTGCTTCTGGAAGTTATGAAGGTGAAGCATGGCGAGAAAGTGATGTAGAGATGACTTCGTATTTCAAATTTGACAAAAAAGGGACTTACCAACCAATTTTATATTTAGAAAAAAGTACGGCAACAAAAACAATTACTGATGGATATTATGTAAATCTCTACATCAGAAAAGGTGTAATGATGACGCGTTATTTCCTCTATACTTTGATATTTTTTATTATTTTAATCATTATACTTTACCTTCCGGGTACTTCACATTATATTAAGTCGTGGTATTTTCAAAAACTTAAAATATGATCAATCTAACAAGGGGAATTATTATTGGAGGAATTGCTTTAACAGTAGGAGCAACTACTTATATTTCTTCTACAGGTTTAGGTCTACAGGGAATCCATAACCGAGAAATAATTAAAGCTGCCAGCAGAGACTGCCCATCTGGCAGAACTGACGAATTTGGCAACTGTATTGAGAGAAACTATAGGAGTGCTTACTACAGAAGCTACTATTTTGATAACAGCAGTTATGGAAAAGGAAAATAAAAACCATAAAGACAAACAAAAAAACAAAGAGAATAGGTCTGCAAAAGATTTAGCAGATCAACATACCCTCAATATACCAACTGATGATGTTGAACAAGAATTTGATGAAGAAAACGAGATAGGAAAAAACTTAGGCAATAGCTTTAATAAATTGCTAGGTTGTGGTTAAGCATAGGATTTTTTATTAAATGGAAAACATTTCATCGAAACTCATTTCTTGGTATCATAAAAATAAAAGAGATTTACCTTGGCGTAATACTACAGACCCCTACAAAATATGGTTGTCTGAAATTATCCTCCAACAAACCAGAGTAGCACAAGGTCTTCCTTATTATTTAAAATTCACAGAGAAATATCCGACGGTAGAAGACTTGGCCCAAGCATCTGAACAAGAAGTTCTTAGGCTATGGCAAGGCTTGGGTTATTATAGTCGTGCTAGAAATATGCATGCAGCTGCAAAATATATTGTAGCACAACTCAATGGCAAGTTCCCAGAGAAATTTTCAGAAATAAAAAAATTAAAAGGCGTAGGAGATTATACTGCTGCTGCCATTGCTTCATTTGCTTTTAAAGAAAAAGTAGCAGTGGTAGATGGCAATGTATATAGGGTATTAGCAAGGTTATTTGGCATCGATAAAGACATTAATAGTAATGATGGAAAAAAAGAGTTTGCCAAAGCTGCTGCTCTTTTAATACCTGAAGATGAACCAGATACATACAACCAAGCGATCATGGAATTTGGGGCACTACATTGTACACCCGCAAATCCTAATTGTTTGTTTTGCCCATTTACGCAAACTTGTGTAGCCAGACTCACTCAAAAACAGGATAAACTGCCTGTTAAAATCAAAAAGCTAAAAACAAAAAAAAGGTTTTTCCATTACATAGTTGTAGAGCATCAAGATCAATTATTAATGAAAGAAAGACCAGCTGGTGATATTTGGCAAGGCTTATTCGACTTTCCAATAATTGAAGCGACAGAAGCTTTGACCGATGGTTCAGTTATTGATCAAATTCAGGCAGAACACATTAAAGAATTTGAAGTAAAAAGTATTTCAAAAGAATTTAAGCACATACTTACGCATCAACATATTTTTGCAAAATTTTTTCTAATAAAACCTCAGAAAGAAGATCAATTAAAATCATTTGTAGCTCAATATGGCGCTAATTTTTTTGATGAAGAAAAAGTAGAAGAAATTCCAAAACCAGTTTTAGTAAGTAAGTATTTGAAGGAATATATTTTTTAGTTATTTTTATTATAAAGCATAATTTTGCAATCCAATTAAATAAAGTTTCATGGCAGGTGTAAATAAAGTAATTCTAATAGGAAATTTAGGTCAGGATCCTGAAGTAAGGCATCTTGAAAGTGGGTCTGTTGTAGCCAGATTAAATATTGCAACCACAGAAAGTTATAAAGACAGATCGGGTAATCGTGTTGATAATACTGAGTGGCATGATGTAGAAATGTGGGATGGACTTGCAAAAATTGCTGAATCGTACTTAAGAAAAGGAGATTCTATCTATATTGAAGGTAAAATTAGAACTGACAAATGGGAAGACAAGGAAGGTAATCCTAGAAAAACCATAAAAATAAGAGCAATCAATATGACAATGCTTTCTAAGGGTCAAGCAACTCCTGGAAACGGAAACCAATCTTCTCCAAAGTTTGAAGAACCTACCGCTCAAATCGAAGAAGCACCAGGTGGAGACGCAGATGATTTACCATTTTAATTTTGTTTTACTGTAATTTTTTATTTTGGAAGAAGGCAGTAGTATTTTATCTGAAGCTGACCCGTATATACATACGTTAGGCGCCATATTATCTTTACCGGTAATAGTATACCCCATATTTTTCGCATCATTAATCTTATTGCTACTTTCTGCGCTAATATCTGGCTCAGAAGTAGCCTTTTTTTCTCTTTCTCCAAAACAGTTAGAAAGTTGTAAAAATAGTAACAAGCCTAATTCTATAAGCATAGTAAAATTGCTATCTAACCCAAAGTTATTGCTTGCTACTATTCTCATTCTAAACAATTTGGTAAACGTTGCTTTGGTTACACTTTCAACTTATGCAACTTGGGAAATTTCTGGAAGAGATAACGAAAATGCGGTTTTCATTTTAACCATTCTGGTAACTGCAGCAATTGTATTCTTTGGCGAAATAGTGCCAAAAATTTACGCTACAGAAAAGAATCTATCTTTTGCCAGAATGACTTCTAGAGTCTTATACATCGCATCTAGCATTTTAAAGCCTTTTTCTTGGTTTCTAATGATAATTAGCGACCGCTTAGAAAGAAGGTTTCAACACTCTGGTTACGATGTATCTATGAATGAATTAAAGCAAGTGGTAGATATGACCGCCGCTGGCAACGAAGACAAAGAACTGCTTAAAGGTATTGTGAGCTTTGGTACAAAAACAGTTAAGCAGATTATGTGCTCTCGTATAGATATTACTGCTGTTGATGTTGAAGACGATTTCCATCAACTAATGGATAAAGTCAACAAGTGTTCTTATTCAAGAATACCGATCTACAACGAAACCATAGATAAAATAGAAGGCATTCTTTATGTAAAAGAATTACTGCCTTTTATTGATAGAGATGAGAATTTTGAATGGCAACAGCTCTTCAAAAGAAATCCGTTTTTTGTGCCAGAATCTAAAAAGATTGATGAGCTTTTAAGAGACTTTCAGCAGAAAAGGGTGCACATGGCTATTGTGGTAGATGAGTATGGCGGAACTTCTGGACTAATCACGATGGAAGACATCATCGAAGAAATTGTTGGTGAAATAAACGATGAGTTTGATGATGATGAAGGCTTAGAGTTTAAAAGGCTAGAAAAAAACCTGTTCACTTTTGAAGGTAAAACATCACTCAACGACTTTTGTAAAGTAGTGAAAGTAGATCAGTCTATGTTTGATGGTGCAAAGGGTGAAAGCGAGTCTTTAGGAGGATTATTACTAGAGTTATTCTCAAGAATTCCGAACTCTGGAGAAACATACGACTTTAAAAACTTTAGATTTACAGTAGTCTCTGTTGATAAGAAAAGAATTAAAAGTGTAAGGGTACTAATCAGAGATAAAAGCGTTTATCCACCACAAGCTGACGTAAGTCCATAAACTATCATTACATTTTTAAGTTAAATTGTAAACGAGTCAGTTTTTGTTTTTTAAAGCTGACTTTTCGCCTTTTAATCAAAATAAAAGGCTAAATTTTTTTACTATGTTTTTTAAAAGAACTAAAGAAATTATCCTCATCACCTCTATTTTTTCATTACTATTATTCGCTTGTGGTGGTGAGCAAGCCTATTTACCAAAACCCAAAGGTTATCATAGAATCGAACTACCTGAGCATAGTTATGTAAAACTAGACTCGGCTTTGCCATATACTTTTGAGTATTCAAAATATGCCAAAGTAACTCCAGACTCTTCTTTTATGACAGAACCATATTGGATCGAAGTATTTTACCCTGAGTTTGATGCTAAGCTTACGATAACTTATAAGTCTGTAAATAATAATATTGACTCTCTAATTCAGATGTCAAATGATTCACACAGACTTACTACCAAACACCATGTGAAAGCGACTT
Organism: Thalassovita sp.; assembly: GCA_002729595.1. Lineage (GTDB taxonomy): Bacteria > Bacteroidota > Bacteroidia > Cytophagales > Flammeovirgaceae > Chondrinema. The sequence goes on along the minus strand of PBYL01000291.1, from coordinate 13,198 downwards.
CGATTGAAGACTATGTAACCAAAACACCTAAAGGAATTACAGCAGTTGTTTTCGAATTAGAAGGTGATGTACCAAGCCAGTTTCAGTATTATGCGACAGATTCTACTGAGAACTTTTTTAGAGCAGCTTTATATTTCCCAGTAGCTACAAAAAACGACTCGCTTAAGCCTGTGATTGAATATGTGAAGGTAGATATGATGCACATGCTTAACACGCTAGAGTGGAAAAAACTTTAACTATAGATAAATTTAACTTAAAAGATCAATAACGTGGAAAACCATATAATTAAAGTATTCAACGATGCCACTGAGGCTTCTGAGTTTGCAGCTTCACTAGTTGCCACATCTTCTGAAGAAGCTATTAAGCAACACGATAGATTCGATTTTGTATTAACTGGTGGTAGTTCTCCTATAAAACTTTATAAGTTACTTACAGAAGAACCATCAAAATCTAAAATCGACTGGCAAAAAACACACATTTACCACGGAGACGAAAGATTTGTACCATACGAAAGCGATTTGAGTAATACACGTATGGCAGATGAAATCTTATTGAATCATTTAGATATTCCTGTACAAAACATTCATAAAATAGATACTAGTCTAGAAAATGTAGAAGCTGCCGCTGCAGACTACGAAAAAGTAATTAAAGAAGTAACCGGTAATAATGTATTACCTGTGCTAGACTTAATATTACTTGGAGTAGGAGACGATGGCCACACTGCATCTTTATTCCCAGGAACACAGGTTGTACACGAAAAAGAAAAACTAGTAGCAACTTCTTACAATGCTGAGCAAAAAACTGAGCGAGTAAGCCTAACAGCACCAATTATAAACGAAGCCAAACTCATTGCTCCAATGGTATTTGGTAAAAAGAAAGCAGAAACACTAAAAGCTATTTTAGAAGGAGAGTTTAATCCAGACTTATATCCGGCTCAATTATTAAGACAAGCTAAAGGAACAGTATACTGGATATTAGACAAAGAATCTGCATCATTACTGTCTTAATACAAAACATGGAGTTGGTTATAGAAATGTAATATAATTCCGATGTAAAATAGTATTGTTTCTGGATTTACCACTTTTAGCATTTCCCAAAATAGGAAAATCACAGAAGTATTCATATATTTTATATTGATATGTATTTCTATAACTCTAACTACCATGAAAATGAAAAAGACTAGAAAAGACCTCATCAAAAAAGTTCAGGATGCTTACGAAGTTGGTGGATTTAAATATTATTTGGAAAAAAATACTTGGGAAGTATTGAGTTACCCTGACGATGAAAATGTAGTTTTTTCAGATATAGACCTCTATGAAGACGTACTGAGTAAATTACAAGCTAATGTCGAGAGTTATGTAGAAATACCTTTACCTTCATCCAGCGAGGTTTTTATAGTGATGGAAGACTTTACAGATACAATCCACAATCTCTTTCAGCAAGACATGCTGATGAGAGCCATAAATGGTCCAAAACCATATAAACAATTTCGTTTTGCTTTAGAAGATACTGGTTTATTAAAAGACTGGCATCAATTCAGAGATAAAGCTTATCAAAAAATTGCAGATCGATGGGTTGATGAGTTCTTAGAGAGGTACGAGCAAAAAGTGTCTTAATTACGAAATTTTCAAAGATTTTACAGAAAACCTGAATGTAATATAGCATTCAGGTTTTTTATTTAACATTATAAAACTCTTTCAGGGGGCATCATGTTAGAACTTTTAATCAATTTCTCATACGATTTATGTAAATTGCATTCCTTTTTTCGGGATTTACCATAAGGGAGATACTATAAAAAGTAACTAGTAAACTCATTTACGCATGAAAGTAGAAGTAATGGATACTACTCTCAGGGATGGAGAACAAACTTCCGGAGTAGCATTCAGCCCAACAGAAAAGCTTAACATAGCTAAAATATTACTCGATGAGGTAAAAGTTGACAGATTAGAAGTTGCCTCTGCCAGAATTTCTGAAGGAGAATTTGAGGGTGTGAAGAAAATTGTTAGCTGGGCAGAAGAAAAAGGCTTAATTAATCAGATTGAAGTTCTAGGTTTTATAGATGGTACTAAGTCTTTAGATTGGATGCAAAACGCCGGAGCTAAAGTTATCAACCTATTAAGCAAAGGCTCGCTAAACCACTTAGAAGGTCAACTAAGAAAGACCAAAGAAGCTCACCTTGCAGATATAAGAAGAAGTCTTGATTATGCTGATAAATTAGGCATTTCAGTAAACCTATATATGGAAGACTGGTCTAACGGAATGAGAAACTCTCCAGATTATGTTTTCTATATGCTATCTGAACTTCAGCATGAAAATATTAAAAGGTTTATGCTGCCAGATACCTTAGGTGTGCTTAATCCATTTGAGTGCAATAGATTCTTCAAAAATATAATTAAAGAATTTCCTAATCTCCATTTCGACTGCCACACTCACAACGATTACGATTTGGCTGTAGCTAACGTAATGGCAGCACTTGATGCTGGTGCGAAAGGCGTGCATACAACGGTAAACGGACTTGGAGAAAGAAGTGGAAATGCACCTCTTGCCAGTGTAGTAGCTTTGGCTCACGACCAAATGGGCATGGAAACCAAAATTGACGAAAGAAAGCTGAATAAAGTAAGCCGAATGGTTGAGGTATTTTCTGGAACCAGAATACCTGCTAACAAACCAATTGTTGGAGAACATGTTTTCACTCAAACTTGTGGTGTTCATGCTGATGGAGATAGCAAAGGCAATCTTTATTTTAACGATTTAACTCCTGAGCGTTTCGGCAGACTTAGAAAATACGCACTTGGTAAAACTTCTGGCAAAGCTAGTATCCGCAAAAACCTCGAAGAACTGGGCATCGAACTTAGTCCAGATACAATGGAGAAAGTGACTAAAAAAGTCGTTGAACTAGGAGATAAAAAAGAGGGGATTACCACTGAGGATTTACCATACATCATCTCAGATGTGATGGGTAGCGAAATCATCAAAGAAAAAATCAAGATACACAACTACTTTGTAACGCATGTATTTAACCTGAAACCTAATGCTACTTTAAGTATTGAGATTGATGGTGAATACTATGAAGAAACATCTACTGGTGATGGTCAGTACGATGCATTTATGAAGGCGCTTAAAAAGATTTATAAGCGACTTGATAAAAACTTAGCTACATTGATAGATTATGCAGTAACTATACCTCCTGGCGGAAAAACAAACGCCCTTGTAGAAACTGTAATTAAGTGGACGTTTGATAATAGAGAATTTAAAACAAGAGGCCTAGACTCTGACCAAACTTCGGCAGCAATCCAGGCTACTATGAAAATGCTCAACCTAATTGAGCGCGAGTAATATTTTATTTTCTTGCTCCGTAGAAAAATGTTAAGAAAGCAGAAGTGTAAATACTTCTGTTTTCACTTGGAGACATAATCTCAATTTCTTTAGTAAATGCATCGAGCATAAAACCAGCTTCAAAGCCTGTTACATTATTTTTAAATGTACCAAACTCAAAGCTCAATGAGGTTTTGAAGCTTCCTCCCAATTGAATTTTAGATTTAGCTAAGCTTTCTGTTATTCTTCCTGTACCTAGTATTCTTGAAATATCGTGCACAGCCGGATCGTATTGCTCTGTTCTTATTAAGTCGCGATCGTAGTTATAGTCGATAAGGTAGGGGGCAACTAAACCAATTCCTGGACCTACAGCAGTAATCCAGTTTACTTGTACACCTTGCTCTTTAGCTTTTTGGAAAAGTACAATTTCTCTTCCGTATTGCGGCCTTAGCATAAATAGGTAATTTCTCTTACCTGCCACATAGCTACTCCCTGTATTTATATTTTGATACCTCGTTTCTTTGGGATGCTTTACATTCACAATTTCTAAAGAAAAACTGTGAAACATAAACTTGTTAATTACTCTGGCATGCTTAAATGTAACACCACCTAATAAACCGCCATTTGTGTTGAAATTTAGCCCATATGTAAACTCTCTTCTGTAAAGGAGATCATCATCTGCCTCATTATAAAACTGGCCAAATACTGAAGACGAAACGAAAATGAATGCTAAAAAAAAGAAGCTGGATAAGAATCTATTTGCCACTTTAAGGTATATATTTATGCTTTAAATAAATTTATTAAACACTAAGATAAGAAAATTACAACGTTATGGCACATTATAAGGCTACATACTTAGGGGATTTAAGAACCAACGTTACTCACATTAAATCTGGTACTCAAATTATCACAGATGCTCCAACTGACAACCATGGAAAAGGTGAAGCATTTTCCCCTACGGATCTAGCAAGTGCCTCCCTTGGCAGCTGTATGGCTACCATTATGGGTATATTTGCTAATAAACATGAAATTACTCTGCCAAAGTTTCACTACGAAACCGAAAAAATTATGGCATCGAATCCCAGAAGGATCGACAGCATAAAAATACATTTTACTTTTGAAGAAAATACATTATCTGACGAAGAAAAATTAAAACTTGAAAGAGCTGCTAAAACGTGCCCAGTGGCCCTAAGCCTACATCCTGATATAAAACAAGAAGTAAGCTTTGATTTTAACTGATCTAAATATATGAATTAATTTAACTGTTAATTCTTTATAATAAGAAAAGACCTTCATTTTGGTGAAGGTCTTTTTTATGAATTAGCGCATAAGTAAATTAAATCTTTTAGAAGAATTTAGTCTCTCCTGGAATTGCTGGGTTATTTCCTGGCCAGTCAAATCCCATTTCAAAAGCAGTAGCAATTGCCTCATTTGAAGGACTCAATACTTCATTTGAATTTAAGGCTTCTTCAAATGTTACTTCTTGACCTGTGTAAGCTACCATTCTACCCATTAGCGCTAACATAGTACTGTTAGACATCCACTCACCATCGTTGATAGGCTTTCCACTTCTGATTGAAGCAAATAATTCGTTATGCTCTGTTTGATACATATCGTAATCATCTCCTCTGTATCTCCATTTTTCACCACCAGCATTAATTTCATGCTTTCTTTTGATGCAATCAACAAGACATTGTCCTTTTGTACCAATCATGTCTACAGCGTAGCTTCTTGTAGTATCTTTTTGCTGTCTGCTAAAATGGAAACCTTTACCTCCATTCTCATATTCATAAACTATGGCAAAGTGATCGTATACATTGCCATATTTTTCATCGGTTCTTTTTTGTCTACCACCAGTTCCTGTAGCTTTTACTGGTAATTTATCGCCAAATGCCCAAGACATCATATCGATACTATGCACAGCTTGTTCCATTATATGGTCACCAGAAAGCCAGTTGTAGTATAACCAGTTTCTTAGTTTATACTGCATTTCATTCCATTCTGGTTGGCGATCTTTAAACCACAATTCACCAGTGTTGTAAGTATTATACACAGACATTACGTCTCCAATCCCACCATCTAATACACGATTAAAAGTTTCTCTTTTAGGCTCATGGTATCTCCAACAAAAACCTGAAACCAAAGAAAGGCTTTTCTTTTTAGCTTCTTCTGCACTCGCCAATATTTTTCTAACACCAGGTGCATCTACAGCCATTGGTTTTTCGCAGAAAACATGCTTTCCTTTTTCTATGGCATACTCAAGATGATCTGGTCTAAATACAGGAGGAGTTGCCAATAAAACTACATCTACACCACTATCTATCAGTTTTTTATAGGCATCAAAACCTATAAACTGATGCTCAGGGTCTACCTGAACTTTATCATTATGGATAGATTTTAAGTTTTCGAGTGATGACTGCATTCTATCAGGAAAGATATCTGCCATTGCAGTTAAAACTACATTACTATCAGCACTTAAAGCTTGACTTGCTGCACCACTACCTCTACCGCCACAACCAACAAGACCAACCTTCAATGTATCAGCATTTGCTGCAAAACCTTTTTGAGATAAGCCAATGTTAAAAACAAATGAAGAACCTAACGCAGCCGCTCCAGTTGTCTTAATAAATTTACGTCTTGATTGTTCCATAGTATATTAGATGAATGATCTCGGAATAGTATTAATTTATTTTAGAAAAATACATATTTATTCCAACTATAAAAAATCAGGCAATCACAGTGTCTGGTTCTATTATTTTTTGGGCTTTTTCTTTTACAATTGATTGAATTGGTTTTTGCTGAATTTTAGATTCTAACCAAGAGATTATATCAAAGTAAATAAAGGCTCTTTTCTCGTATCGGTTAAGTGTTAGAGGGATTAACTGCTCTCTCAATCCTTCAAATTGTTTAATCAACTCTTCTTCTGAACTCACTCTATTTAGTTTCTTCAAAAAGTTTAAAATATACTTCTGGAAGCTGTGTAAGTCATCTTTTTTCAACAAAAACCTATAAGTTGATCTAATGTAATATTCAATTACATCATTATTTCCCAACTCATAATGGCATATTAAATTAAGAATTCTAGCGAAACTGTGAATGTCTTCTCTTAAGTCAATATCTTCTTCATTAATAATCTTGTTTATCCAAGAGAGTGCTTCGCGATGATTATCGTTACCGAAAAACAAACAGGCTATCTTATAGTACATAATCACCCTTGAATGCCGGTTCAGTCTGGTTATATACTCTTCCAGATTGTTTTTAATCTTATTAAACCTTGCCACACCCAATTTAAAGTCTCCACGCATGAAATATCGGTTGAATTCATGCACATAATTGTACTTAAAAAGCTTCACCTGAATGTTTTCATTCAACTCCAAATGAGACATTGTCCTGATGGATTTAAGCTTTTTATGCGTATCTACAAACTCATGATACATGTAAAGTTTATACTGAGCGATCATCAAACTGTTAATGCCTTTGATGTACATATCCAGTCTGGAAGCAATTAGCTCTCGAGAAGCATCTAATACAGCCACCCACTTTTTTGCATAGTTATAACCTTGCTCAAAATCTTGAATAAAAAAGTAATAACCTACTAGCAAGTCATATAAATGGAGCTTTTCATTTAGAGACAATAAATCTTCATTATAATCAGGAAGACAGCTTTTTACATACTTTCTTATTTTTTGATAATCTTTCTGATTTCTAATAAAACCAGCTCTTAAATAGAAAGCATTTAACTGTGCAGCTAAGTTTGTATAGGTATTTATATTGTTAATACGATCATTAACCTCTTGCACCTCTTGTACTAAAGTATTCACCCTTTCCTGATTATCTTTAGCAACAGTATGCGTAAGCACTTTCTTTTCTAATTTGTATATTTCGAGTAAGAGCTCTAGATAATCGTATTTTCTAGCTTTCTTTTTAGCCTTTTGTAATATCTTTACACACTGGCCATATAAACACCTGTTGTACAGAATTTCGGCAAAGTCTATCACCTCACGTATTTCTATATCAGGCACTTTGGCAACATGGTACTGACGTAGACTTTGTAAGATTCTTTTGTATAAATGAGCTTTAATATTAGATAACTGTTCGGGTTTAATCTCCGGCGAGTTTTCTAAAATCAGGTCTTCATCAAATGCGATTTGCTGGTCAATTTGATCGAATAGTTTTACAAACTTTTTGTTTTCTCCATTGCTTTCTCCTAAGGTATGTAGCTTAAAATACCTCTTTTCACTCTTCTTTAGAGATTTAATGAGTTTAAAAAGACTATCAGATTTAGTTTTAGGCATTGTAATTATTTTTATCAATAATGTGTTTATAAAGCTAATATGATATATTTAACCTATCAAGTTTATAATTAGAAATTGTAAAGAAAATTAAAATTAATTTTTGAAAGCAGTGAGATAGAACTAGTTTTAAATTTGAGCAGAAGTTTATTTCTACTAATAAATTAGATTTAATCAACATGGATAATAGAGTACAGATCTTTGATACAACTTTGAGAGACGGTGAGCAAGTCCCAGGTTGCCGATTGAATACACAAGAAAAATTGGTTATTGCAGAATCACTGGAATCTCTCGGAGTAGATATAATAGAAGCAGGATTTCCCGTCTCTAGTCCAGGTGATTTTGAATCTGTAAAAGAGATTGCAAAACTTGTAAAAAACCCTGTCGTCTGCGGACTTTCAAGAGCTGTTCAAAAAGATATTGAAGTTGCTGCAGATGCTTTAAAATATGCTAAAAGACCTAGAATCCATACTGGATTAGGTACTTCAGATCAACATGTTTTTACAAAGTTGAAAATTACCAGAGAGCAAGTAATCGAAAGAGGAGTTGCTGCGGTTAAGATGGCTAAAAAATTTGTAGAAGATGTAGAATTCTACGCAGAAGATGCCGGAAGAACTGACAACGAATTTTTAGCTCAGGTAGTTGAAGCTGTAATTGCAGCAGGAGCAACAGTTGTAAATATTCCAGATACTACTGGTTATTGTATTCCTGATGAATACGGACAAAAAATTAAATATCTTGTCGATAACGTAAAGGGAATTGAAAAAGCAACGATTTCTACTCACTGCCACAACGATTTGGGTATGGCAACAGCAAACTCAATTACAGGTGTGCAAAATGGTGCAAGACAAGTAGAATGTACAATTAACGGTATTGGAGAGCGTGCTGGTAATACTTCGTTAGAAGAGGTCGTCATGGCTTTAAAAAAGCACAAATGGCTTGATTTCTACACTGGTATTAATACCAAAGACATTTACCCAATTAGCCAATTAGTTTCGCACACCATGCGAATGCCTATCCAGCCAAACAAGGCAATTGTTGGTAGCAATGCATTTGCACACTCATCTGGAATTCATCAGGATGGTTTTATTAAAAACAGAGATAATTACGAGATTATCGATCCTGAAGAAGTTGGCGTTGAAAAATCTTCTATAGTACTTACAGCTCGTAGCGGTAGAGCAGCATTATATTACCGTATAAAAGTTCTTGGTGTAGACCTTTCTCAAGAAGAACTTAATTTAGTTTATCCGAAATTCCTAGAAGTTGCTGATCATTCTCAAATAGTTGAAGATCAAGATCTTAAAAACATCTTGAGTAGCACTTTAGCTATATCAGTTAATCTATAAATCATTAAAATTTAATTATTCAGTACCAAAAGTTACTTCAATCGCGTAGCTTTGCTGAACTATTAATTGTTTTTAACAATAGTACGGGGTGCCATTCAGGCTGAGATCATACCCGAAGAACCTGATCCAGGTAATGCTGGCGTAGGGAGTCATTTTTCGCAACGGGCTTTATTATTCTCTTCAAGGTACTCTGTACATAAATGTTTTACCCTATGTACAGATTATTACTTCTATTTATTTTTTGCTCTATTTTATCATTTGGAGCACAGGCACAATCAAGCATACAAGGCAAGATTCTAGATGCAGAATTACTACAACCACTTCCAGGAGCTACTATTTTGCTAAAAGGCACTAGTAAAGGCACCATTACCGATGAAAATGGCCAGTTTAGTTTAACTGGAATTCCAGAAGGAGAACAAACATTAATCATCTCTTATGTCGGGTTTAGCACCGTAGAAAAACAGATTTCAGGTGATTTAAATGCACCTCTTTCTATCATACTAGAGCCATCCGTTATTTCTGGAAAAGAAGTAATTGTTTATGCGCAAAGAACTTATCCTGTTACTAAAACCACCTTGGTTTCTAAAGACTTGGATAAGCAAAACCTCGGACAAGACTTCCCCCAATTACTCAATTTTACACCATCTATTGTAACTACATCTGATGCAGGAGCCGGCGTGGGCTATACTGGCATGCGTATTAGAGGAAGTGACCCACAAAGAATTAATGTAACTGTAAATGGTATTCCCTTAAATGACTCAGAATCGCATGGTGTGTTTTGGGTAAACATGCCAGATTTTGCTAGTTCTGTAAGTGATGTTACTATTCAAAGAGGAGTAGGAACATCAGTAAATGGAGCTGGAGCTTTTGGAGCAAGTGTTAATATAAATACAAAACAGCCATCTAATGAAGCATTTGCTGGTATTGACAACAGCTACGGATCATTTAATACATGGAGACATAATGTAGAGGTGAATACTGGTGAAATTGGAAAAGGATTTAATATTTATGGAAGATTGTCTAAAGTAAGCTCAGATGGCTTCGTAGATCGATCAGCAGCAGAACTTAAATCCTTCTACTTGTCTGGCTCTTATCACTCAGAAAAAAGCAATGTTACTTTCAATATATTTTCAGGGCAAGAAGTTACCCATCAGGCTTGGTGGGGAGTACCAGAAGCACGCTTAAATAATGATACTGAAGGTATGCAACAATATATCTGGAATAACGGACTCACAGAAGCTCAAGCTACAAACTTGTTAGAAAGTGATAGCAGATCGTATAATTACTACATCTACGACAATGAAATTGACAACTATCAGCAAGATCATTATCAGTTTTTGTATAACTACCAACCGAATGAAAACTGGCAGTTAAATACAGCTTTACACTATACTAAAGGTAAAGGTTATTTTGAGCAAGCTGGCTACGACAAAAGCTTAGATGGTTATCAACTTTATCCTGTAATCAATAGTGATACAATTACTAATAGTGATATTGTTGTACAAAGGTGGTTAGATAATGACTTCTACGGAGGTATTTTTTCTTTAAATTATAAAAGTGATTCGAAAATAGATAATACTTCAGTATTCGATATGATTGTTGGTGGTGGTTGGAATAGATACGAAGGTGGTCATTTTGGTGATGTAATTTGGGCTAGAGCACTTCCAACAAATGCTGATGTAAACCAAAGATATTATTCAAGTGATGCAACTAAAACTGATGCAAATATCTATGCGAAAGCTAGTTTACAGATAAAATCTGGACTTTTCTTATTTGGCGATTTACAGTTGAGACAAGTTAATTATTCATCTCAAGGAATAGATAACGACCTTCGCGATATTGATTTTGATGATAACCTCACCTTTTTCAATCCGAAGTTTGGAGCAAGATACTTCTTTGGTAAGAATGAAATTTACACTTCTTTTTCTATCGGAAATAAAGAACCAAACAGAAGTGATTATACTGATGCAGCACCTGGTGTAAAACCAAAGCACGAAACACTAAGAAACTTAGAAGTTGGTTATGCTAGACATACAGCTAATACATCATTTGCTGTAAATTACTACTTAATGGATTATAAAAATCAGTTAATTCCAACAGGTGAAGTAAACGATGTTGGAGGCTCGGTTAGAACAAATATTCCTTCTAGCTACAGAACTGGTGTTGAAATTCAATGGCAAGTAAAACCTGTAGAAAAACTAACTTGGATGGCTAATGCTACTTTCAGTAAAAACATCAATAAAGACTTTACTGAATACATTATTAACTATGATGACTTCAGCTACATAAGCAATAACCTTGGTGATACAGATATAGCATTTTCGCCAGATCTTATCGCTGGCAGTCAAATAACTTACTCTCCTTATAGTGGTTTTGAAATGGCATTGCTTTCTAAATATGTAGGTAAACAATATTTAGATAACACTTCAAGTGAAGACCGTACAATTGATTCTTATTTTACTAATGATATTAGATTAAGCTATCAGTTTGCACCAAGCTTTGTAAAACAAATTGGAATAGACTTATTGGTAAATAATATCTTTAATGAGCTTTATGAATCTAATGGCTACACTTATGCCTATGCATATGGCGGTTCGGTTATTAGAGAAGATCATTTCTATCCACAAGCAGGTACGAACTTCTTAGTGAGATTGAGAATAAAGATTTAATATTGAAATAAAAAAAAGCCAGCTGGAAAATTACCGCTGGCTTTTTTATTAGAATAGATTATATCAGAATTAAAATTAGCTCATCTCATAAGCTAAAACTGAAGTACTAGATTCTGCATTCACCAATTCTGCATTAGTACATTCAGCTACTTTTTCGTGATATCTATTAATTACAATTTTTTCATCAAATTTAGACTCCGCTAACATCCTACTATTCTTACCCATATATTCTATCATATTTGGGCTTGAAAGCACCATTTTCTCCATTTTCTCACTTAGGTCATCTGCATTTTTTGCTTCGCATAAAAATCCATTATAAGTATCAACAACTACCTCTCTACAACCAGGAACGTCTGTTGCCACCAATGGCTTACCTTGGCTAGCAGCCTCTAATAATGAACGAGGAGTTCCTTCTCTGTAAGAAGGTAATACAACGCAATCTGCATTATGTAAATAAGGTCTTACATCATTTGTTGCACCTAAGTATTCTATCAAACCTTCTTCTTCCCAATGATCTACTTTTACTTTGTAGATACCAAGCCCAGAACTATAATCAAACTCTCCTAAAAGCTGGCATTTTACATCTATACCTTTGGCTTTTAACTTTCTTGCTGCTTCTACATATTCCACTATCCCTTTATCATAAAGAATTCGAGCCACCAATAAGAAAGTAAAGACTTTATTTTCTTCTCTATTCCCGGGTGTAAAGTGTTGAGTATCTACACCGGAACCTGGCAATAAGCTTGTTTTTTTCTTCTCAACTAGCTTTTGGCTTATAAAAAGCATTTGATCATCTCTATTTTGAAAGAAAACATGAGCTGGAAACTTGAATGCTGTTTTATATAAAAACCGAGCAATTTTAGAAGTTAGATTATCGTGAATGAATACTGTACCCAAACCGGTAACATTACAAATTGAAGGTATATTACAAAGCTTAGCAGCAATAGAACCAAAAATGTTTGGCTTGATCGTATATTGAAGCACTACATCGAGGTTTGCTTTCTTATAAATACGATACAATTGCATTGTGAGGTGTAGATCATTTAATGGATTGGAACCCTTATTATCCATATCCAAAGAATAAAATTTACAACCAAGATCTTCTAGTTTTTTTCCATATCCGTCTTCTGGAGCAATAGCTACAACTTCGTGTCCCTCCATCAACAAAGATTGAATTAGACCCTTTCTGAAATTGTATATATTCCAAGATCTGTTAATAGTAATACCTATAATCATCTAATAAGGGAATTATATGCTGGTAAATGAATTAAAGTTAAAATCGATTTTCTAACGGCAGCATTTAACAATGATTATAAGAAGAACTTAACGTTTCTTAATTCGATAAGTTAATTAATTATAATAAAGTGGTAGAGATAGGTGACACAATAAAAATAAGAGATTCCATTCCTTAAATTTTTAAACAAGAAGTAATTAACTTACATAAAAAATAATTTAGTTTTATAGGCATTAATCAAAACTTTATATTGTTATTTCAAAAAATATTAGCCTTTTTAACTATTAGTCCTAATTTTTTTAAGAATCATAACGATAGCTCAAAGGTTATTTTATATTTTTT
>PBYL01000290.1 GCA_002729595.1 Thalassovita sp. | reverse complement strand
GCTAGCTTCAAGCTGAATTTTCATTTTATTATTTGCCAGAAATAATTTTTTATAGCTTATACTACGTGGTATTCCTCATGCAACGTCGTTGCTAATTTTTTATTAGAAAATTCATAAAAAGTTTATCGTTAATAATTTCTTACATCTAAGCCACAGCAATTGTGAGGCTATTTATTCAAAATTTCCACAGAACTAAAAAAGGTGTAAATTTTTAAGATACTTTTTGTGAAAAACGAAATAAAAAAGTCTATCCGTAGTTAGAAAAAATATTGCTATAAGGTCAGTTATACCTTCTAAACAGCACAAACTTTTTTAACTGTAATTTTTTCCAATCACCACTACGTCGAATTTTTTGAAAATTAAATTATACAATCTATTATGCTTTCTTATTGTTCATCACAGCATTTTATAAAGCGCCATCGCCAATGGTTTGCCTTAATGATCTTTTTATTTGGCGTTTCTAGCCTTTATGCACAAAATGTAAACACCTTACTTAAAAAGGGTATACAAGAATATGACAAAGGAAATTTTAAAACAGCAGCAGAATACCTTGAGCAGGTAATTGCAGCTCAGCCAAACAACATCGAAGCTAAGCTTTATGCAAGTCGTAGTTATTTAAATACTTACGAAGATAATTCTGCTAAAGCATTGCAATATCTTACTTCGCTAAAAGACAATAAAGAAGCTACAGAAAACCCTGCATATTTTATGCTTTTAGCAGATGCTTACTTCAAACAAAGAAGATTTGAAAATGCTAATACTGCTTTAGATCAAGCCAATATAGATGGTAATACGATTGAAGACATTAACTACTTAAGAAATACTATTAATAATGCTAATAGTAGCTACTCAGCTCCTCGTAAAGGCATTGTTGTAAAAAACTTAGGTAATAAGGTTAACTCTCCTGGTTTAGATTACAGTGCTGTAATGGAAAGCGACCATAGAACTATTCTTTTCACTTCTAGAAGAGAGCAAAAAGTAACTCAGCAAGCAGCAGATGGTTATAACTACGAGTTGATTTACAAAACCTCAATGAATGACGATGACGAATGGCAAACTCCAGTTGTTATGGATACAGAGGTTAGCAACAAACGTCATGATGCTACTGTTCAGCTAATAAAAAGTGATAACAAAATTGTATTTTATAATGCTGGTGATTTATATATTTCTGAGTACGAAGATGGCGAATGGGAAGAAGGTTCTAAAATTAAAGAAATTTCTTCTGTAGGTAATGAACCACACTGTTTTATTGCAGATAATGGTAATACTATTTACTTCTCTTCTGACTTTGGAACTCAAAACGAAGACCTAGATTTATTTTACATCCAAAAAGACGCAAATGGCAAATGGTCTGCACCTGAGCCATTAACTGAGCTAAACACTCCTTACGATGATGATGCTCCTTATATTGATGAGAAAGATAATTTCTATTTCAGCTCAAAAGGGCACAATTCTATGGGTGGTTACGATGTGTTCCAAACAAAATTAGACAGAAAAAATAATACTTGGCAGCAGCCAAGAAATATGCGTCATCCTATCAATAGTGTATCTGATGATATTTATTTCAATATTTCTGGTAAATATGCTTATCTATCTTCTTCAAGAGCTGGTGGCGAAGGTTCATTAGATATCTATGGAGTTTATATGTTTGATCAAGTAAAACTTGAAGGTAAAGTTTTAGATGAAGCAGAAAATCCAGTTACTGAAGCATTAATCTCAATGACTCACGAAGGTCATACTTTCGAAACTTACACTGACGTATACGGTAGATATCAAATATTTATTCCTTTTGATGAAGACCTTGATGTAAAAATCAAAAAAGACGACCAAGAAATCTATAGCCATGACCTTAAAGTGAATTTATCTCTAAGAGATGAAAACAAAAATGAGTACAACTTTATGTTGGGTCAAAATGAGATTAATGCTGATAAAGATGGTAATAGTAATTCTATGAGATACTTTGCTATTAATGATGAAAACAATGCTTTATTAAGAAACTCAGGTGATGCACCTCCAGTTGAAAGTGGTTTAGCAGTAGTTAAAAGAACTGAAGAGACTAATACTTTTAACAGGCCAATGGTTAAAGAAACAGATCCTAACAATGTAGTTTTCGAAGAAGTAAGTGTATTCTTTGATATTAACGACATTGAAGTTGATGAAAAATACTATGAAAGCCTAGACAGAATCGTAGAGTTCTTAAAAGGCAATCCGGCAACTAATTTAGAAATTGCTGGTCATACAGATGCTACTGGTTCAAAAGATTATAACTTCCTATTATCTGCACGAAGAGCAGAAAAAGTGGCTGACTACCTATCTTCTCAAGGAATTAATGAGAAAAGATTAATTGTAGTTAGTTATGGAAAATCGCTTCCAGTAATCTCTACAGACGATATTAACCCTCAAAACAGAAGAGTGGTAATCAATATAAAATAAGTTAAGTATATTTTCTGATATTAAAGGGTTTCGGTGATTATTACCGAAGCCTTTTTTGTTTATATAGCTTTTGTTTTTCATAGATCATTAACAATAAAAAATCACTAAAGATTGGAATAAATAATACAAATGATTTAATTAGGTAGCACAAGGAACCGGTTATTTACAGAACTCGGTATTTTTTTATCAAAACATATTCTAACAAATACCAGCTTTTATGGCAGGAAGAAGAAAAAAGCAACCTAAGATATTTGTATTAGACACTTCAGTTATTCTTTATGACCACGCTTCGATAAATAACTTTGAAGAAAACGATGTAGCCATCCCAATATCTGTTTTAGAAGAGCTGGATAATTTCAAGAAAGGCAACGATACTTTAAACTTTAATGCCAGAGAATTTACCAGATTTCTCGATAATGCCTCAGACCGTGAAACATTGCACGAGTGGATTCCTATCCAAAAAGGAAACGGAAAAGGCAAGATGAAGGTAATTATGGATGAAGAAAGTAAGCCTGATGCCAGAGAAATTTTTGGAGCTAATAAAGCCGATCATCGCATATTAAATGTAGCGATTAAGCTAAAACAAGAGTTCCCAAGCAGAGTAGTAACACTCATCAGCAAGGATATTAATCTCCGTATCAAAGCTAAATCTCTCGACCTAATTGCGGCTGATTATGAAACTGGCAAAGTTACCCATGTAGATGAGCTATACTCTGGAATGGAACTAGTTGACGGTGTAGATAACGAGATTATTGATAAAATCTACAAAGATGGTTCTTGTACATTGGAAGAGCTCAATGCAGATGTAACTGTAGTTGCTAATAAGTACTTTATCATCAAAAACAATAGTGCTTCTGCACTTACTTATTACAATCCAGAAACTAAGCTGTTAGAAAGAGTACATAAAACAAATGCTTACAATATAAAGCCTAAAAATGCTGAACAGGTTTTCGCACTTCATGCATTACTGAATAACAACATTAGATTGGTAACTCTTCAAGGTGTTGCTGGTACAGGTAAGACTTTACTTGCATTAGCTGGTGCTATTGAAATGCGTAAAAATTACCAGCAAATCTACTTAGCTAGACCTATTGTACCTCTTAGTAATAAAGATATTGGCTTTTTACCAGGTGACATTAAGTCTAAGCTAAATCCATATATGGAGCCTTTGTACGATAATCTTAAATTCATTAAAAACCAGTTTAAAGAAACTGACAAGGAGTTTAAGCGAATTACAGAAATGCTCGACAATGAAAAGCTAGTAATTACTCCCCTAGCATATATAAGAGGTCGAAGTTTATCTAATATATTTTTCATTGTAGATGAAGCTCAAAACCTCACTCCTCATGAAATAAAGACCATTATAACTAGAGCAGGAGAAAACACTAAGATTATTTTTACTGGCGATATCTATCAAATAGATACTCCATATCTTGATACACAAAGTAATGGACTCTCCTATTTGATTGACAGGTTGCATAACCATCCTTTGGTGGCTCATGTAAAACTGCAAAAAGGTGAGCGATCAGAGCTGGCGAATCTTGCTAACGATTTGCTATAAAAAAGAAAACCGGAATTAATTCCGGTTTTCTTTTTTGCTTCAATCAGTATTTAAAATACTCTTGTTCCAAAAATATATTTGTCTTTCCAATAGTAGGGATCATCTACTGAGGCAACACTCACCCCTTTTTTACTAGACGCATGAATAAACTTTCCATCACCTAGGTATATACCCGAATGAGTTATCAAGTTTGCAGAGTTATAGGTATTAATAAAAAATACTAAGTCTCCGCGCTGTAAATCACCTCTATTTGCTATAATTCTTCCATATCTGCCTTGCTCATGAGAATTATGAGGTAATTCTCCACCATATTGCGCAAAACTTACTTTTATTAGACCAGAACAGTCCATTCCTTTTTTGGTTAGGCCTCCCATCTTGTGCTTGGTTCCTAAATAATATTCTGCTGCATTAATTACTTTCTCAGGATTATCTGTGGTAAGATCTAAAGGTCTTTCAATACCTTCATTTTTAAACTCTACCAATCTTTGCTTTAATTCCTTGTTAGTAATTTGTGATAATAAAATATCAAATTCAGATTTTGTTCTCATGCTTTTGTCAGTTGAAACAGTTTTACTTCCTGAAATTTTAGGAGAACAAGAAAATAAGAGAGCCGAAAACAGTAAAAGAAGTGTTAAATGGTTTTTCATTTGTCTTTTTATAGTAGTAGGTATTTTAATTATTCAAGTCTAAAACACAGGAAATCATAATCAATTACTTCCTTAAAGAAAACGTTTAATACTGATGTAAGTTTCTTTCTATTTTGGAACAAAAAAAACGACTAAAAATTCAATCATTTTGAATTTAATTACTTTACAGAAATATAATATTGAATTTTACTCAAATTAAATAAATTAATTCTGAATATATTTTCAGCTTTTAATTAAGGTATTTCACCAAATGTCTTTTTTTGAATTTTATTTTAACATTTTTAAAACTTTTCATTACATAGTGTGAACCCTTGCTGTCTTTCCAAAATTTGACAGGTCGAAAAATCTCGCGTATCTTAGTATTGTCATTTGGTTGATCATATTGATAACAACAGTTTATCACATAGGTCATAAGATTTTAAAGTTTATAGTTTCAGTTAAATTTATCTTCTATTCGGACTGCTTCCATTTTTCTAAGTGGAAGTAGTTTTTTTTTGTACCCTTCCCAACATAACTTCAAAATACATTATTTACTATTTCAGATAATTACCAAAGTCAATTTGCTAATACTGATTTTTATCAGTTTGCGATTTGATATCCCTCATAAATCAACTTTAAATCTCACTTTACCTTTGAAGAGTTCAATTATCTGAAAATTATAAAATGCTACAAAACCTCGTTCAAAAATATAACATACCAGGACCAAGGTATACCAGTTACCCAACTGTACCTTACTGGGAGGAAAATCAGTTTACTAGAAATGAGTGGATTTCTTGTGTACAAAAATCCTTTATTGAAAGTAATGATACTGAGGGGATCAGCCTATACATACACTTACCATTTTGCGAAAGCATGTGTACATTTTGTGGTTGTAATAAAAGAATTACAAAAAACCACTTAGTAGAAAATGTATATATAAATGCCGTTTTAAAAGAATGGGAATTATACTGCAATTACTTTCATAAAAAACCAAAGATTAAAGAAATCCATTTAGGAGGTGGTACACCAACATTTTTCTCTCCTGAGAATTTACAACTTCTAATAGATGGAATTTTCGAAAAAGCTGAAAAATTTGACAACGAGTCTTATTTTAGTTTTGAAGGCCATCCGAATAATACGACCTACGAGCACTTAAAGAAACTATATGATTTAGGTTTTAGAAGAGTCAGTTATGGCATACAGGATTTTGATCCTCATGTGCAAAATCTCATCAATAGAGTCCAATCATTCGAAAATGTAAAAAGAGTTACAGAGCAAGCCAGAGAAATTGGTTACACCTCTGTAAACTTTGATATCATATACGGATTGCCTCAGCAAAAACTAAGTAGCGTGATAAACACCATGGACTTAGTAAATCAATTGAGACCAGATAGAATTGCTTATTATAGCTATGCGCATGTACCTTGGATTAAAGGTTTAGGACAGCGTAAGTTTACTGAAGATGATCTACCCTCTCCACAGTTAAAACAAGAGCTTTACGAGACAGGAAAAAACCTTTTAAAAGAAAATGGTTATCTGGAAATTGGCATGGATCATTTCGCCATTGAACATGATAGTCTGTGGACATCACTACAAAACAAGACCTTACACAGAAACTTTATGGGTTACTCCGATTCCAAAACTCAAATGATGATTGGCTTAGGAGTTTCATCAATCAGCGATTCTTGGACTGCTTTCGCCCAAAATGAAAAAAAATTAGAAGACTATTATCAAGCAATTAAAGAAAATAGAATTCCTGTTTTTAGAGGACATATATTAAGTGATGAAGATTTAATTGTTCGCAAACACATATTAAACCTGATGTGCCAATTAGAAACCAAATGGCAAGCAGGAGAATTTGGTGAATGCGAAATAGATATATTAAGCCGATTAGCTACTTATGAAGAAGATGATTTGATTGAGCTAAACGGAAATGAATTAAAAGTAACAAAAGAAGGCAAAGCATTTATAAGAAATATCTGCATGGCTTTCGACTTGAAACTCTGGAGAAAGAAACCAACTACGAAGCTTTTTTCCATGACTATATAATAAAAAAGGGATGACTATTTAATAGCATCCCTTTCCCTTTTAACTATATTCTCTATTGAGGAATCTCAGCCTTTAATTCTTGGACAGCAGGTTCCATCTCTTCTGGTGTCGGTTTCTTCCCTTCCCACAACCAGTATAAGTGTACTCTCAAAGCATTCACTGACGCAAGAAGTACAGGCAAAGTGAGTAAGGTAAGGAATGTTGCTACACCCAAACCATAGGCCACAGAAATAGCCATTGGAATTAAGAACTTCGCTTGAAAACTGGTTTCTAAAATAAGTGGACCCAATCCTGCAATTGTAGTAACTGAGGTTAAAACAATTGGTCTAAATCGAGATAAACCAGCTTCATAAAGAGCATCTTTAAAAGCGTACCCTTCTTTCAATAAATTATTAAAAGCTCCTACAAGTACCAAAGAGTCATTCACCATAATACCAATCAATGCTAAAATACCATAAGCAGATAAAAAGCTAATTGGAGCACCGTGAATATAATGTCCCCAAACCACACCAATTACACCAAATGGCACTGTTAAGATCACATTTAGCGCTTGTACTGCTGATCTGAATGTAAGTGCAATAACTACAAAAATGAGGATTAAAACGACTAATACTACCCTTGAGCCAGAGTCTGCTGTTCTACTTGCCGCTTTTGTCTGCCCTCCATATTCAAAAGAAACAGATGGGTACTTGCTTAACACAGGTGGCAATATCTGATTACTCACGATAGACATCATATCTGTTGCCGACGAATTAGGGTCTGCCAAATCTGCTTCAACATTTATCTCTCTTTTACCATTTAGGTGATTAATTGCGATTAAACCTCTTTTTACCTCAAAAAAAGCAATCTCTCTCAATGGAAATTCCTGACCAGAATCTGTTCTAATTCGCATATCTTCCAGATTACCTACCGAACGTCTGTCTGTTTCTTTATATCTTACCCAAACTTTAACCTCATCTAAACCACGCTGCAACCTTTGTACTTCACTACCAAAGAAACCATATCTCACTTGGTTAACAACTTGCTGTAAAGTTAGCCCAAGCAAATGTGCTTTTTCTTTGAGTTTAATATCAATCTCCCTCAATCCTTCTTGATCGCTATCAACCACATCTTTCAACTCAGACATATCACTGAGAGCTAGCTTTAATTCTTCTTTAGCAGCATTTAATTCTTCTAGATTATTACCAAGCAAAGAAATAGAAACTGGCTTACCAAAAATGTTTCGTGTACCATAAGAGACCTTATCAGCCTCGGGTATTGGCCCAGTCTTTTCGCGAATGGCATTGGTAATTAGATAACTTGGAACATTTCTGGTTTCTGCATCTAACAAACTAATATTGATTGAGCCAGTATTTATACTTGGCCCAACTCTCTTGTCTACGAATTTGATTATCTCCAAACTATCTTCTCTTCCTTCTG
>PBYL01000289.1 GCA_002729595.1 Thalassovita sp. | reverse complement strand
TGATACTTGTCTGCATACCAATGCAATTTATGCTGAGCACTATTATAATAATGTGCCAGAGGGTATTGAGAGAATGCTTTCTAGCGTGAACTACGATTTTTTCTTTTTATGTAATACAGATATAGAGTGGGAGTATGATCCACAAAGAGAAAGTGCTGCTGTAAGAGAATTGCTATATGATAAAATGCTCACATATTTAATAGATAATAATTTGCCTTATTCAATTGTATCAGGAACTGGCGAAGAGCGATTTAATCAGGTATTAAGTGTGCTCAATTCAAAATTTCCTTCTATAGTAAATAAATAATTTATGGCTGAAATTAAGCCTTTTCGAGCTTGGCGATATCATCCAAAGTTTACTGAAAATATTGATAAGTTAATAGCTCCATTATTTGATGTAATTTCAGAAAAACAAAGAAAGCAACTCTATAATGAACCTTATAATAGTGTTCATCTTTCTGTGCCTTTAGGTGAAAATCCAGCAAGCGAAGCTTTGGCATCTTTAAAAAATTGGAAGGAAAATGAAGTAATTGTTCAGGATGAAGTTGATAGTATTTATGTGTATTATCAATATTTCTATCTGCCGAACGATCCAGTAAAGCATTGCCGAAAGGGCTTTATTTGTATGATAAAAGCCTACGATTATGCAGAAAATGTAATTCTAAGGCATGAAAACACCATGCCTCACTCTGTAAATGATAGAATTAGCATTTTAGAAGCTACAAAGCTAAATGTGAGTCCTACACATGGTTTATATACCGATTCTGCATTCACATTAGAAAAGTATATGGATGAAGCTATGCTGAATCCTGTATATCAAATAGAAGATTATCAAGGAGTAACAGATGCGTTGGCTATAATTAAAGATAAAGCCATTATAGAGGAGTTTGTAACGC
Organism: Thalassovita sp.; assembly: GCA_002729595.1. Taxonomy (GTDB): domain Bacteria; phylum Bacteroidota; class Bacteroidia; order Cytophagales; family Flammeovirgaceae; genus Chondrinema. The sequence continues at coordinate 10,039 of PBYL01000289.1, read as the reverse complement.
TTATAAAAGAGAAGCAAATTATTTTAGCTGATGGACATCATCGTTATGAAGGTTCTTTGCAGTATAGGAAAAAGAAGCAGGGAATAAGCGTTTCCCAAAATGGGAATGAGGCATTTAATTATCATATGATGTTTCTTACTAATACAGAAGCACACGATCTGAGAATTTTACCAACACATAGAATTATTAAAAATTATCCATCTTTTAATGCAGAAGATATATTGACTAAAACAGCTCAATTCTTTTCTATTAAAGAAGTAGATGATCCTATGTGTTTAAACGAAATTATTATTGGTAAGCAATGGACGTTTGGGCTCATTCTTAAAAACCAGGCTTATATCATCAAATTAAAACCAGAATTAATTGAAAGTGTAGCTTGGAAATTCCCAGAACAAATAAAAAGACTAGATTTAACAGTGCTTCATTACTTTTTTATTGAAAAAGTATTGGACATTCTCGGAAAAAATCAGCGGAAGAGTGAGTATATAAATTTTGAGAGAAATTTTTTGGCTTGTTATACCACTGTTAACAGTAATAATGCAGATATTGCCTTAATTACCAACGAAATTTCGATAGAAGATGTAAAAAAAGTATGTTTCAGTGGTTTTACTTTACCGCAAAAATCGACATATTTTTATCCGAAAGTAATTAGCGGTTTTCTTTTTGGCAGTGTGGATGAACTAAATTAAGCTGTAAGAACTGTTAAAACTGATAATTTAATCAGCATTTTTAATAAATTATTAATTTTTTAATTGAATAATTACTAGCTTTGCAACTCAAAATTAAAAGCCGTTTGAATGACTAAGTATTCTGTTGATATTTCAGGCTTGAAAAACAAAGAATATTCTTTTGATTTTAAAATCGATGAGAATTTCTTTAAGCTGTTTGAAAGTGACTTGATGCAGAATGGTTCACTTAAGGCTGATATTGTCCTCAGTAAATCTGAAACGATGATAACAGTAAGAGTGAAAATTGACGGAACAATTGAATTAACTTGCGACAGAAGTCTAAGGGAATTCGATTATCCGATATCAGTCGAAGAGCAGCTTTATTATAAATTTGGAGATCGGTACGAGGAAATGTCTGATGATGTTTTTATGATACCTGCTAATTATGCAGAAATTGATTTTTCTCAAATTTTGTATGATGTATTAGCATTATCAATTCCAACGAAAATTATTCATCCGGATTTACAAAGTGAAGAGGATGATGATGACGAGGAAGAAACATTTGTGTTTTCAACTGCCGACGAAGAACAAGAAATAGAAGAAGAAAAACAAGAAAACGAAGAATCAGATCCCCGTTGGGACAAATTAAAAGGTTTGAATTTTAATAAAAATTAAATAAGAATAAAATGGCACATCCTAAACGTAAGATATCGAAGCAGAGAAGAGATAAAAGAAGATCTCACCAAAGCTTAAGCCCAGCACCAATTGCAATTTGTGGCGTTACAGGAGAAGCTCATATGTGGCATAGAGCTTACTGGTCTGAAGGAAAATTGTATTACAAGGGCAAAGTTGTTTTAGAAAAGGAAGTTGTAGAAGAATAAGATATTCCTACCCGGATTTTCAAAGAGAAGTAACAAACTTCTCTTTTTTTATGATTATTTTCATATTTTGATGCACAAAATCAATAAATAATCTTATTGTTTATGATAAAATTCAGGATATGAATTTTTTGATAATTGCTTTTTGATTTCATACTTTGCAGGTGCAATACTAACTTTCAAATTCTGATGGATAAAAGAAGAGCAGTAATTACAGGAGTAGGAGGCTACGTGCCCGAGTACATTCTCACCAATGCGGAACTCGAAAAAATGGTTGATACCAATGAAGCATGGATAATAGAGAGGACGGGTATACGAGAACGGAGAATTTTGAAGGGGGAGAATTTAGGAAGTTCGTTTATGGGGATTAAAGCCGTAAATAATCTACTTGCTAAAACTAAAATCAATCCCGAAGAAATCGATCTTTTAATCTGCTGTACTGTAACACCAGATATGCTCTTTCCGGCCACAGCTAATTTAATTGCCACTGCTGTGGGAGCTGTTAACGCATTCAGCTATGATATCAACGCCGCTTGTTCTGGCTTTCTTTATGGATTAACTACCGCTTCTAAATTTATAGAAAGTGGAACCCATAAAAAAGTAGTGGTTGTAGGCGTAGATAAAATGTCGAGCATAATCGATTATGAAGACAGGGCAACCTGTATCATTTTTGGAGATGGTGCCGGTGCTGTAATGCTAGAAGCCAAAGAAAGTGAAAATGGAATTATTGATGCCTACCTGAAATCAGATGCAATTGGTGAAAAACACCTTCACATGAAAGCTGGAGGTAGTAGAAAACCAGCTAGCATAGAAACAGTTAAGAATAAAGAACACTTTGTGTATCAAGAAGGAAAAGCTGTTTTTAAATTTGCAGTGACTAACATGGCTGATGCAGCATATACAGTAATGCAACGCAATGATCTAAAATCAGATGATATAGCATATCTTGTTCCTCATCAAGCCAACAAAAGGATTATCGATGCCACAGCGAAACGCATGGGCGTTGGAGAAGAAAAGGTAATGATCAATATCGATAAATATGGCAATACAACTGCCGCTACCATTCCTCTCTGTTTGTGGGATTATGAATCTAAACTACAAAAAGGTGACAATTTAATACTGGCTGCTTTTGGTGGTGGATTCACATGGGGTTCTATTTACTTAAAGTGGGATTATAACACCAAGTAAATTTGCTCTGGCTTACAACAAAAGCCAGTCTTTTTGTGTCAGACTATCAATATAATTTAATTTTCTTTTTTAATTGTCAATTAGACTAGAATGGCAACTACAGCGGATTTTAGAAATGGACTATGCATTGAATTCAACCACGATTTGTTTACAATAGTTGAATTTCAGCATGTAAAGCCCGGTAAAGGACCTGCTTTTGTAAGAACAAAATTAAAAAGTATCACTACCGGAAAAGTGATAGACAACACTTTTACATCAGGTCATAAAGTTACAACTGCCCGAATCGAGCGCAGAGATTATCAGTTTTTATACAAAGATGATCTAGGCTATCATATGATGGACAGTAACACATTTGAACAAGTAAGCATTGAAGAAGGCTTAGTAGAAAATGCCGATCTTATGAAAGATGGGCAAGAAGTAGAAGTCTTAGTTCATGCAGAATACGAAAAAATTATTGGCTGCGAATTACCTGCATTTGTTATTTTACAGGTAACGTATACTGAACCAGGTATCAAAGGGGATACAGCAACAAATGCTTCAAAACCCGCTACTTTGGAAACCGGTGCAGAGATACAAGTACCTCTATTTGTGAATCAAGACGATGTATTAAAAATAGATACACGAACTCGTTCATACGTAGAAAGAGTAAAACAATAAATTTTATTAGGTTTGGTATTTTATGCCAAACTTTTTTTAATTGAAATTAAATAGCATAAAACATTATAGTGCTGTTTAAAATTAGTTTAATAGATAAATAATGAAAGCTAAAGAAATAAAGGAGCTCATCAATTTCATTGCAAATTCTGGTTTAGATGAAGTAAATATCGAAACAGATGAAATTAAGTTACATGTAAAGAAACAAAGCGAGGCGGTTGCTAAATTGGTAGAACACACGCACCAACCACAACTTATCCAACAACCGGTAAGTATTCCTCAGCAAATAACCACTTCTCCTTCGACCGAAAGTGCAGCTCCAGTAAAAGAAGAGAACACAAGCTCAGAAACTAACTATATCACCATTAAATCTCCGATGATAGGTACTTTCTATCGTTCATCTAGCCCTGATTCAGATGCATTTATAAATGTTGGAGATAATGTTTCTAATGGTAGCGTGGTTTGTATCATCGAAGCCATGAAACTTTTCAACGAAATTGAATCTGAAGTATCAGGAAAAATAGTGAAAGTGTTAGTAGAAAACGCTTCTCCTGTTGAGTACGACCAACCATTATTCTTGGTTGATCCATCTTAATTACAATCAGATTTTATCAGGTAAAAGTATGTATTACCACACGCATACTAAAGTTGAAAATTTAACTACATCACATCGTGTTCAATAAAATATTAATCGCGAACAGGGGAGAAATTGCACTTAGAGTAATCAGGACCTGTAAGGAAATGGGCATCAAAACGGTTGCTGTTTATTCTCAAGCTGATAAAGAAAGCCTTCATGTGAGATTTGCTGATGAAGCAGTTTGTATAGGACCTCCGGCAAGTGCTAACTCTTACCTGAACATACCAAACATAATGGCAGCAGCAGAAATTACAAATGCTGATGCTATACATCCAGGATATGGATTCTTATCAGAAAATGCCCAATTTTCACAAATCTGTGAAGAATACAATATCAAATTTATTGGTGCATCTGCCGAGATGATCAATGCAATGGGAGATAAGGCTACTGCAAAAGCTACTATGAAAGATGCAGGAGTACCTACCATTCCAGGATCAGAAGGTTTGCTTTCTACTGTAGAAGAAGGTATAAAGCTGTCTAAAGAAATTAAATACCCAGTTATATTGAAAGCTACAGCCGGTGGTGGTGGAAAAGGGATGCGTGTAGTTTACAATGACGAGGAGTTTAAAAAAGCTTGGGATAATGCCAAAGCTGAAGCAGCAGCGTCTTTCGGTAACGATGGTTTATATCTAGAAAAATATCTTGAAGAACCACGTCACGTAGAGATTCAAGTATTTGGAGATAAGCACGGAAATGCTTGCCACCTTTCAGAAAGAGATTGTTCAATCCAAAGAAGACATCAGAAATTAGTTGAAGAAAGTCCTTCTCCAGTAATGACTGACGATTTGAGAGAGAGAATGGGTGAAGCAGCTATTAAAGGTACAAAAGCTGTAAACTACGAAGGAGCTGGAACAATCGAATTTTTGGTTGACAAAAATGGTGATTTCTACTTCATGGAAATGAATACCAGAATTCAAGTTGAGCACCCTGTAACAGAGATGGTTACAGATTTTGATTTGATAAAAGAACAAATTAAAGTTGCTGCTGGCATTCCTATTTCTGGAGAGAGTTATATACCAAAAGGTCATTCAATCGAATGTAGAATTAATGCTGAGGACCCAGCTAACAATTTTAGACCAAGTCCGGGTAAAATAACTAATTTACATTACCCTGGTGGTGCTGGTGTTAGGGTTGATAGCCACGTTTATGCTGGTTATATCATTCCTCCATATTACGATTCTATGATTGCAAAATTGATCGTTTATGCTCAAACAAGAGAAGAAGCTATAGTGAGAATGAAGAGAGCATTAGAGGAGTTTGTAATTGAGGGAATTAAAACTACTATTCCTTTCCATTTAGATTTAATGGATAACGAAGACTTCAAACAAGGTAATTTTACAACTAAGTTCTTAGATACTTACGATTTCTCAAAATTATCTTAATTGATATAAATGTATAAAAAATCCCTTCTAGTTAGCTAGAAGGGATTTTTTTGTTTTATAATTTCTATTGAATAAGAAGAATAATTAGAAATATTTTCTATCCATAACCTCTTTCATAATTAAAGCATTTCGAAGGTTAGTTTTATTTTTGAAAAGCTTAGCTACTTTCTTATTCGTTTTCTTCTTCTTTTTATTCCCTTGTTGTAAAGCAGGTACTGTAATGGTTGCTTTAGGGAAATCTTCAATCGATTTTTTAAGAATAGAACCAGTGTATTCTCCCGGTTTCATTAACCTTCTACTACTTTGAATAATTGGTTTATACTCTTCTTCAGTATCAATTCTAATTTCTTTTCTAAATGTTTCTGCTTTAGTCTCTTCTACTGGAGCTCTAAATACAGGCTTTTTATTCTTTTTAGTTGTAAATTGTTCTAATAGTTCTTGAAATGTTTGAGGTGCATTTTCTTCTTCGTAATCATCTTCCTCCTCTTCATAATCATCCATTTCATCAAAGTCAGGCAAGTCGTCCATAGGCTCTGGTTCTTCATATTTTTCTTCTACCGGCATCTCACGCTGTTGCCCAGCTCTTTGCCTAGGAGGGCTAACTCTTTCTGGTTTCTTCTTTTTGCTACTCACTTTTTTAGAAGTAAGTATCCAATACAAAATTAATCCGACGAGAGAAAATATGATTTCAATTAGATCCATATAGATTTCAATAAACTTTAGTGCTTATTTCAGGCAACCAAATTATAAAAAAGTAAATTATTTACTATTACTATTGGGGCTTTGTATTCAAATCTATAAAATAATTTTATTTTTGCTTTCCTTATCTTGAGGGCTGCGATGAGAGCATGTATCAAGGCATGCTTATTCGAATCAATTTTTGAATCAAATATTCTCAATGTTATTACAACGACTCGAAATAAAGGGATTTAAAAGCTTTGGCGAAAAGGTAGTTTTAAACTTTGATATAGGAGTAACTGGTGTAGTTGGTCCAAATGGGAGTGGTAAATCTAATGTGGTTGATGCAATCCGTTGGGTATTGGGTGAGCAAAGTAGCAAAGCTTTACGTTCCGAAAAAATGGAAAATGTGATTTTTAATGGTACAAAAAACCGTAAAGCTCAACAAATGGCTGAGGTTGGTTTGTCTTTTAAAAATACCAAGAATTTACTTCCTACAGAATATTCTGAAATTACAATTACCCGCCGATATTACAGAAGTGGAGATAGTGAATATTTGTTGAATGGAGTTACCTGCCGCCTAAAAGATATTCAGTCGCTTTTTATGGATACTGGTATTAGCTCAGATAGTTATGCCATTATTGAGTTAAAAATGGTTGATGAGATTCTGAATGATACGAATCAATCTAGAAGACAATTATTTGAAGAAGCTGCAGGAATATCAAAATTCAAGAAAAGGAAAAAAGAGACGCTTAAGAAGCTTGCTGATACAAGTGACGATTTAGAGAGGGTAGAAGACCTTTTGCATGAGATTGGCAAAAACATGCGATCTTTAGAAAGACAGGCAAAACAGGCAGAGCGTTACTTAAAGCTTAAAAAAGAATACAAAGAGCTAAGCATTATATTAGCCAAAGAATTGCTCAAAGATCAAGTTGAGAAAACAAATGTTCTTGAAAAAGAGATAGAAGCTGCTTCTGATCAAAAAATTTCTATTCAAAAACAACAGTCTGAAGGTGAAGCTGCTTTGGAGAAAGAAAAGTTGGAATTAGTTAAAAAAGAGCAACTACTTTCTTCAAGACAAAAAACGCTGAATAATCATGTTAATAAAATTAGGCAGTTTGAGAGCGAGAAGAAGATTAAAAGTGAAAGACTGAGATTTTTAACAGAGAAAGCAAATTCATTACAAAATCAATTATCAGAAGAATTAAAGAGTAACGAAAGAGCTAAGTTTAGCATAGAAGGCCTTTTAAAGGAAAAAGAAAGTCTAGAAAAACAGATTAAAGAAGCTACTTTTTTACTTGATAAAAGCAAGCAAGAGTACGAAAACCAAAAGGGTAGTACCGATAAATTAAAGGAGCAATTAAAAGAAATTTCTCTTCAGTTTAAGACTCGACAAAACAGAGTATATCAGCTCAAAAAAGATTTAGAGATTAGCCAAGTGCAGCAATCTTCTTTGATGCAAGAGCTGGAAAAAGAGCATACAGAAACAACTGTGAAAAGTGCTAGTTTGGATGAGTTTGATTTCAAATTAGGTGAATTGACTGAAGAGCTTTCTGAAAAGCAAGAACAATTAGAGCGAGCTGAATTCAGGCAAAATGAATTGGATACTCAAATCGAATCTGCTGAGGTTTCTTTGCAGAAGTTGAAAGAAGAGCTAGCAAAATCTAGCAGAGAGTTAGATGCTAAGCAGAATGAGTACAACCTCACCAAATCTATGGTCGATAATCTAGAAGGTTATCCTCAGGCCATTAAATTCTTAAAAAAGCAGACTAATTGGGGCAAAAACTTCCCTCTACTTTCAGATATAATTGCTGCAGAAGAAAAATACAGAGTTTGTATTGAAAACTATTTGGAGCCTTATCTGAACTACTATATTCTTGATAATGAAGCTTTGGCTTTAGAAGCAGTAAACCTGTTAAGTGACTCGGCTAAAGGTAAAGGTAATTTTCTAGTATTAGATAAATTCAAAAACTTCTCGCCAACTGCTAAAAGGCAATTTGAAGATGCTATTCCTGCAATAAACATTGTTGAGTTTGACGATAAATATCGTGAGTTAGTGCATTACTTGTTAGATAATGTGTATGTGGTAACTTCTAATCAAGAGTCAATTCCGAAGGATAATGATCTTACTTTTATTACTCAAAATGGTAAGGTTATTAAAAGGAAATACAGTGTTTCTGGTGGTTCTGTAGGTTTGTTTGAAGGTAAGAAACTTGGTAGAGCTAAAAACCTTGAGAAACTTTCTGAAAGGATTAAAGAGCTACAAAGCAAGAATAAAAATCTTGATAAGATTATCAATCAGAAGATTCAAGATATCAGCTACTTAAAAGGCGAATCACAAAGAGATAAAATTGGTAGACTTCAAGAAGAAATAAGCATATTAAAGCAGGAAAATGTAAGTATTGTAACAAAGAAAGAACAGTTTTCCGAATTACTTCTTGATCAGCAAAATAGGAGAGAGAACATCGAAGAAAAGCTGAGTCAGTTAAGAGAGACGATTGAGCAATTGCATCCTGAGCTCGAAGATGAAGAAAATAAGCTGAGCTATTTTGAGGAGAATCAGGAAGATTTAAGGGCAACTTTGGAAGAAGAAAATGAATTGCTTAATCAGAAATCTGCTGCTTTTAATCAATACAACATCTCATATCATACATACAACAACAAATTTGAAAGTATAGAGAAAGAGATAAGCTACAAAGAGAATGCTTTTGATAGAGGTAAGGCAAAAATTGAGAATCATCAAGAAGATTTAAAACATACTGAACAAGAGATTGTACAGCTGCAAGAAACCAGTGGTAATAATGAAGATGAACTCATTGGCATGTATGATGAGAAATCTAGCATAGAAGAAGGAGTTAATGAGGCAGAGAAAGATTATTATGCTTCTAGAGGTGAGATTGCAGAATATGAAAAAGTAATTAGAGAGTATCAGCGTAATAAAGAGCAGTTAGAAGGATTAATTTTAGATTTAAAAGATAAAATTAACCAAGAGAAGATGAAAACTGCTTCGGTGAAAGAAAGAGTTTCTGTAGAGTTTGAAGTGGATGTAAATGAGCTGTTAAAGCCAATTGAAGAGACTGAAGCATATGATGGTGATCTTGATTCTTTAAAAGAAAAAGTAGCTGGCACTAAAAAGAAAATGGAGAATATTGGCCCAATTAACCATATGGCAATTGAGGCTTATAACGAAATAAAAGAAAGAAACGATTTTATTTCAGAACAGAAAAAGGATTTAATAGAAGCGATAGATTCTTTAAATACTACTATTGCGGAAATCGACACTGTGGCTAAAGAAAACTTTATGGATGCTTTTACTAAAGTGAGAAGCTATTTTATTGAAGTTTTCAGGTCTTTATTTACAGACCAAGATAGTTGTGATTTAATCCTTTTGGACGAAAACGATCCACTCAATTCTAAGATTGAAATAATTGCTCAACCAAAAGGTAAAAAACCTTTAACTATCAATCAGTTATCGGGAGGTGAGAAAACATTAACAGCAACTGCATTGCTTTTTGCAATATATCTGCTAAAACCGGCTCCATTCTGTATTTTTGACGAGGTTGATGCACCTTTAGATGATGCCAACATCGATAAGTTTAATAACATTATTAAGAAATTTTCTGAGAACTCTCAGTTCATAATTGTTACACACAACAAGCGAACTATGTCTACTACAGATGTGATTTATGGAATTACAATGATCGAGCAGGGAGTATCTACGGTTGTACCGGTAGATTTAAGAGAAATGAGCTAAATTCTTTTAGTTTATATAAATTTGAATGTGAAATAGTACTGATTAAAGAGTAGACTTTGTCAAAGCAGATAGTTATAATACCCACATACAACGAGATTGAGAATATAGAAGGGATTATATCGGAAATCCTGAGCCTCTATATTGATATACATATTCTTATAGTTGACGACGGCTCACCTGATGGAACTGCGGACAAAGTA
>PBYL01000288.1 GCA_002729595.1 Thalassovita sp. | reverse complement strand
CTCTTTGGTTGGCTAATCAATATATTCCAGAAAATGTACTGAGAAAGATTACCCAAAGAACAGCCGATTCTAAAGCATTTTATACTTATTACATCAATGGGAAAAAGTTTATCTCTTTCTTACAAAACGATATTAAAACTGCTTATAAAAAAGACCTCTCAAATACTTTTTCTAAACTGGGTAAGCTCCTTTTAGAGATTGATCAAGATTCGGTTCATTTACAACTTAGCTTGCAATCAGCAGATTTAGCAGCCATTATTCCCGACACACTTTCTGTAACGCCACTACCCGAAAAGGCAAGTAAAGCAGCAAGAGTGGTTATAAACCATTACACCCAGCAAAAAGAATTTATCTTACAAGATGAAAAAACAAGGCTGATGCTTTTGAGCGATTCTGGTGAGATGCTTTGGCGAAATGCGGTTTGGCAACATACAGTGGGTGATGTGTCTCAGGTGGATGTCTACAATAATGAGAAGCTGCAATATGCTTTTATTTCAGATGGGAAAATACATGTGTACGATAGACTTGGCAGAAAAGTAAATGGCTTCCCGATGAATTTGCCCACCTATTTCGAAGCGAAATATTTGTTGCCAGTTCGATTGAAAAACGACAAAGAACAACGCTTTTTAGTTGCCGGAGTGATTCCCGGAAAAACGGTAAAAAAAGATGCTCGCTTGTATCTATTTAATCGATATGGTGGTATTGCTCGCTCTTGGAATCCCAGAAAGCTAGAGTCTGCCTTAGCTACGCCACCAGTGTATTTAGAAGAAAATGGAAAAGTTTATATACTCACTCTGCTAGAAAATGGTAGTTTGTATGCCTTAGACCAAAATGCCAGAGTGCACCCCGGCTTTCCACTATTGATGAATTTTACTTGCCACCAACCTCTTGTAATCAGTAAATCGGGTGACGAAACCTTAGTTAATATTATGAGCGATGGGGGAGACTTGGTTACTTTAGACCTGAGTGGAAGTTTACGAAGCAGAAAGAAAATGAGGAAAATAGTTACAGATTCTCGATTTTTTATAGTGGGCAATGATGCGAACTCTTCAGAATATCAAAGTAAGATACAGCGTCTTAATGCGACTATGAAACCTGAGTTTATCTTGATGCGACAAGATGAAGATATTATCCATTTTTTTAATACTTCACAGCAATTGATGTTTAAGTTTACTTTTCCAGATAAAGATGAGAAACAAGTTCAGTTACTGAATTTTGGACCGGGAAAAGTATTTATAAATGTGTTTTCTCCAAAATCTAAAAGTTCTTGGATTTTTAATACTGCTGGTAAATTGATGTTTGGTAAAGCGATAAAGTCTGATGCACCTGTAACGCTTACTTATTTGCCACAAGAACAAATATTCCGTTTATTGGTAATAGAAAGCCGAAAAACGAACCTGTTACAATTTAGAATGTAAAAACATACATTATGCTTGATCCTGCCGACTACCCTGAAGTATTGCAATTACACCAGAAGGTACAAGAACTGCAATTAGAGTTTAGGAAAGTTGAGGCAGTTTTTAGCATGCCAGAAGAGAATTACATTGCGATAGAAATGAAGACTGGCTCTGAGGTTTTTGTTGTGCCTGTTGTAGATGAGTATGAAGATTTTGCACAAGAAAAACCTAGTATGGCTCTGCATTTAATTTTAACTGAGTGTGAGACTTTTGAAGAGGCAGAAGATTACTTGGTTTGGGCAAAAGAAGTAGAACTAAATGCTTCAAACGAAAAAGCTAGGCAAGCATGGCTGCATTTAAGAGATGTCGTTCCCCAAATTAGAAAGTTACTGGGTAATAATATTCAGCCAATCTCTGCTTTTAATTATGAACTAAATACAGGGGCTGCTAAATTATTGAGAGAAATAGATTTGCGTAATTAGTAGTCAACAGCTTCTGGTGGAGGCATAAATTCTAGAATCATATCTCCAATTAGTTTAAAGCCTGTAATTTCTACAAAAACCTCTGGCTGGTTATAATCATACCTATCTCCTTTAGTGGCATTAATTCCAAAGAATTTTTTAAGCAAAGACCCGCCAATTTGCTTTTGCTTAGTACTGCCGATAATCACAGTTACATTTCTTTTTACCTTGGCATTATGTGGCAGTCGAATTCTAACATTACCAATAAGGCAGATACTTTCAATTCTAATATGCGTGAATTTATGAGCAATATCTCTTAAATCGATAAGTGTATCGCCAATGCCTGTAACCACTTTAATATTTGGTTTAGTTATTTCGGCACTGTATAATTTCTTATCTCCGATGATATTGATAAAGTCAATTTCTTCGAAAGTCTTACGAATATTTTCGGCAGGAGAGCTGTTGTAAGGTGCACTTCTGTATGGTGGATAGTTTCTTGGCTCTTGAGCTTGTGAAGGTTGAGCTCCTTTACTAACTACTGGCAATAAACTATTTATCTGTGGAAAGTCGTAAACCGAATTTCTAAGTTCCTCTATTGTTCTGGCATCATGAGCAATATCTAGCCTTCTCTCATACTCATCTATATCTAGATCGTTGTTCGCATAAGCTTCACTTATAGCAGTAATTACCTTTTCACGGTATTTAGGTAACCCAAATACCATAGGTCTTTGATGATTACTATCTGCGTTTTTAGAAGACGGCCTATCCATATACAAATCTGTTTTTGAGGCTTAGAAATTTTAATTTAACAAGATAAGCTCATTTTTAAGCCTATCAATTTTTAGGAGATTAAAGTTAATAAAATAAAGTGTATAAATCTTATCAAAATTATAGCTCAATTAGTTTGTTGCAAAAAATGCGAGTTTATTACTGCATGTCTGCATTTGTTTTACCAACTGGCTGAACTCTTTTATAAATTCCAGCTATTGCAGCAAGTACTTTTTTTGTAGGCATACAATCCATTTCATCTGGAACAATCTCTACCAGTTTGGTTTTAAAACAGTGGGTTTGACCTTTGGTAGTATAAGCTATATTTTTAGGAAGATCGAGACTTCCACCAACATTATATATTCCATTATGGAAAAATAATTTGATTTGTACGAGGTGTTTGATTTTGTATTTTACCTTATGCTTTATTTTACCTCTAGGATTCCTTTTAGTCACATTTCTCTTTCGAACAAAATCGGTATAATCTAATTGGATTTGAGTTCCATCAATCAAAGTAGCTTTGAACTCAAGTCTTGGGATCTTAAAGTATGTTTCTTTGATCTTAGGATAGCCTTTATTATTACCTTGCTTTTGGTCAACAATATATTCTTGTTGGTCAGACTCTTCGAAAGAAGCTTTTATCTGCACCTTGCTTTTTTTAGGAATATCTTCTTTGATGATGCTAAGAAAAGGCATTAAAAAGCTTCTGAGGTGGTTACTCAAATCGAGCTTTTTTACTTTTTTATTATCAATCCCAAATTTAATAGCTAAGCCAGCTGCTAGAGCAGTTATTATTAAAATATAAGGAATTTGAGTGCCTAGGGCAACGAAAAGTGAAATGAAGCCAACCATTCCAGAAACTATCATTTTAATAGATAGACTAGAATTTAATCTTACTTTATCTCCTTCCTTATCAAGGATAGCGATCTTTCTTAATAAATTAAGCCAATATTGAGCTGTATGTGTACCGTCAATTTTTTTGGTTTCTACAATCTGGGTTTGCTCTGGGTCAAGAGATTTAAATTGTTGGAATACATTTTTGGTATCAGCCATAATATCGAGTTTATTTAACTTTAAATAAGGGAATTTAAACGGGAATACAAAGATTTTAATGCTTCTTTTTTCTGTTGCCAAGTAAAGAATTCTTCTATTTGTTGTTGCCCTTGTTTGCCCATTTTCTCTGCTAAATCAGGATATTCAACCAAAAACCGAATAGCTCTAGAAAACATGGCAGGTCGTTCGGGTGGCACCAGTTTACCATGTGTGTTATCTTCTATAAGTTCGGTACAAACTGGCAATTCAGATGCAATAACAGCAGTGCCACAAGCCATCGATTCCAGTATTTTAAGCGGGCAACAGCCTTGTTCTATATTTCGGTTTCCCTCTTTAAGAGGTGCAACTGATACGAGTGCATGTTGCACCATAGCCCAAAGCGTTTTTTGTTCTAGTTGATCAAACCAGATTACCTTTTCGTCTACTTCTAATTTGGAGGCTAACTTTTTATAAGGTTTAGCAACTCTTTTAGAACCTGCATTACAAATTACCAGATGTAAGTCGTCAAAATCTTTTAATCCAGCAAATGCTTTCAATAGCACATCTACACCTTGCCAAGTTTGTAAAGCGCCAAAGTAAATAATATACTTTTCAGGCAGATTGTCTGGCTTGGCTTGTTTCTCAGGGATTAGAGCGCCATTACGAATCACTTCAATTTTATGAGAAGAAGTCCCTAAACTTTGGAGAAAATCGGCAGTAGTTTGTGAAGGAGTAACAATCGTATCTGCTTGCTGTAAACAGAACAATTCTCTCTTTCTCAATTTCTGAATAAAGCTTTTTGTGAGATAAGGATATCGGTAGGGAAGCTCGACGGAAGTTAATCCGTTTACTTCAAAAACCGTTTTGTAATTTCTCTCTGGTTTTAAGATAGGCATTCCACCCCAAATATCTCTAAAGTGGCAAATGCTCAACTCATCTTCATTTAGCTCAATTTGCTTGCTTACAAATCTGGAAAAAGCTTCGGCTCTTTCTAGGTAGTTTACATTTTTAAGACTGAGTCTTTTAATGCTAATGTTATCTTCGCTTTGTTCTTTGGGTAGATAGTTTCCTGCAAGTGCACATAAAATACCTCCATTGGTATACTCGAAAAGTGTACTGGCAAAATGAGAAATATGTGTTGCTGAACCTTTAGTAGAAGGAAAAACGTCGAATGCAGCGTATAGTCCCGACATGTAGCCTGATATATTAAAAAAATGGAGTACCTGAATTATCACTCAATTATAAGTTTTTTTCAGATACTCCTTTAGATAAAAAAATAAAATTTTAAATCCTCTTTGTTTAAGAGAAAGAGAATCAAGACTTTATTAAACTAGTTTGTTTCTCATTAATGCTTCTGCGATTTGAACTGCATTGGTAGCAGCACCTTTTCTAAGGTTATCAGAAACGATCCACATATTGAGCGTTTTTTCTTGGCTTTCGTCTCTTCTTAGTCTACCAACAAAAGTTTCGTTACGGTTGTGTGCATTAATCGGCATAGGATATACCAAATTATTTACATCATCTTCTATAACAATTCCATCGGTGCTTTGGAGAATTCCAGTTACCTCAGCCAAATCAAAATCATTTTCGAACTCCACGTTAACTGATTCAGAGTGTCCTCCCATAGTAGGTATTCTCACGCAAGTTGCAGTAACTTTTATGCTCTGGTCATTTAAGATTTTCATGGTTTCGTTCACCATTTTCATTTCTTCTTTGGTGTAGCCATTTTCCAAGAACACGTCGATATGAGGTAGTACGTTCATATCAATTTTGTATGGATAAGCCATTTCTTCTCTAGAAAGCTCTTCACCAGCTCTTTCTCTCATCATTTGGTCTACCGCTTTTTTACCAGTTCCTGTAACAGATTGGTAAGTAGATACTACTACTCTTTTAATAGTGTATCTTTTGTGTAGAGGAGCCAAAGCTAAAACCATCTGGATAGTAGAGCAGTTAGGGTTGGCTATAATTTTGTCTTCTTTAGTGAGTTCATTGGCATTAATTTCAGGCACAACCAGTTTTTTAGTTGGATCCATTCTCCATGCTGAAGAGTTATCGATTACTGTAGTACCAGCCTCTGCGAAGCGAGGAGCATACTCCAAAGATGTGCCTCCACCAGCAGAAAAAATAGCAATATCAGCTTTTGCAGCAATACCTTCTTCCATGCCCACTACCTTGAATTCTTTTCCTTTGAAGGTAACTGTTTTGCCTACTGATTTGCTAGATGCAACAGGGATAATAACATCTGCTGGAAAGTCTCTCTCTTCCAGTACTTTTAACATGGTACTACCTACTAAACCGGTAGCGCCTACAACTGCAACTTTCATTTTGTTTAAATTTAATAGTGGGATTTTGTATAAATATTAGGTATAAAAAAAGGTCATTCCTGGTAAGAATGACCTGTATATTTTAATGTATTAAAATCAGACAAGGATTCTTACTGGGTCTTCAAGCAACTGTTTAAGCGTTAGAAGGAATGCAGAACCTACAGCACCATCTACAACTCTATGGTCGCAAGACATCGTAACCTTCATTACGTTACCAATCTTGATTTCTCCATCTTTTACAATTGGTGTTTGCTTAATACCACCTACTGCTAAGATACAAGCATCTGGCGGGTTAATAATTGCTGTAAACTCTTCGATACCAAACATACCAAGGTTAGAAATGGTAAATGTGTTACCTTCCCAATCTGCTGGTTGTAATTTTTTCTCTTTTGCTCTCTTACCTAAGTCTTTTACTTCGGCAGAAATCTGAGAAAGTGTTTTGCTATCTGCAAATCTAACAACTGGTACAAGAAGTCCATCAGGAATTGCTACAGCAACACCGATATGAACATGTTGATTTTTTCTGATTTTATCTCCTAACCAAGAAGAGTTAACATCAGGATGCTGTTTTAAAGCAGCAGCACAAGCTTTTAATACAATATCGTTGAAAGAAATCTTTACAGGAGATATCTCGTTCATTCCCGCTCTTGCCTCAATTGCCTTATCCATGTTAATTTCCATAGTAAGGTAGAAGTGAGGAGCAGTAAATTTACTTTCAGCAAGTCTCTTAGAGATTACTTTTCTCATTTGAGAAACTTTCTCTTCAGTAAAGCTTTCTTGACCTACTGGTACGGTAGCACCTACAGTTGGAGCAGCAGCAGTAGTAGTTTCAGCAACTGGTTGGTAAGATTCAACATCTCTTCTGATTACTCTACCGTGATCACCAGTTCCTGGAATTTTGCTTATATCGAAACCTTTATCTTCAGCTAATTTTTTAGCAAGAGGAGAAGCTTTTACTCTACCTCCCTCTGAAGAAATTGATGAGGTTGTTGAAGAAACCGCTGGAGCTGGTTTTGCTTCCTCTTTCTTTGCTACCGGCGCTTCTTTTTTTTCCTGCTTAGGGGCTGGAGCCTCTTCTTTTTTTGCTGCACCACCAGAAGCTTTTCCATTTTGTGCTTCTAATAATGTTTTATAATCTGCTCCTTCTTCACCGATAATAGCAATTACTCCATCTACTTTTACAGAGCTACCAGCTTCTGCAGCAAGATAAAGTACTTTACCATCAGTGTAGTTTTCGAGCTCCATGGTAGCTTTGTCAGTTTCTACTTCAGCGAGAATGTCACCAGAAGCAACATCATCACCAACTTTTACTAACCAGCTAGCGATAGTACCTTCTTCCATGGTATCGCTCATTTTCGGCATAGTAATCACTTCTGCGTTAATGCCAGAGGTATCGATATCTGCAGCAGCAGGAGCTTCTTCTGTACTTTCTGCCGGAGCACTTTCTGTAGCGGTTTCTTTTTGTTCGCCATTGCTGCTTCCTCCATCACCATCTAGTAAAGACTGGTAGTCTTCACCTTCTTCTCCAACAACTGCGATAATTCCATCTACAGGAACAGAATCTTTTTCACCTGGTCCAATGTATAAGATTGTACCGTCTTCGTAGTTTTCAAGTTCCATGGTTGCCTTATCGGTCTCTACCTCAGCAAGTATATCACCAGAAGATACCTTGTCACCTACTTTAACCAGCCAAGACGCAATTACACCTTCTTCCATCGTGTCGCTCATCTTTGGCATTCTGATTACTTCAGCCATATAATGTTATGATTTTTATTTTAATTCAAGTATATATTTCAATCCCTAAAATTTCTATAAGAGTGCGTAAAAATAATAAGCTTATTCAAATTTTATAGGAAATATTGCAAAGATCATTTCAGTATGTTAAAACCAACTACTAAAAGGAATGTTTTTTTTGCTGAAATGGCTCCATTTTCCTAAAAAAATTCCTTTTTTACCTAAGTCATAAATTTATTTTAAGCTTTCACTTCAATTATAAGCCTGACTTTAGCTTAGTGCTTTTATTACTTGAGCTAATAATTTTAACAATACTGATACGTGTAAAGGTATGTGATTATAGAGAGTATTGAAAAATGATAGCACATAAGCTTTTATTTAGCGCAAACGGCTTTCGTAAATATCATGTTAAATTAGCATAATACTTGATACAATCTTGACAAGATACAACCTTATGCAGATCAGATTATTTATATTTTTTAGTCTTGTAACTGTTATTTTTTCAGATTTAAATGCAGCAAGATTGTCCAGCTCATCATACGCTTTAAGCGATTCCCTTTCTTTAAATATTAGTAAAGGAATGATGGTAGGTTATGGCCATTCTTTTTCGCAGCCATTTTCTAAAAAACCGAGGAAATACAAAAAGCCTAAACAAAGGAAATACGATTTTAGGTATTTAGAAATTGGTATTGGTCCGGCTGTTTGGCAAACTTCGCATGAGCCTTTAATGGAGAATGAAAGAAATGCCATTCATTTTTTTGTAGAATATGGTGATATGCTTAAACCACTTAGTTATGTGGCCGGAGTAAACTTTAATGCGGCTTTTATTCAAGAAGGTTATTTGCTTGAGCCAGAATATTACTTTTTCCATTTAAAGTATTCTCCTAGTAGAAAGTGGTACAACTGGCCAATCTGGATGAATATTTACGGCTTAGCAGGAGCAACTTATTGGCAAGCTTCTTTAACCAATACAGGTTTTGGCGGTGCTACTAATAATGAAAACCTCATTGAAGAAGATAACGGTTTGGGTTTAATTACCGGTGCAGGTGTTTCTTTTGAGTTTTTTAATTTCTCATTAATTACACAGTTCACCTACATATTAGGTATCGGGCAATACGAAGCTGGAGGTTTTTACCCACAAGATGTTCATGTAGGTTCGGCACAAATTAATGTAATGTTGAGTTACAGATTCTTCTTAAGTGGCTTGCAATGGCGTTGTCCAACTTATAAGTAATAAGATTTGTCATTTTGATTGTTGAGTGTCAAATTCAATCTTTTAGTTCATGTTTATTTTTTCAAAACCAAATACAAAGCTTTTATTAATTGCAGGTTTATTTCACTTGCAATCGTGCGATCTGGGTGATTTCTCACCAGTAGATATTTTTTCCAGAGAAGCTTTGGAAGAAGATGCTTTGTCTGTAGATGTAGGTACATCTTGCGATTTCTCGATTCTAACCAACAATGATAGATACCTCGAAACCACCGAAGGATTAGAAATAAAAGGAAGTGTATATCTGGAAACTTCAGCTACTCAGTATTATTTAAGTAGTGGAGAGTTTGAGCTAACTACAGACTCAGAAGGAAAAATATCTTCATTAGAAGGATATGGAACTGCTGCATTTCCAGAAACAAGTTTATTCGAAGATGCTACACCAGTAGGCGATTATTTAGCGAATATTAGTCTTTTGGAGAATCCAGACTTGTCTTCAATTATCTCTTTGAGCGTAGACGAACAATGCTATATATATTACAACATCGATCAAGATACTGCTAAAATCACTACTTCAAATGGTGATTTTACATATACAGAATTATACTTTGAGCCAACAGAGCCTCTATTCGTATTTAAAGGCACCATTGATTTGCCTTCGATAAAAAGTAATTTTGGTTGGACAGGTATCTCTCATGAGGGTAATATTGAGTTTTTGCCAGAGAACTTTACCCAAGAGTTAACCTTTGAGTCTTTTAACGGGCATGTATTTATGGATGCTGAGTTGCCATTCACTGTAAATAATTTACCTGTAACTAGTTATGGAGAAAATACAATTAATGCCAATAAAGATGGGAGCGGGGCAAAATCTTTTTTTGATGGAACTACAGAAAGTATTGAATTAGGTACAAATGGCAGTTTAGCAATTTCTTATTTATTAGCCGATACAATTATTGCAGAGTATTCATTCTATTCTGATACGGTAAGTCGTACTAATGAAAGCCTGTACCTAACCTCAGCAACATCTCATTGGGAAAATGTGAGTGGTGTAGAAGAATTTAGCTTTGTCGGTGAATATGAAGATTCTGTTGATCTGTATGATGAAATATTATTGTCACACCCTGTACTCGATCAACTTATTTATAATTCTGATGATAATGCAATAGTTTTTGGTACTTATGGCACCAATTACAATTTGTGGGATATTAATATTTTGAATGATG
>PBYL01000287.1 GCA_002729595.1 Thalassovita sp. | reverse complement strand
TAATTCTTTGCCATTTAAATCCCATAATTTGGCAGTTTTATCATAGCTACCGGTGATGACGGATTTACCATCGGGGGAAAAACACACGGAATTAATAGCGAAAGAGTGTTGCCATCCCTTCCATCGTTTAAAGCTTTTGTACTTAACACCTCCTGAACGATAACTTCTATATAAAGCTTCTCTAATAATTTTATTTGTATCATTGAGTTGTTGGCTTGCCCAAACTGTTAAATTAAAAGCTATTGTAGGGTTTTCATCTGCAATTTTTATCGCCAATGCATTTACTTCAAATGCTTTTAATATTTTTTTTTGAGTAGCTATTTCTTGTTGTGTTTTTATATTAGCTTGCTCAGCTTCTATTCTTTTAATTTCTGCAAAGTTGCCAGCATCAACAGCATTTTGTTTTTCAATTTCTAATTCATTTTGTTTTTGCTCTAAACTGTCGAGAGCTAATTGGGCATTATTATTTGCAGTATTCGCTAATTGTTCATTTTTAAGTGCTTCCTTTGCTTTATCATTAGCTAATTGTTCATTCTTTAGTGCTTCATCAGCTTTGATTCCTGCCTCATACCATTGCCAAGCAGCCACGCCTAATGCAAAAATCAACATTAATATAAGTGCTATTAATCGTTTGTTTTCTCTTTCCCTTTCTTTTAATCTTATATTTTCAGCTTCTACTCTTATTTCATTATTTCTACTTTCCTCAATAAATTCTTTTTCATTTTGGGTTAGATCATTTCTTTTTCTAGCCCAATCTTCTGCTTTTTTTAATACCTCACCTTTCAATAATGCATCTGAGTTTTTATCAAATGCCAACCATCGGTTCATATCTTGTAAGAATGGTCTATTTACTTTTGCTAAAACTTCTTCTAGCCATCTCTTGTTGAACTTCTCTTTATATAGCTTATTGGCTATAATTAATAAACCATTTTTTTCTTTTGTGATACCTGCTAGCTTTAAATATAATTGAGTTTCATTAGTGTTATTTATATTAATATTTTTCCCATTTAGCAATTCAGTGTAAAGCAAAAGCATTTGAGAATTGTATGCTTTATTATTTAATATTCTATTTTGTATGTTAGATAAGTGGCTATCTGTTTCTTCAGTCTTTGGTTTTAAAAAGATATTTTTAATATATGTGTTTACTTTTTCGGTTGGGTTAGAAATTATTGTTTCATTTTCAGCTATTTCTTTGCATAACTTTTGGGTTAAAAATGGTTGGCCATCAGTCCACTTTAAAATAGCATACAATAGTTCATTATGGTTAGTGTCAATATGTTTTAATCCACTTAGTAAAGGTTCAGCTTCTACTTTTGTAAAATACTCTAAACGAATATTAGTGCCAATATTAAAAGGAGTTCGTTCAGGGTCATTCATTAAATCATTGGGAGTAGCCACACCAATAATGCAAAAGTGCAAGCGATTCAACTCTTGGTTAGATGCTCTTTGGTTATAAGTAGCTCGTATAGATGCAAAAAAATCATCAGTACTAAACTGTTGCTTATCCATACTTAATAGTGTATCAATTTCATCAATGAAAATGACTACTTCCTCTTTTGTGTTTTTCAATAGTACTTCTTTCCAGAAGCGTCCTAATTTTGCTACAGGTGTTAATCCTGTATGTTCTTCATACCAATCTTCAAAATTATCTTCACAATCTACAGCACCTGCTATCTCAGCCATTAAACTATAATACCAGTCCTCAGCACTCATTCCATGGCTTCCAATACCTGTTAAATCCACATCTACACATTGCCAGCCTTTTACCTTGAGTCTTTTTTGCGTTTGTACTTTTAGACTACTTTTCCCCATTTGCCTTGCTGTTAATACATAGCAAAATTCACCTTTCAATAGGTTATCATATAACTCATCATCTGCTTTTCTTTTTACATACGAAGGGGAACTTTGGGCAAGTGTGGCTCCTGCTTGGTAGTAATTTTTTGGGTTATGTGTAGTCATTTCGCTCATAATTTGCCTTTAAAGTATTGTTCATATAAACCACAAGCGAATTCTAAATTAGGGGGAGTACCTTTTATAATACCAGCTGCTTGCAAACGATTTGCTACTATAGCATCTTTACATTTTTCTCTATCTAAAATTTTCTTAAGTAAGTCTACACATTCATCAAATTGTTTCACATTTACTAAATGGTGTCGCAAATGATCACTAAAAGGTCCATCATTTTGTGCAGCTTTCTCAATGAGTTTCTCGAAACTTAAATCTTCTTTGGCTATAATATACAAAGCCCTTCTAATTAAATAGGGTTGTCCATTCAATAGATGCATTAAAGTTTCTACCTGTGTATCAATCAAATTTAATCCATGCAATTCTATCAGCTTGTTTACTTCATGTAACTCAAAGTTTTCAATGCGAGCTTCTTCGCCTACATTAAAAGGAGAAGCATTCAAATCGCTAATTGCTAATTTAGCTTCTGTAGAATAGGATATTGCCATTTTAATACGTTCCCACTCAGGTCGGGATTTACTTCGCTCATGCCAACTCCTCAACATTAAAAAGAAATCACTGGAAATAGTTGTATTATGGAAGAGTCTATCTGCCTCATCTAATGCCAATACTAGGGTGGTATCTGTGCCCTTTAAAACATTTTTCTCGATAAATGTCCTTACAGTTCGCTTAAAATCTCTGCGCTTTGACCAATGTTCTTCCAATTCATCTTCTAAATCTAGCTCTTCAGCAATGTAGCTACTAAACTCCCAAAGAAGTGTTTCTAGATCTTTTAAAGTGGATTCAGAAAAATCTTGAAAATCAATAGGCACTACCACATATTTTTGTTCATTGGCATGTGCCATTACTCGGGCAAGTAAAGATGTTTTTCCGTATTGTCGTGGGCCACGAATTCTTAATAAAGCTCCTGGTGTTTCAATTAGCTTTATAAAGTTATCTTCACCTGCTCTTTTTATATAATATTTGGATTCCAGTCTTACAGCTCCTTGTGGAACTTCCAAAGGAGCAACTGGTGTAGGTGGCATCAAACCATCACTCATTTGAGCTTTAGCAAAGTTATCTGCTTCTTCGTCGGAAACTATCTCATCTAATTCAACATTTTTGCGGTTGCTAATTACATCAATAAGTTTTTGATTAATCATATTAGTATCTTGTTCTCCTCTCCAATCTAAGTGTTGATAGCGATATAGCCATTTTTGTAGTTTAAAATTTATTGATTGATCAGTTGGAAACCGCACCTTGATAGGTAATATTAAAGGTTTACCTGTCTTTTGTCTCAATTGCCTCGCTGCTTCTACTTCTTTAAGCACCATTTCACTTTGGTTGGCTTTTTCTGAAAGAAGCAATACAAAATAATCACATGTTTTTAATTGACTCAAAATCACCTTTGCCCAATCATCTCCCGGATCAATATCTTTAAGATCTTGAAAAACTGAAAAGTCAAGTTCTTTAAGTTTACTATATAAGGCATCCGATAAACTGCCTCCTACACCATTTCTACTGTAACTTATAAATACTTTAGTAGCTGCTTTACCTTCTTTTTCCAGTTCCCATGCTATGTCCAATAAAGCTAAACGAATTTGATTTTGTTCTACTCCAGCAGCTTCTCTATTTACTGTGCCACTTCTAATTTCTTTGTTTACAGACTCATATCGGGCTGACTGTAAAATCACAGAATTTAAATCAGGATGACTTTTTAATGTTTGTAGTAAAGTATCTAGTGCTTCTCTTATTTTGTCTTTAGATATTTGCTTTCTTATTTCTGTAGCAAGATGTAAATAGTTAATGGGCATTTTGTTAATTAAAAAAAGTCCAACTCAAAGTGATAGTAAGGTATAAATATGGAACAATCTTCAAGATATTAACTTTATAATAATTAATCAAATACTGTGATTGTAGAAGTTCACTTGTACTACAAAAACTTTTAACTGAGAGTAGGAATCCAATTTAAAGAATCTATTTCACTTATTACCTCCAAACAAATCTTAGGATCAGTAAAGCTATTTTCCGCATTTAAATTTCATATAAGGAAAATGCAATATTATATACATATATAATATAATTTTAGTATATTAACTCATATATTATAATAATAAGTATATAAATATTAAAAAATGAATTTTGAAGCTAAAAACATTCCCTATGAACTCCTAGAGAAAGTAGGGCTAAAAAAGAAAGATGTACTCAGTTGGTCGCCAGATGAATTAAAGGCTTTGCTTTCTGGTAGAACCACTCAGTTAAAAACTATTTCAGATGGGCAAGGGAATCATCTTCAGGCAAAATTATCTCTGTATCCAGAAAGCGATGGATCCTTGGGGGTTAAAGTACATCCAGTAAGAACCAAAGTTGAAGTACCTACCAATTTAAACCGCGAACAAGCTAAAGAATTAAAAGAGGGTAAAACGGTAGTGGCAAATCAGTTAAGTAAAAATGGCACTAAAGAACCTTATATGTACAAAGTTGATCCTGAAACTAATGAGGTTTTTAGAACCAGAATTGGTAACATCAATGTTCCAAGATATTTAGAAGGAGTTGAATTATCTCAAGACCAAAAAGCGGCTCTACTCAAGGGAAAAGAGATTGAGTTGGTAAAACCAGATGGCAAAGTAGAAAAAATCGCCATCAATATAATTGCTCCAAATGGTTACTCCAGAACTCCACTAAATTATCAAGAGTCCCAAAAAGAGCAAATGAGTAAAACCGAAAAAAATGAAGCTGAGGGAGTAGACATAAGTGCTAAAAAAACGGCAAAAGAAGGTGATGATATTTCTTTGAAAAAGGAGATTAAAGATAAGGTAAAAGCTGGCTTAATTGCTGGACCACTCGGTATGGCTGTAGACGAAACCATCAAACAAGTAAAAGGCAGAAAAAGATAATGCGACATACTTGGCAGTATTTTAAAGAAAATGTGAGTATCATTCAACTGGCAGAGTCTCTTGGCTATAAGTTCAACAGGGCAAAGGGCAATGGCAAAAAGATAGAGTTTTGCCATGAAAATGAAGATAATGTGATAATCACTAAGCCATCGACTTCTCAGGTCGAATTGTACTTTACAAGACATAATGATCTTGATAGAGGTACTGTTATCGATTTTGTAAGGCATAGGCTAGATAAATTTAATGTTTCCTATGCCACTGAGACAAATGGCATCAATCAGGTATTGAATCATTTTGCAGGCATTCCTTTTGATTTTATGGAAAACACCCACGATCTTAATCTAAGAAGAAGTGATATAAATAAGTTTAAAGCAAATGACTACCAGATAAAAAATGCCACTATAAAAGACCTTTCATATTTACTCCAAGGTAGGAAATTATCAGCTAAAACTTTGAGTGTTTTTCTACCTTATATCTGCACAATTCAGAAAAATGATAGTCCATATACCAATATTGGATTTCCATATAAAGAACCGAATAGTAATGCACTAAAAGGGATGGAAGTTGTAAATTATAATTGGCATCAGCATGCTAGAGGTAGTGATAAAACGAATGCATCTTGGATGGCTGATTTAAGTAATGGTAGTATTGTTACTGACATATTTTTTGGAGAAAGTGCCATTGATGTAATGAGTTTTTATGAATTGAATGAGCAAAGCATTAATAAAGCATCAAGTTTATTTGTATCAACTGGGGGTGGATTATCTGCTAAACAAATATCTAATGTTTTGGATGCATACCCATTTGCTAAAATTCATACTGTGTTTGATAGTGATTTGGCTGGTAATCTCTATGATATTAGAGTGGCTGCTATTAAAGAAAAACAGCCATTATTAGTTGTCAAGAAAGAAAAAATAATTGAATTTCAAATAAATAATAAAGCATTCTCCTTACCACTAGATTTGGTAAGTCTTACAACTTTTAGAAAACAATCTGGTTTAAGACCTGCTGTAAAAGTTCACAAAGCTAAGGGGAAAGACTTTAACGAAATGCTTCAAAATATGAAGCAGACTAATAGATAATAAATCGTGTTTCTGGGATCGATTAATTAATTGCAAAAGAAGATAAATTATGAAATCCATTCAATTTTCAACCTTTCTCATCTTTTTACTAAGTACTGTATTTTATGCCTGTAATGATGATGAAATCAATCCTGATAATACAGAAGATAATGCTACATCTATATTTAAGGTGGAATATGAACAATCTGGAGATGTAGATTTTTTTGTAAAGTCTTTAGAAATAGGAGAGGGTTTTATCTATACAGATACTCAAGAAGAAGCACCAATCACTTTTCTAGATGATGATTTGGTACTGTCGAGCTATTCCTTCATCAATGAAGAACCACGAAAAAAAATTGAATTAGCTGTAACTGCTGGCTGGGTTCCTTTAGATAACGATTATGCAGAAATGAAAGTAACTCTTACAATTTATAAGGATGATAGCTTAATTGATACAAAGGAATACATCACCACCTCAGAAGATGTAAGCAGTGTTAATCGGATCAAGTATACAAGTGAATGAGTTTTAGCGAATCCATTTCTAACTTTTGTAAGTAAACCTATTTGCTCTTTAAAATCAATGAGGCAAAACCTAATCTCAATATTTATGTATTCAGGTAATCTATTTTGCCTCATTAGCTCTCTTTAATACATGATAGAACTTTATCAGTGTTTTTCCAGACTAATCCTTATTGAGTTTTTTTGAAATCATTTCTTTTACAAGGATCTTTTCATTTATAATTTTATTAAGACGCTCTTTATGTGAGTCTTCTATATTCTCTTTGTTTTTGATCCAGTCTAGTAATGTAACTTCCTTATCAGGCCAGTCGAAAATTTCTTGGTTATACATAATGGCTTCAATATCTTTATCAATTTCAGAAACCTTCCTACCTAGATCAGAATAAGATTCATTTTCGGGTGAATCATTAGTGTTAGTATTTTTCATTTTTAAACTCCATATAATATTGTATACAATCAGTAGAGTTTAATTTATGAATTTTAAAGCATTTGGCTATCATTTACTATCTCGGTAAAAATTTGAAGCTGATTTCTTTGATAGTATAAATTATATGGGATTAATATTTTTAATAAAGAAAATAATCATAAATGCCTTTTATTAAGCCTACAATTAGAGCTATTGCTAAAGAAATTATTCCTCCAATTAAAAAAGTACTTAAACTAAAGTGTTCTCGATATCCAGATTTGAACCTTCTATCTCTAGTTTTTATATGAGAAATCACAAATGTTAAGAATATTCCTATATATAACATAGATTTGAATCCTATTTTAAAGCCACTTTTGAATCCTTTTGTAATTGTTGGTTCTGGTTTTGAAATTTTTGTGATAAAATCATTTGATACATATCCATACTTATTATTAAAAGTAATCTTATTCCAGTTTTCTACCTTTTCAATTACTTTAATATGGTCTCCTTTGTTTAGCTTACCAACTACTTTTGAAGTAATAGATGGATTGATTCTAACTCTTAAAACATCTGCCTCAACAATATAATCTTGTGCTAACACAATTGTACTATGTAGCAATATCACACAAAATAGAATTTTGAATTTAATAGACATTAATTGTTATATTTTAGTTTTTTTAATTATTAATCCAAATGCTTCAAATTTATTATTGAGATATATAAAGAATTGTGTTAATTCTGTCTTTATGTGGCATAAATTATATGAGATTAATATTTCCTACAGCGAAAACACATTGAGGTTTAACTCAAAAAGGATGTCTATTTAGTATTGGCGATTAATATTTGGGTTAATCAATTTTGGTTTACACCAGCACAAATCTTCCCACACCCACACACATTTTCTCCTAAAAATTAATAAAGGTAGCCCCATATCTGGACAAGTAGCAAAAGACTACGACATAAATTTTATTTCGTTTCCTGTTTGCATGAAGTCCCGCTATAGGGCTGGGTGGTTGAATAAATTTTTTGTTCAACTTATAACCCACCCAATTATGTTTCTATTACAGAATTATTCAGCCAACACTTCATTACAAGCAGATTTCTATATTCAATCAAAAGGTAATAATGCTGGCAAACCTATGAAAGAGCCATCCGCCAATTGCTTCTTGGTGTTAACAGATAGCTCGGTTCTACTTCCAGAATATTTCTATTATGTCGTCTTGGCAGTTTACAATTCAGGATTATTCAAAAAATATCTTACTGGCAGTGTAATACCTTTTCTAACACAGAAGGATTTTCATAAAGCACTTGAAGCGTATTTTATGAAATAGGGGGAAACCCCTTTTTTTGGTTGAATTTATCTAATATCTCATCATGTCAATTTTAAAAATTATTGTTATTTTATAATGGTTATATTTCCTTAAATTTAAAGCTAATACTATTTGATTAATTGAAAAACTATGCGTTTAGAGGAGATCAATGACTATCTTAAGGTCAATTTAGTTCCAGTTTCGGGAGATATAATTAACTCAACTGAAGAACAGTCATTTGAATTTTTTATTTGTAGATATCTAGTAACACAAAAATTATATATGTCTATTATTGACAAAAATCCATCAAGGTTCTCATTTAACCTTCAAAATCCAGTAGAATGTATTAGTTGGTATGATGCAATAATGTTTTGTAATCAATTAAGTGAAAAACTTGGTTTTTACCCTTATTATGAAATAAATGAAAATATGAATGATAAAAACAATTACAATAAAAAAGATGATTTAAAATGGACTATTCAAATAAACAAAAATAGTGATGGGTTCAGGCTCCCATATAGTAAAGAATGGTATACTGCTCTATATGGAGGATTAAACTTTAAGAATTCATATAAACCAATTAACAAAACAATTTATACTTCATCTATGCTTGAAGAAACTTGGTGTGAAGATAATAGTCATAATGAAACTAAACCTATAGGTTTAAAAATAGCTAATATTTTAGGTCTATATGATATGTTAGGAAATGTATTTGAATGGTGCTATGATTGGTATGAATCAATTAATAAACAAATGATAGTAGGAAAATACAAAAGTGGAAACTATAGAATAATGTGTGGAGGCTGTTGGGATATTGGAATTGAAAATATCCATACAAGTTTTAGACGTATAAGTCCTGCAGCTCGAAGACCATATGTTGGTATCAGACTAGTTAAAAATAATTTAAATGGGATGTAATTTAAGATCTTAATAAAACATGATATGAAAAATTTAGCTGAATTAAATGTTGGAGAAGTAAGCGAATTACCAATTGAAAGTTATAACTATGAACTTGAAAAATCTTTTTTTGAAGATGGAAAACCATCTAGCCGTACAAGAGGTGGTACAATATCTATAACAATTCAAGGATCATTAAACATTTTCTTTTTTGATTGGATGTGCTCTCCAGTGAAGCGTCAATCAGGTTCAATAGTTATTAGAATGAATGACTCATCTAGAGTATTAAATTTCGAAGATGCTTATTTAATATCTTATAAAGAAAATTTTGAGCGATTTGGTAATCCTGTATTTACAGAAACAATTGTAATTTCGGCTAAAAAAATAGAGATGGATGGTAATTATCATGAGAATGAATGGAGTGATATGTAGTTGCTATAGCCACTTACAAAAACTCCTTAATTCAGATTATGTTAAATAAATTGACAAATCAACACATAAAACACTAAACTTTACCATCATCAATCCACCTATCAAACTGTCCTCGAAATTTGACGAATAGATCATTTACATCATTATAGGATGTATAAAAATGACCCATTTTATCTAATTCTTCTTGAAAATCCCACAAAGACATTAAATCCTTCTTGATTGCACTACTAGTATTAATATCAGCTTCTTTAAAGTACGTATAGACAAGTGGTTTTCCAGTTTTTAAAAATTGACTACGAGCTACATAAAACTCTTCCTTAGAGTATTTACCAACCTTTGTGAAAAATAAACTTAGGAATACATCACATTCACGAATTGCCTTATTATACTCATCTTGAAGTCTAGTACTTGACATTGCATCTAAAAAATGTTCCCACTGAATTAACTCTATAAAAACACCTTTTTTAACTAATCGATTATTTTGAACTCCTATGAAGTTACCTAATTTTTCTCTCTCTTCTTTTAACTCAGAAGACGATGCCAAGAAGATTTTAATATATTTCATACTAACCTCAGTTTTCTTAGGTTGTGTTAAACTATTTATTGTTATATTCTTATTAGGATCATTTTGATCACCAAATAAGAACCAATAATCGGATTCTTTACCAAAGTTTTGAATATCACTCAAAGTATATTCTTTATCCTTCATTTTTACTTTGATTTCAAAACTCAGGTTATCCATAAACTTGGTTTTCTTCACTTCTTCATTCAGTTGTTTCAGCCCATCATGAACTAATTTATAAATAGCTCTTGGGTTATGTCCACCAATTTTGACATCTACTTTACCTTCCTCCCATTTTTCTTCCACTAAAGCATAAGACATTAAATTATCTTCAACTGTATGTACTAAACATGAGTTCTTCCACATAATGCCTTGGTAGATACTTTCATGAAAATCCACAATGAATTTATTGATTGTACCTGCTGGGATATATGGGCTATAATAAAAGCTTAGTTCAAACTCAAAGCTGGAAACTGTTTCAGGAAAAACTGGCGACTTATCTGAAAACTTTGCAGGAACAATATAAACTTGTTCATCACCAACACCTTTTTGAAGGTAGCATAGTTTATA
Source organism: Thalassovita sp. (assembly GCA_002729595.1). Classification (GTDB taxonomy): domain Bacteria; phylum Bacteroidota; class Bacteroidia; order Cytophagales; family Flammeovirgaceae; genus Chondrinema. The sequence goes on along the minus strand of PBYL01000287.1, from coordinate 9,214 downwards.
GGTGAGCATTAAAGCCAACAAATTCTTTCTCTCTTCTTCAGTGTAACCAATTTTTCCGTTTTTATCAGGCCAAATATATTTCAAATGATTACTACGTAGCTTTCCATTTTCAATAAAATCTTTATCATCAATCACTTTATATATAGCCTTTTTAACCCATAACGGATTTAAAATAACCCATTCTTTTAAATCAGGATGATTACCAAAATAAATAAGATCACCAATTCGATCTAGATAATTCAACCACAATTGCGCCTTATCAGGTTTTAGCCCATTATCATTACAAATGTTATTGTAGGTCTCTAAAGTTATATGATAACTCGACTTGCTTTCTTCTTTTAACTTATCTTTTACCTTAAACCATTTTTCATCAAATCGATTGCTAAAAATATCTTTACTGATCTGAGGTAGCACATTTTTAATTGAAGTTTCGAAACTGTCAAAATTAGTGAGTTTTTGACAACTTATCCTTGCAAAGTATTTGATTTGAGAAAACAGTTCTTTTCTTTCTTTAGGAGTATAATTGACACCAGCTCCTCCTTCATATTCGGGGAGATCAATTTTATTAAGTACATGGATTACCGGGCTCTGAGTTTTATCTTGATGATCAAACCCAAAGGCATTAGCCATAGAAAGCCAATACTCAAACCCTATATATTCTTCCTTAGTAGGACTGTCATCTATTGAAGTAACAAATAGGTAAAGTGCTTTTCTTCCACAAAATAGTTGTTGTATTTCTCTATATTTTCCTTGTCCACCAAAATCCCAAATTGATAAATCAAAATCTATTAGACCATCCAAACCTGTGATATTAGTTGGCAAATCTTTAATTGAATAAATTGCCATATCTAACCCTTCAGTTCTATCTTCTTTTTTTGGTAAAACTCCTTTTTTATCTAAAAGCTTAATTTTAATAGAGCTTTTCCCCACTTCCCCATTACCTATTAATATCATTTTGGCTTGATGTAGATAATATGTTTTTTCTGCCTCTAAAATGCTACTCAAATAAGTATTGACCTCTTGCCAACAATTTTCACTGCTATCCCAAAATTCCTTTGGAATATTTTCAATTTGATTCTCCTTCAAAAAAAGTGAGCGCATGTCATGCAATTGATCAGGAGCATCGAATTCCAATTTTTTGAGCTGATTTTTATCAATCCTGAGGTGTTCGAGTTTGGAAAAGCCTGCTGGGAGTCGAAAAGACTCCAATTGATTCTCACCCATGTGAAGAATACTGAGATTTGGTAAATCTCCTTCTAATATTATTTCTTTTGTTTGATTTTTATATAAATAAAGGTATTGTAATTCAGGTAAGTCTGATGGTACACGAATACTATTAATAGGAACTTGATTATAACTCAAATCCAAAGCTATGTATTTACCTTTACGTAACTTATCCCATATCTTTGGTAGGTCTTCTTCTGTAACTGATTGTTGAGAATAATCTAATAGCTTTGTATTCATACTCAAAAATTTACCTTCTTTACCCAAATATAAAATAATAGGGCAAAAAACAACAAACAACAACAAAAAACAGAAGCTGTTTTAGGGTATAAACTTTCGAAATAATAACATAAACAAAAAAATTCCGCCACCCACATAGGCCGCGCTTAAGGGTAAGCCCTCTTCGAATTTTGGAAAAGCTTACTCTTTTTTTGATCCTGTATTAAACTCTTGATTCTAAGGGTAAAAGAAGGTAAAGGGTAATGCTAAGGCATGAGACTGAATCCGATTAGTTTACACTTGATGCTTAGCACAGCCACTATCTCTAAAAAGCACAAACATTAAAACTCATGCCTTAGCTTCGAAAAATACGAAAACCCAGTAGGTTGCTCCTGTTATCAGGATAGTACCTGCTGCGATAAGCCACACGGCAGAGGTAATTATAGTCGTACCAAGAACCACCACGAACTATGCGATACATTCCTCTTTCTACCCCTAAGGGATTTTTCTTTGCTGAGTTATTATAATATTCTTCGTCATACCAATCCCAAAACCATTCATATACATTCCCACTCATGTCATATAATCCCAATTGGTTAGCTTGCTTCATACCTACAATTAGAGTTTCTTCATGACTATTATCATCGTACCAACCTACTTCTTCTAATTTATTTGAGCCAGAATACTCATAGCCATCCTGCCAATATTTTCCACCTCTTGCTGCATATTCCCATTCTGCTTCTGTCGGTAGCCTATATCCTTTTGATCCATGATTAACCTCTACTAACCACTTTTTACCATCTTGATCATTTTCATTATTAAGGTCTTTTTTTGGTTTATCTATCTTATAATAAGAATCAAAACCTGACAACTTACTCAATGTATTGCAAAATACTAATGCATCATACCAATCCACCTGTTCAACAGGTCGTTGTTTCCCAAAAAATCCTGATGGATTAGTGCCAATTACAAACTCATATAATTCTTGGGTAACAGGATATTCAGCTACAAAAAAACTATCTAAATCTACATTATGTTCTGGTTTCTCATCATCATATTGTCCATTTAATCCCATTGTAAAATGTCCACCCTCCACCTCCACCATGTTAAAAGAGAACTTCTCTCCTTTTGCATTCTCTATTTCTTGTTTTTCTATTTTAGGAGTGGCTTTGAGCATATGATTTTATTTTGCTCTTTAAGTTTAATCCTTTTTTAATAAGCATACAAACTCTAGTTTATCATTTTTCCCCTGCAAAATTTCGCCACCCGCATAGGCCGCGCTTAAGGGTAAGCCCTCTTCGAATTTTGGAAAAGCTTTCTCTTTTTTTGATCCCATATTAAACTCTTGATTCTAAGGGTAAAAGAAGGTAAAGGGTAATGCTAAGGCATGAGACTGATTCCGATTAGTTTATTGATACTTAGCACAAACATTAAAACTCATGCCTTAGCCTCGGAAAATACGAAAACTCTGATAGCTATCACAGAGATCAGGATAGTCCCATGAACGATTAGCCACACGACAGTTGAGATGATTGACAAACCAAGAACCACCACGACCCACACGATACACTCCTTTTTCTACTCCTAAGGTAGTGGGGGGGGATGATTTATTGTAATAATTCTCATCATACCAGTCCCAACACCATTCCCATACATTCCCACTCATATCATACAAACCTAAATGATTTGCTTGCTTCATTCCTACTGGTAAAGTTTCTGCATGACTATTTTCATTATACCAACCTACTTCTCTTAAATTTTTTGAGCCAGAATATTCATAACCTTCCTTCCAGTAACTCTCTCCCCTTGCGGCATATTCCCATTCTGCTTCGGTCGGCAACCTGTACCCTTTTGATCCATGATTGATCTCTACCAACCATCTCTTTTTATCAAAATCACTTTCATTACCTAGAGCTTTTGTATTCTTATTTATCATGTAGTATGGATCAAGTCCAGCTAACTTGCTCATAGCATTGCAGAACTCAACTGCGTCATACCAGTCTACGCACTCAACTGGTCGTTGTTTCCCAAAAAACCTTGATGGATTAGATAACATTACAAATTGATACAAATCTTGAGTTACAGGGTATTCTGACACTGAAAAGTGTTCTAATTTTACTTCATGTTCCGGTTTCTCATAATGAAATTTCCCATTTAATCCCATTGAAAAAATTCCACCTTCTACTTCAACCATGTTAAAAGATAGCTTCTCTCCTTTTGCATTCTCTAGTTCTTGTTTTACTATTTTGGTTGTGACTTTAGGCATACGATTTTATTTTGCTCTTTAAGTATAGTGGTTTTCTTATAAGTGTACAAACTTTAATTTATCATTTTTTTCCTGTAAAAAGCCAACACTCGATATGCCGCGATTAAGGGTAAAACACCCTTCGAATTATGGAAAAAACTTCAATTCTTTTATTCTAATATTAAACTCTTAATGCTAAGACATGGAATGGGATTCGATTAATTAAGCCACTCCTCCACGAAAGACAAACATTAAAACTTATGACTTAGCCTTGGAAGACTCGAAAACCCCGGACGCCGCTCCAGTTATCAGGATCGTACCTGATGCGATCAGCCACGCGGCAGCGGTTATTGCTAAACCAAGAGCCGCCACGAACCACGCGATCGTCACCTTTTTTTGCCCCTAGGGGGTTTTTATCTTCTGAGTTTTTATAATATTCTCCATCATACCAATCATAGCACCATTCCCATACATTTCCACTCATGTCATACAAGCCTAATTGATTTGATTGCTTCGTACCTACTGGTAAAGTTTCTGCATGACTATTTTCATTATACCAACCTACTTCTTTTAAATTGTTTGAGCCAGCATATTCATAACCTTCCTGCCAGCTATGTCCTCCCCTTGCTGAATATTCCCATTCTGCTTCTGTTGGTAACCTATATCCTTTTGAGCTATCATTAATCTCTACTAACCATCTTTTCTCATCCTCCTCATTTTCATTATTCGGGTCTTTTTGTATCTTATCTATCTTATAATAAGGTTCTAGACCTGCCAACTTACTCAATGCATTACAAAATTCAACTGCATTATACCAATCCACTTGCTCAACTGGGCGTTGTTTCCCTAAGAAATTTGATGGATTTTCTCCTACTACAAATTCATATAATTCTTGGGTTACTAGATATTCAGCTGCCCAAAAACTGTCAATTCTTACCTCATGTGCTGGCTTTTCATCTTCATATTGTCCATTTAATCCCATCATAAAGCTGCCACCCTCTACCTCCACCATATTGAAAGATAGATTCTCTCCTTTTGCATTCTCTACTTCTTGTTTTATTATTTTGGGAGTGGCTTTAGGCATACTTTTTTATTTTGCTCTATTAAGTATAGTTGTTTTTGATCATAAAAACGAGACTATACATATCTCAACCTACATGACTGAACTCCGAAAGAGTCGAAAACCCCGATTGTTGACCCAGTTATAAGGATTGTCCCAGTATCGATAAGCTGTGCGGCAGAGGATATCGTAGTTGAGCCATGACCCACCACGAACCACGCAGGTACTTCCTTTTTCTGCTCCTAAAGGATTTTTCTTTTCTGAGTTTGTATAATATTCGCTATCAAACCAATCCCAACACCATTCATCTACATTTCCACTCATATCATACAAACCCAACTGGTTTGGCTGCTTCATTCCTACTGGAAAAGGTTCTTTATGACTATTTTCATTATACCAACCTACTTCTTCTAATTTATTTGAGCCAGCATACTCATTGCCATCCTGCCAATATTTCCCACCTCTTGCTGCATATTCCCATTCTGCTTCTGTTGGTAACCTGTATCCTTTTGAACCATGATTGGTCTCAACTATCCATTTCTTTTTATCCCCTTTACTTCCATTATTCGGGTCATTTTGTGTTTTATCTATTTTGTAATAAGGATCTAGACTTGTCAACTTATTAATAGCATTGCAGAACTCGACTGCATCATACCAATCTACACTTTCTACTGGTTGTTGTTTTCCTAAGAATCTTGATGGATTAGTTCCTATTACAAACTCATATAACTCTTGGGTTACTTGATATTCAGCCACCAAAAAACTATTCAAGTGTACCTTATGTTCTGGCTTTTCATTTTCATATTGCCCATTTAAGCCCATTGTAAAAGTTCCACCCTCTACCTCTACCATATTGAAAGATAGCTTCTCTCCTTTTGCATTCTCTAAATCTTGTCTTGTTATTTTGGGTGTGGCTTTAGGCATATTTCTTTATTTTGCTCTTTAAGTTTAATCCTTTTTTTTTAAGCATACAAACTCTAGTGTATCATTATTATACCAAAATTCCGCCACCCACATAGGCCGCGCTTAAGGGTAGAATTATGGAAAAGCTTTCTCTTTTTTTATACCATATTGAACTCTTAATTCTAAAGATAAAAGGTAATGCTAAGGTATGAGATTGAATGCAACTGATTTTCAATTGAGAATTATCTTAGCCACTCCTCCGAAAAGTATAAACATTAATGCTCATACCTTAGCCGCGAAAAATACGAAAACCCAGAATACTGTACCTAAGATCAGGATAGGACCAGTTGCGAAAAGCCACGCGGCAGTAGTCATAGTCGACATCCCAAGAACTACCACGAACCACATGACCGCGTCCTTTTTTCACCCCTAAAGGATTTTTCTTTTCTGAGCTTTTATAATATTCTTCCTCATACCAATCCCAACACCATTCATAAACATTCCCACCCATGTCATACAAGCCTAACTGATTTTCTTGCTTTATTCCTACTGGTAAAGTTTCTGCATGACTATTTTCATTATACCAACCTACCTCTTTTAAGGTGTTTGATCCAACATATTCATAACCTTTCTTCCAGTAAATACCTCCTCTTGCTGCATATTCCCATTCTGACTCTGTAGGCAGTCTATATCCTTTTGATTTCTTATCAATTTCAATTGACCATTTTTTTTCATCTATTTCACTTAGATTGTTAATACCTTTAATTTCTTTGTTTATAATATAGTATGGATCTAAACCTGATATATTACTAATAGAATTACAAAATTCTACTGCATCATACCAATCAACTTGTTCTACTGGTCTTTGATTTCCCAAGAATCTTGATGGATTATTTCCGGTAACGAACTCATACAACTCTTGGATTACAGGATATTCAGCTGCAAAAAAACTATCTAACTCTACTTCATGTGCTGGCTTTTCTTTATCATATTGTCCATTTAAACCCATTGTAAAAATCCCACCTTCTACCTCCACCATATTGAAAGATAGCTTCTCTCCTTTAGCATTCTCTAGTTCTTGTTTTACTATTTTGGGAGTGGTTTTAGGCATACGATTTTATTTTGCTCTTTTAATTATAGCTGTTTTTGATCAAGAGAACAAACCCCAATATTAACACTCATATTTTAGCCTTGTGAGAGACGAAATCCAAAACCAGAATCTTTATAAACAGGATTATCATAGTTGAAACGACTCTCCACTCGACAGTCGGTATTATAGTAATTCCAAGAACCACCACGAACTACACGGCTACTACCAGATTTTGCCCCTAATAAATTATCTTTTTCATAAGTCCCATACCAATCCCAACACCATTCGTATATATTTCCACTCATATCGTACAGCCCTAATTCATTAGCTTTTTTTAAGCCAACTGGCTTACTTTCTTCATGGCAGTTATCACTATACCATCCTACTGTATTCAAAGTATTACTTCCTGAATACTCTAACTTGCTTTTATAAATCCCTCCCTTAGCTGCATATTCCCATTCCAACCCTGTTGGTAATCTAAATCCATTGGACTTTTCATTTGTAGTAACTAACCATTTCAATTCATCAGAATTATTTTTATTATTCTGATCTCTTTGAGATTTTTCAATATTATAGTAGGTCTCAAATCCTAATTTATCACTTAAATGATTACAAAACTCAACTGCATCATACCAATTTACATTCTCAATTGGTCTTGTTGATCCTCTAAAATAAGATGGATTTTTAGTTGTTACATACTCATATAATTCTTGAGTTACTGGATATTTAGCCATTAAAAAATTTGATAGTTCTATTATATGGCTTTCTCCATACTCCACCATTTCCAACTCCCCTCCCTCAACTGGAACCATTAAATCTTCTATATATTCAGATAAATCTGTGATCATACTGTTAAGTATAGGAAACTATTTGATGAGATAAAATAGCGCAAACAAAAAAAGGAATTTGAATCTAACAATTCAAAAAAGGGGAAAACAATAATGTTCTTCCCTTCTCAAATATTTTCTGAATTTAGATTTGGGTAAAAACTTTCTCAAGCAATGCTTTTGTAGCTTTTATGCCTTCATCTTCTGATAGACCCGTACCTTCATACTCGATACCTACATAACCTTCGAAACCAGCATCTTTTACAATTTTCATAATTCTAAAATAATCAGAATGAACTTCATTACCTTCTGCATCAAAATCGTGAGTTTTAGCACTTACACCTTTGGCATAAGGCATTAGTTCTGCTATCCCTTTGTAACGGTCATATTCTTCTGCACAACCATCAGCAGTTCTCTCTATGCAAAAATTACCGAAATCTGGCAAAGTGCCCACATTGTCCATGCCTACATTCTGCATTACACCTACTAACCAAGCTCCATTAGATGAATAGCCACCATGATTTTCTACTAAAATGTTTATCCCTTTTGAAGCACCATACTCTCCTAATTTACTCAATCCATCTACTGCATTTGCAGCCACTTCTTCTGCAGTACCCTCTCCTGCTGCATTCACTCTTATGGATTTAGCACCTAAAAACTTAGCAACTTCTACCCACTTGTAATGGTTTTCTACTGCTTGCATCCTTGCTGTAGAATCTGCATCACCTAAATTACCTAATGCATCACACATGATTAACCCAACAGAAACGCCTGCATCATTACATTTTTTTTTGAAAGCCTCCCAATATGCCTGATCGTTTGCTTTGCCATAGTAGAAAGTATTCACTAATTCAATAGTATTAACACCATAACTAGCCGCAATGCTTGGGAAATTATCTGGATTCAAATCCCCTTGTAAAAGCTCTTCTGGAGCTTCTTGTAACATTTTGCCAAAGGCTGCCCAATCGCCATTAAGTGAAGGGCCGAAAAATGATTTGTGTAAAGACCACTGAGCCAACGATATCTTAAACGGCTGCTCTTCAGCTTCTACCTCATTTTCCTCAGTACTTGTTTCAGTTGTATTTTGTTTTTCTGTACTGCACGAAGCTAACTGTATAGCCACTAAAACCAAAATAAATAATCTCAAAGTAATATACTTCATTTTCAAAATCATCTTTTATGTTTATCAATTGCAAATGTGAATTTATAGATTAAAGATCTAATTGAAAAAGGTTGAAATAATCTTATCTAAAAATTTCGGCTTACCTTTAAACTGTTTCTTGTTAAGATTATAGATGGTTTGAAGGATCATCAAGAGAATAAAATAAATATACTGAAAAGTGCACATTAGATTACTCCAATGCCTTTAATCTCTTCTCTACCCAAGCCAAGTTGTTTTGAAAACCATTTTGAGGGAAATCTTTAACCAACTCTTTATAAAGCTTTTCACCTTTTTGATAGTTTGTCTTTGCATTTTCAAATTGCTCTTTTGCTTCAAAGGTTTGTCCTAAATATAAATACGATATCGCCAAGCCGTTCTTAAAGCCCACATTGTCTGGATAAGCGGCATACAGTTCTTTACCTAATTGCGAACGTTGTTCAAAAAACTCGAGCGCCTTTGACAGATTGCCTAAAGAACTATGGGT
>PBYL01000286.1 GCA_002729595.1 Thalassovita sp. | reverse complement strand
CAAATGCAGAAATTAATAAATGGTGGGAAAACTTTGATTAGATAATAGATGCTCGTAAACAAACATTTCAACGCTAAAAATTTATTCGAATTTACTGGTCATCATTTCATTTGGCTAACCATATGGATGACCTCGGTAACAATAGGCTATCAATACACAGGACTCGAAAAGTATGAAATTCCTTGGTTGCCACTATCAATTATAGCGACTGCTGTAGCTTTTTATGTGGGTTTTAAAAACAATAGTGCTTATGATAGAATGTGGGAAGCACGTAAAATTTGGGGTGCTATTGTTAATAGTAGCAGAGCTTGGGGAAGTGCGGTTAAAAGTTTTGTAGATAGTAATTATAGCGATGAAGATATTACAGACGAACAGCTATTTCAAATTAAGAAAAAACTCATTTATAGACATATAGGTTGGTTATACGCTTTGCGTAGCCAACTTTTAATTATTACACCTTGGGAACATGCCAGCCAAGGATTTTTGGTGAGCTCTAAGGCTAAAAGGTATAAAGAATTCTTTGGCTTGGGTTTGGTAAAAGATGAAATTACAGAAACAGAACTCCATCTATTTCTACCTGAAGAGGAATATGAGCGGATGATTAATTATAAGAATACAGCCACTCAAATTATAGATCAGCAATCACAAGACTTAGCTGAGCTCAGGAGCAAAAATTTGATTAATGATTTCCGCCATATAAAATTACAGGAAATCTTAAACGATTTTTACGATCACCAAGGTAAATGTGAGCGGATTAAGAAATTCCCATTACCAAGGCAGTATGGTAGCATCGGAGCAATTTTCGTTGGTATTTTTATCTTTTTATTGCCATTCGGAATGGTTTCGGAGTTTGCCAAACTAGGCGAATATGGTATTTGGGCTTCTATTCCTTTTACTGTTTTAGTTGGTTGGATTTATATAGTAATGGAAATTGTAGGTGATTATACCGAAAATCCATTTGAAGGTTTGGCTAATGATGTACCTATGCTTTCTTTATGCAGAGTAATTGAAAACGACCTTAGAGAAATGTTGGGCGAAACAAAATTACCAGAAGATATTAAAGCGAAAAATGGTGTTTTGATGTGATATTTCGGTTAGTGGATTAGCTACTTTCAGTAGAAGTATTTCTTCTAGCAATTGTTATTCTTATAACAGAATTGGCATTCCTACAGCGAATGTTATAATTTAATGCTGGAAGAAATCTTTGAAAATGAAACAGACACTAAAATTTTTTGCACTAATCCTTTCAATTATACTCACCTCTTGCACTGGTAAAATTGAAAATCAAACTAAAGAACAAGCAAGTTCACTCCCCAACATTGTAATTATTTATCTAGACGATCTCGGTTATGGAGATGTGGGTGCATATGGTTCAACAGAACTTAAAACACCCAATATAGATAAATTGGCAAATGGTGGTATTCGCTTTACCAATGGATACGCCACATCGGCGACTTGTACCCCAAGTAGATATGCATTACTCACAGGAGTTTATCCTTGGAGAAATGAGAATGCTAAAATTCTTCCTGGAACGGCTCCTTTATTAATAGATACAGCTCAAATAACAATTCCTAAAATGCTGAAAACCAAAGGTTATCATACGGGTATTGTAGGTAAATGGCATTTGGGTTTAGGTAGTGGCAATGTAAACTGGAATCAACACATCAGTCCAGGCCCAAATGAGGTTGGTTTTGATGAAGCTTATATAATGGCTGCTACGCAAGATAGAGTTCCTACGGTTTATATAGATAATGGTGAAGTGGCAAATTTAGATCCAACAGATTCTATCTTAGTAAGCTATCAGCAAAATTTTGAAGGTGAACCAACCGGAAAAGATAATCCGGAATTACTCAAAATGAAATGGCATCATGGACACAACAATAGCATTGTAAATGGTATTCCGCGAATTGGTTTTATGAAAGGTGGAAAAGCTGCTCTATGGAAAGACGAAGAGATGGCAGATAACTTCTTGCAAAAGGCCATTGAATATGTCGATATGCATAAAAAGAAGCCATTTTTCTTGTATTATGCCATGCAACAACCACATGTACCCAGAACTCCAAACCCAAGATTTGTGGGTAAATCTGGCTTAGGGCCAAGAGGCGATGCTATTGTAGAAGCAGATTGGTGCATAGGAGAGTTTGTGAAAAAGCTAGAAACAGAAGGCTTACTTGAAAATACGATTATTATTCTATCTAGTGATAATGGACCTGTTTTAAATGATGGCTATTATGATGATGCTGTAGAAAAATTAGGTAATCACACTCCTTGGGGGCCATTTAGAGGTGGTAAATATAGCTTGTTTGAAGCAGGAACTCGAGTGCCATTTATCACCTATTGGAAAGGTAAAATTGAACCAGCTACCTCTAATGCTTTAGTATCTCAAGTAGACTTGCTTTCATCTCTTGCAAATTTGGTAGAAAGCGATATTTCAACTGAAGATAGTGAAGCAATGCTTGATGTATTTTTAGGTAAAAGTGATAAGGGGAGAGACAATTTAATTTTAGAAGCAACAAGCAGAACTGCCTTTAGAGAAGGAGATTGGGTTTTAATTCCACCGTATAATGGCGCTGCTATTAATAAATTTGTGAATATAGAATTGGGTAATTCTAATGAATTTCAGTTGTATAATCTCAAAGAAGACAAAGGTCAAGAGCACAATTTGGCAGCTACAGAGAAAGAAAAACTAGATGAAATGCTACAAAAATTTCTTAAAATTAGAGGAGAAAGTTACAAGAATAATAGTGAACTAGAGCTTAAGTAAATTAAATTCTGTGTTCATTATTGTATATGATGAACACAGAGTTTTATAAAATTTTCTATAAAAAATCTAATAAAAATACGTTAACTAATATTCATTAAACAAAAAAGCAAAGCAATCTTAACATCGTACACACGTAATTTTTTAGAGTAAATTCGATGTATAAAATGAAAGAACTAAATTATTCTCAGTAAGGTATTCTGTTAAATTAGAGCTTGTCTTTTGTCAATTTTTAACTGATCCACATATCTTTTTGTTTGCGATATAAAGCCAATTCAAGCAACTTTTAAAGCAAAATCGATGATTATAAGTAATTAAAATTTTCAGTTATCAGAAATGTAATCATTGTTATATGATAATTATAATATGAGAGTTACTTATGTGTCTACTTTAAAATAATGACTTTTTTCTGCTAACCTTTTTAAGTTTTTCAAGTTATATTTTTATATACTTAAATTTCAGGGCAAATAAAATTTGTGAATATTGTGGTAAAAGTTACTTTGATATCAAATGCAATAATTGGATCTGATTTGAAAAATATGAGGAAAAACGCATCATTTTACATACTTAATGAATATTTTTTCTTTGTTTATTTCAATTTAGTCCACATTTTGATTCCAATAAAAATTGCTAAATCAAAACACGAACTCAGTCCAATAATATCTGTATTTGGTATAAATTTATCTTTATTCCCTACATCTCTAATTGATAGGTGTGTCTTAAAAAATTATATTCACGTATCATTAAGTCAAAACTTAAGTAAGAACTCTTACTTTTTCTAGGTCAAATCTCAATTAAAACTGGGAAAAAACACAACACATATTTTAAATTTCCTTGACCTTTTTCCTGAAACTATAGTGCTAAATATTGAAAGTTTTTTCAATAACAATAAACAGAACTTAGATTTTCGTGCAAGTTCAAACAACACAAAAAGATAATCTGGAGCATAACTTCTTTATATTCTATAATTAAACAAATAACATTAAATGATTAACAAGTCTTTATTTTTGTTTGGTTTTTTAGTGCTATCGGGCGTATTTATATCCTCGTGTGGCGAAAAAAACAGCAAGCGTATTACGCAAAATAAACCAGTTACAGTACCTGTTTTGGAACTGAAAAGTAAGTCAATTAACCTACCACAAACCTACATTTGCGACATCCAAGCAGTACAATATGTAGAAGTAAGAGCCAAAGTGGAAGGCTACGTAGACAAGATTTTTGTAGACGAAGGTCAATTTGTAAAAAAAGATCAACCATTATTTCAATTAAGTTCTTTCGAATTTAAAGAAATGGTTAACAGAGCCAGTGCAACTTTGTATCAGGCTAAAGCAGAAGGTAACGCAGCTAAACTAGAAGTAGAAAGACTTAAAGTACTTGTTGATAAAGATATTATCACCTCATCTGAACTGGAACTGGCAAAATCTAAATTGGCTGTTGCTGAAGCAAATATTACAGAAGCTGCTTCTCTTTTGAGCAATGCCAAAAACATGCTTTCTTATACTACTATTAAAGCTCCTTTTAATGGTATAGTAGATAAAGTTCCTTTTAAAACTGGTAGTTTGGTTACTGCTGGTGATTTAATGACCAACATTACAGACATCTCAGAAGTATTCGCTTATTACAAAGTTAATGAGAATGAATACTTAAGATACATGCGTGAAAAAATTCAGCAAGGAGACAATGCTGAAACAGCAATTAAAGAACTAAGTCTTATTCTTTCTGATGGTAAATATTATCGTCATAAAGGAGTATTAGAAACAATGGAAGCAGATTTCGAAAGAGGTACTGGTTCTATTGCATTTAGAGTAAGATTCCCTAATCCAAACGGACTTCTAAAACACGGTGCTACTGGTAAAATTGAGATGACAAATGAAATGAAGGACGTTTTCTTAATCCCTCAAAAGTCTACTTTCGAGGTGCAAGATTACAATTATGTATACTTATTAAACAGTGAAAACGAAGTTAAAGTAGAGAGTTTCAGACCAATAAAAAGATTCGATGTTTACTACGTAGTTGACAACTTTAAGCCCGGTGACCGTATCATTTTCGAAGGAATTCAACAGGTACGCGATGGTGTAAAAGTTGAACCTACACCGATTACCGAAGAAGAGGCATATGACAACCTTGTTAAACGTAACCAAAACACTGAATCGAATTATCTATCATGTTTGAACTGTTTATAAAACGACCAATTTTATCAGCTGTAATATCAGTATTAATCACAATCGTAGGTATACTAGCACTTACATCATTACCAATTACCCAATTTCCTGAAATCGTGCCTCCGTCGGTGACTGTTACTGCACAGTATACCGGAGCAAACGCAGAGGTGTTAGCAAAGAGTGTGGCAACACCTCTAGAGCGTGCAATCAATGGTGTACCGGGGATGACTTACATGTCTTCGGTAAATACCAACGATGGTGTAACAGTTATTACTGTTGTATTTAAAGTGGGAACAGACCCGGATCAAGCAGCGGTAAACGTACAGAACCGGGTTGCCATGGTGGTAGATGAACTACCCGAAGAAGTAATTAGAGCTGGTGTAATGACGGAGAAGGAGGTAAATAGTATGCTACTTTACCTCAACCTAATGAGTAGTGATAGTACACAAGATGAAACATTTGTGTACAACTTTGCCGACATCAATATTCTTAAAGAATTAAAACGTATTGATGGAGTAGGTTTCGCTGAGATTATGGGTTCCAGAGATTATGCCATGCGAATCTGGTTAAACCCAAACAGACTTGTTGCTTATAATCTTTCTCCCCAAGACGTAATTGATGCCATTAACAGGCAAAATGTAGAGGCAGCTCCCGGTAAATCAGGTATTAGCTCTGATAAATCTCCACAAATGCTTCAGTATGTATTGAGGTATACAGGTAAATTTAATGCTGAAGACGACTACAGAAATATTACCATCAAAGCTATGCCAGATGGATCTTTACTTAAGGTAAAAGATGTGGCAACAGTAGAGTTTGATTCTGAAGATTATAACATGGTATCTGTTACGGATGGAAAGCCTTCTGCTTCTATCATGATTAAACAGCGACCAGGTTCTAATGCGAAGGAAGTTATTAGCAATATTAAGGCAAAGATGGCTGAGTTAGAGCAAACATCTTTTCCTCCGGGGATGAATTACAATGTATCTTATGATGTATCGAGATTTTTGGATGCGTCTATTCATGAGGTATTAAGAACATTATTAGAAGCATTTATACTTGTATCTATTGTAGTTTACATTTTCCTTCAAGATTTTAGATCAACATTAATTCCAGCGATTGCTGTTCCAGTATCACTAGTAGGTACATTCTTCTTTATGCAGCAATTTGGTTTCTCCATCAACTTGTTGACACTTTTTGCGCTTGTACTTGCCATTGGTATTGTGGTAGATAACGCCATAGTCGTGGTGGAAGCTGTCCATGTGAAGATGCACGAACACCACATGGGAGCCAAAGAAGCTACCATCGAAGCCATGAAAGAAATTGGTGGTGCTATTGCTGCGATTACTTTGGTAATGTCGGCAGTGTTTGTGCCAGTAAGTTTTATGTCTGGTCCAGTAGGTATTTTCTACAGACAGTTCTCATTAACGCTGGCAATTGCAATTGTGATTTCAGGTATAAATGCACTTACACTTTCTCCTGCTCTCTGTAGCATTATGTTGAAACCACCACATCACAATGAAGGTAAGAAGAGTTTTATTCAGAAATTCTTTGATGGTTTTAATAGATGGTATGATAATCTTTCATTTAAATATGCAAATCTTTTAAAGAAAATTGTAGGTAGAAAGTCTCTAACTTTTATCATGCTTGCTGCTTTCTTTTTTGGTACTTACGGAATCTCTTATGTATTGCCAACAGGTTTTATTCCGACAGAAGATCAAGGGATGATTTACGTAAACGTAACTACACCTCCGGGAGCAACAGTTGAAAGAACCAAAGTGGTACTAGACCAAGTACAAGAAGCATTATTACCATATGATGAAGTAGAAACTGTTTCAACTTTGGCTGGATACAGCTTGTTAACAGAAACAGCAGGTGCTTCTTATGGTATGGGTATGATTAACTTAGTAAACTGGGAAGGAAGAGATGCTTCTGTACCAGAGCTAATCCAGAAATACCAAGAAAAAATTTCTCACATTTCTGATGCTGAAATTCAATTCTTCTCTCCACCAACAGTTCCGGGTTTTGGTAATGCCAGTGGTTTCGAATTGAGGTTGTTAGATAAAACAGGAACTAACCTAGAATTGACAGCTCGAACTACAGATGAGTTTGTAAAAGCATTGAATGAAAGAGATGAGTTACAAGAAGTATTTACAAACTTCAACCCTAATTTCCCTCAATATATTCTGCATGTAGACCACGACAAAGCTGCAAAGTTAGGTATTGCAGTTGACGATGCAATGCAGACACTCCAAAGCTATATAGGTAGTTTTTATGCATCTAACTTTATTCGTTATGGTCAGATGTATAAGGTAATGGTTCAGGCTGATCCAAGTTATAGAACACACCCAGAATCTATGTTAGACATGTATGCCAAGAGTGAATCGGGAGATATGGTGCCTTATTCAAACTTTGTACACTTAGAGCGTGTGTTTGGTCCAGAGCAGTTGACAAGATATAATATGTTTACTTCTGCAATGATTAATGGTGAAGCTGCGGATGGATATAGTAGTGGTGATGCCATTAAAGCAGTAGAAGAAACAGCATTAAAAGTCTTACCAAGAGGTTATCAGATAGACTGGTCAGGTATGACAAGAGAAGAGATTGAGTCTGGAAACCAGGCTGTCTATATTTTCATGATATGTTTGCTATTTGTCTATCTGATTTTGGCAGCACAATATGAAAATCTCTTTTTACCAATGGCAATCATATTATCATTACCAGTTGGTGTGTTTGGTTCTTTCCTTTTCTTAAAATTATTAGGCTTAGAAAATAACATTTTTGCTCAGGTTTCACTGGTTATGCTTATCGGTTTATTAGGTAAAAATGCTATTCTGATAATTGAAATCGCCATTCAAAATAGGAATAAAGGTGTAGGAATTATTCAATCTGCCATTAAAGGTGGAGTAGAAAGACTTCGACCTATTTTAATGACATCTTTTGCCTTTATATGTGGTCTTATTCCACTAACTATAGCCTCAGGTGCAGGTGCAATTGGTAATAGAACTATTGGTACAGCTGCTGCAGGTGGAATGCTAATAGGTACATTATTCGGAGTAATCTTAATTCCCGGATTGTATGTAGTATTCGAGACACTGTCATCATACGCTAGTAACAAAAAAGAATATAAAACACAGAAGTTGGCGCACAATGAAGTTTAATAAAAATATTATAGATAAATCCATTTTGACATATACATTCCTGATGGCCGTTATGTGGCTCTCAGGTTGTAAATCTACTTTAATGGTAGAAGATACTCCTGAAATTAGTATTCCTACAGCTTATAAAAATACAGCAATAGATAGTAGTGAAAGTTTTGCTAAAAAACACTGGGAGTTATTCTTTGAAGATGAGCAATTAAAATCACTTATTAATCAGGCCTTACAAAATAATCAAGAAGTTCTTAGAACTTTAGAAAGGATTAAAATCGCTAATGCTGGTTTTTTAAGTGCGAAGTTAGGTCAGTTACCAGAAATTAATGCTTTTGCTGAGTCAAGTGTAGAAAAGTATGGTGACTATACCATGAATGATGTGGGTAATAATGATACAAACCTTTCTGAGTCAGTTCCTGCAGATAAGAAAATGCCAGACCCTTATACCGATTTTATAATTGGAGCAAAATTCAATTGGGAGTTAGATGTATGGGGTAAGTATGCAAATAAAAAGAAAGCTGCCCAAGCAAAATGGTTAGCTTCCCAAGAAATGGCAAATAGTGTAAAAACTTGGTTAATTTCAGAAGTTGCTGATTTGTATTATGAAATAATCAGTCTTGATGAAGAAATAAAAGTTTTAGAACAAAACATAGAAAATCAGCAGTTAGCTTTCGAACTTACCAAAGATTTAAAAGGTGCGGGGAAAGAAAATCAATTGGCTGTAGATCAGTTTGAGGCTTTATTATTAAACACCCAATCTTTATTGATCGAGAAGAATAGGCAAATTTACCTAGCTGAAATGTCTATGAGTAAGCTGTTAGGTGTTTTTCCAGAAGACTCAATCCAGAGAGCTACTTTAGAAGAAGTTAGTTTTGAACCAGAAGTATTAAAAATTGGAGTTCCAGCAGATCTTCTTCAACTAAGGCCAGATGTAAGGATGGCAGAAAGCAATTTAATTGCAAGTAAAGCAAATGTAAAAGTGGCTAGATCAGCATTTTTCCCTTCAATCACCTTGTTTGGAATGGCAGGATTCAATGCATTTGAGTTAAGTAAACTATTTCTTAACCCAGAATCTACAGCATATAGATTAGGAGCAGGTTTAACAGCACCTATATTCAATAGAAGACAGTTAAAGTCTGCTATGGAAACTGCTAGGGCTAATCAAAGAATAGCTTATTTAGATTATCAAGAAACTGTTTTAACGAGTTATTTAGAAGTAATTAGTACTCTAAATAGTTACAAAACACTAAATGAGCAGATCGCACTTAAAGAAAAAGAAGTCTCTGTTCAAAGGCGTTCTATAGATAATTCTAACACTATGTTCTCGGTGGGTTATGCAACTTATTTAGAAGTAATCAACTCTCAGGGGCGTGTATTGAATGCAGAACTTGATTATATCACATTAAAAAGAGAACAACTCCAAAGTATAGTAGATCTTTATAAATCATTGGGAGGAGGGTGGATGTAATATCTACCCTTTTTTTTATCAATTTATGGCAATATATTTGATGTTGGGAAATTGGTATCAATTTATTTTGCTACCAAGATTTAATTAACAAACCTTGACAAAAATAATCAATCTATTACCAAGTATTGTCCGTAAATTTGGGTACTTACATTACAACAATAATCAATAAATTTTTCCGATTTAGAATTACCTAAAAATGGTTAATTTATTTTTTTATTTTATTTCTCAATGATTAATCCACAAATGAAGGTTAGGGATAAGAGTGTAGACATTTTAAAAGGAGTATTAATTATTTTAGTAATAATGCTTCATAACAATCCAGCTGGTTCAGAAGTTTTCTCCAATTCAATTGCAATTTTACGGATGCCATTATTTATTGCGGTATCTTGTATATTTTTAAAACCATTCTCTTTCACATTTCTTAAAAGACGGGTTTTACTAGTATTACTTCCATATTTCATTTTAGAGGCACAAGCCTATATTTTTGAGAATTACTTTGAGAGTTTATGGAATCAAACATTTTTTATTTATCCAGCAAATTACGTCCACTTATGGTTTTTACCAGTGATATTTGTTGTTAATGTCGGAATGTCTATTTTCCTAAAATTCAATTTGATAGAAAATACAACAAAAGGACGCATATTTTTCTTTTTTCTGTTAACTACCTCCACTCTTATATCAGTATTTAATGAAGAAATAGCTAACATGGCATTTCAAAATTATGTTACACTTGGTATAATTATTTTATTCTTCTTAGCGCCATTAATAGTAGTTATTCATAGAATTTGGATTCATAAACCATTTAAAGAATCTTGGTCTAATTTTATAATTTTCTCATTTATATTTGTTAGTTCACTGCTTTTTTATGCTAAATTCTTTGGTGATCACAAGGTTCTAAACTTCATTTATTTTGAATTTCCTTCTATAGAGTTCTTGCCATTGCTTTATATGATGACAATCTCAGTGTTTTTAAGTCTACAAACACTACCAAAGAAGTTAAGTATTTTTGTTTATGTAGGTCAACATTCATATCCAATTTATATTCTTCACTGGAGTATAATGTCCTGTCTTCAAGGATTACTTTTTGATGAAATGTATTTGATAATAGATGATGTATTAGATAGTCCTGAAGCATTAGCTGCTGCAAATGTTTTTTACCATTTGTCTTTATATGCCTTTATAGTTGCTATTGCGATTATTACATCTAAAATTTTGCTATCTATATCACCGAATTTTAAATATATAGGCATGACAAGTTCCAAAATGTCTATAGCAGAGGTATTAAAACTCAAAAAGCATCCAAAGCTCATTGTTCAAAGAATACTTTCTGCTAAACAAAATGCATAAATAACGATATTAAATTTATAATTCGAAAGCAGTCTATTTAAGACTGCTTTTTTTATATCTAAAACATTAAAACCTCTAATTAATCTAATATACACATTGTTAAACCATATTATTTTTTAAACAATCACACCTATTTTCTTGTCTATATTAAACTGGAACACAAGTTTTTAAACCTTATATTAACAACCAAATGATCATAAATGTCCAAAATTATTTTGATATAGATAAGAAGGAGCAATTTGCCGAATTTGCTCAGCAAAAAGCAAAAGGGAAAATACTCACTAATCCCAAATTGCTAAATAAAGAAGAGCGTAGATTGTATGTAAGAGATACACTTCGCGAAGACCATCGCTTTCGTATAGAAAACAATCCTGAATCTGCTAAAGAAAAGTTTGATAAACTTTCTGATTCATCATTTAAGTTTTTTAGAGGTACTAGTCTTATTTTTTATAGAGATTATTCTGGAGAAGACAATTGTTACCCTATTGTTTTTACAATTGGAGATGTACACCCTGAAAACTTTGGTGTAATGCCAAATGAAAATGATGTGCCTTTCTTTAGCGTGAATGATTTTGACGAAGCATATTTTGCACCTTTCACCTATGATATTAAAAGAGGTGTAACAGGATTCTATTTGGCAGCCAAAGCAAATGGATTTAAGAAGAAGAAAAGAGATAAAATCACAACTTCATTTGTAAAAGGATACATTGAAGGTTTAGAAGAATTTGCTAAAGATGATAGAGAGAAATGGCATCAGTATAGAATAGATAACAGTCCAAAACTCATCAAAAAACTACTTAAAAAATCGATAAAATCTAAAAGAGATTTTTTAGCTAAGAGTATCGATTTGGATAAAGAATGTTTCCTTATATCGAAAAAGGTTGTGCCTTTAACCAAAGAGGTGGAGAACTTTCAAAAAGTGATTGATGAATATGTGAAAGAAAATGAGATTGCAATTAAAGATGATAATTACTTTAAGGTATTAGATGTTGCGGTGCGTAAAGGTAGTGGTACTGCAAGTTTAGGTCTTAACAGGTTCTGGATATTAATTAAAGGTTTAGGTGATGATGTAGAGCAAGATGTGATTTTAGAAATGAAACAAGCTAGACCTTCAGCCTTAAAAGGATTAATTCCTGAGAAAGTCGAAAAAGAAATTGAAAGTGCCCAACATATAGTGCAAGCTCACAATACACATTTGGTCGGTGGCGATCGTTTTTATGGCTTTGCCTACTATGAAGATAAGGAATATATTATTAGAGAAAGAAGCAGGTTTAAAAATGAAATAGATTTAGAAGATTTGGGCTTTAAGGATTTTGTTGACTACGCATTTATTTGTGGTAAAACGCTATCTCAAACCCATGCTCGGTCAGACGAAGATACTGGTATAATGGAAGGCAATGCTGAAGAAAAGATATTAGCTTCATTTTTCCCGCAAGTATTTATTGATGATATGAGGCGATTTGCTAAACAAGCGGCTAAAAGGGTAGAAAAAGATTTTAAGCATTTTAAGAAAGACCATAAAATGGATGCTTTTAATATTTCCACTAAAGCTTAAGCTATCAATTAAAATAAAGATTTGTTTTGAAAGGCTCAATCCTAGATTGAGCCTTTTTTATTTATGGCGTTCAATACATTTCCGAAAATTACTTTAGTAACTAAAGTATAATTTTTCACATTCAAAATGTGTAGAGGTGTTGATGATGACCCACTTCAATTCTAATAAAATATTAGCATTTTTTAGCGAAAGCTATAAAGACTAGCAAAAGTTGAAATTTATGCAATATGGCCACTTTTTGTAAGTTTTAATTGCAGATTTATCCAATCAAAAATTTTAATAATACAATTTAGTAGCCTAAATTTAGAGCTGCTTTCCATTATTCAACCTTAACAAAGTACACATTAAATGGTAACTATCTTTTTAAAAAAACAAACAGAAAGCAACAAGTTATTTTTATTTGATACTGTAGGAAACTGTGGAGATTCTAGTATTACCACAGCAGTAGTAAATGGCGAAAAGGTAGTTTGGAAACTCGCAAAAAACAGTGGTATAGATCAAATTGATAATGTTTTCAAAAAGCATACAAGTCAAGATATCTTTAGCACTGATCCAGCCGAAAATGCTGAAGGAAAGTATTGGGAAGGAATGATCAGTGAAACATCAAAAGGTTCTGAAGGATATAATATTTCCTATTCTATCAATGGAGAAGAATATACTGATGATCCGGAATTGGAAGTAAAAGATGACGGAGATGGTGATTCTTAATTTATTGAAATTCTTTGCAAAGGTCTATTTACTAATAGGCCTTATTTTTATTTACTCAGAGAGCTTTACCCAACACAATCAAAAATTTGATAGTCTAGTAAATGTACTTGAATCTAACTCAGATTTAAGTGATTCTATCAAATTTGAAACCCTAAGAAAGATTTTTAAAGATGCTACTTTAAAGCCAGATATTAGATTACAATATGCAACTGAAGCCTACCAATTAGCTAGCAAATCTCAGAATTTAAACTGGCTTTATCTATCCACCATAGATTTAGGTCATATACATAAAAAGAAAGGTAACTTAGAAGAAGCGCTTAAAGCATTTATTCATGGTGCAGAATTGGCTATAAAAAAGAATAACAAGAAGCAAGAAGCGATTGCATTGAGTGCTATTGCTACAGTTTATCGAGTAGAAGAAAACTATTCGACTGCTTTAATTTATTACAATCAGGGAATTTCTAAGCTGAGAGAAGTTAACGACTCCACTAACTTGGCTAAAAGCCTAATGAATACAGGTGAGCTATATCGAGTAAACCATATTTTAGATACAGCATTAATCTATTTTGAAGAGTCTGGACAATTATTCGATCAGCTTAATTTTAAAATAGGCAATGCTTATAACCTTGGAAATATAGGTCTTGTTTATGCCGAACAAGGTAAATACCAATTGGCAGAATCATATCTCTTACAAGCTAGCGATATTTTGCAAGAGTTAGGAGATAGATATCCTATTGCAGTTTATAATACTTATATGGCTGATATTTATAGGGAGCGTGGAGATTTAGATCATGCTTTTGATTATGCTCATAAAAGTTATCAAATAGGTGTAGAAGAAGGCCTCAAAGAACAAATTAGAGATGCTAGTTTAAAACTTTCTGAATTCTACGACGAAGCAAAAGATTATAAAAATGCTTTCTATTTTCAGCAAGAATATATCAAATATAAAGACAGCCTTAACAATGCAGAGACGATGCAACAATTGGCAGATTTACGAACTGAGTTCGAAGTATCTCAGAAACAAGCGGAAGTAGATTCTCTAGAAAATGAGAAAAAAATACGTACAATTATCGGTGTTGCATTTACTGTTGTTTTTGTTTTGGTAATAATCATTTCGATCATGCTGTTTAAAAGCAATAAGAATAAGATAAAAACCAATCGATTACTTTTAGCGCAAAACGAAAGACTAGAAGCCCAACGTGATGAATTGGATCAATTAAACAACACAAAAGACCGCTTTTTTTCAATCATTTCTCATGATTTAAGAGGGCCAGTCGGTGGTATTAAAGGTTTGATTGATTTAATGAAAATGTATATGGAAGATAAAAGCTATGGCGAGCTTGACGAGCTAGTTATGCATATAGATAAATCTGCCAAAAAGCTATCTTTTCTTCTAGACAATTTACTTTCTTGGGCTGTTAATCAGCAAGGTCAGTTTCCACATCACCCAGAAAATTTAGAATTGAAACCATTGGTTGATGAGATTGTAGACATCTTTCATGATCTTTTTAGAGCCAAAGATTTAAAAGTGAAGGTAGATATACCAAATTCAGTTAAGGTTTTAGCAGATAAAAACAGCGTACAGACGGTAATCAGAAACTTAATAAGCAATGCTATTAAATTCACGGCAAAAGGTGGATTAATAACTATTAAAGGAGAAGGTTCTGGAAAAGATGTTAAATTAAAAGTGATTGATACAGGTGTAGGAATACCTGCTGAGAAAATAGCTAATCTATTCAAATTAAAAGAAAAGAAAAGCACAGGAGGTACCAATGGTGAAAAAGGGATGGGTTTAGGCTTAAGGCTAGCTTTTGAATTTGCCGAGATGAATAATGGAAATATTAAAGTAAATAGTATAGAAAATGAAGGTACTACATTTACAGTATCTTTACCAAAGCATACTTAATCAATTTGGTGTATTGTTTCACTTGTAAAAGTGTCTTAACATCAGCTTACCTTTTCAACAAATATCAATGATAAAGAGAACAGAACCTTTAATTATTTGCTATGAAAAAATTATTCTTAGTTCTCTTTACTCTAGTATGTAGTTCAGCTTATAGTCAAAATTCAGAATTAGCTAATGTAGATTATTCATCATTTGAGTATAAGATTTTAAATCGAGATACATTAAATTATAATATTCCTCAAACTGATTCAACAGATGTAGATTCTGTGGTAATTTATGCAAGTCTGGTTTACCCAAATCTGCCAAATGAGTTTGATAAAGAGCAATTATCTCTTAAAACTAAGCAAATTATGCAAGATGAAAATATCCAATTTTTCTACATTTGGAGAGATGAAAAAGCATTGTGGATGTTACCGATTAGTAGGAGAACAAAAGAAATGATAGAGATTGAAAAAGCTTCATTTATAGGCACAATGGAATTAGCCAACCAGAGAATTAGAACTGCCGAAAAATAGTTTTTTCAATCAAAATACGCGTTAAAACCATACTTTTAATTGTAGTTTATATCTTAGCAAAATCAATTATTTACTTCAATTTTGTGAATTTGATTTTATGATTCAACCAAGAAAAGCTATAAACTACTTTTGTATTTTTTTACCTTTTATATTTCTTCAAGCCTGTTCTTCTTTTTTATTTAGAAATAATGTTGCTGATCTACCAGAGAACTCCCAAATCATCACTTCAGGCATCGATAACTTTTACAAAGCCTTTGATTTAGCTTTAGAAGATACTGCAAGAGCAGAAGAAATTTTTAAAGAATATTATTTTTCAGTTGGCTCAAAGGGCTTAAAAGATTTTTATAAATCTAAGATACAGTCGACAGAAAAGTTTTCAGATTTTGTCATTCATTATAGAGATTTTTATCAGTCTATTAGAAAGAATGTAAGCGATATTTATGATTTGGAGAATCAGATTTTTGATCATTTTAAAGTATTCGAAAACTTGTATCCTACGGGGGTTTTCCCAGATGTATATTTTGTTATAGGTCGATTTAGTTCTAATGGAACAATTTCAAAAAATGGTTTACTCATTGGTACAGAAATATTAAGTCGCACAGATGATTTAGACACAGAAAATTGGAATAAAGATATTCTCAGAATCAGTATGGAGCGAAGCCATATTCCTGTAACAGTTGCTCACGAACTAGTCCACTTTAACCAAAGTAAAATGAAGAAAGGCAACACATTACTTTGGAAAAGTATCAGAGAAGGATCCGCAGAGTTTATCGCCAAATTAATTAGCGGTGAAACCGATGGAGATTATGCAGCTTTTAAAGGGCGAGAACTTGAAATCTGGAAAGATTTTAAAGAAGATATGGATAAAAGTATATGGAGTCCTTGGCAGCAAGAGAGCGAAAAACATCCTAGAAATGCAGGTTATTGGGCTGGATATATGATTTGCAAAGCCTATTACAAACAAATTGGAGATAAGGAAAAAGCCATTTACGACATACTTCACATCGAAGATTATCAAGACTTTTACAATAAGAGTAAAGTAGAAAAATATTTAGAAGATTTGTGAAAATACGATTGAATAGGCTAATAATTACCAAGTCAATCTTACGAATTAGCAATGAAAATTAGCATACTTTAAAAACCGCAATATAAATTATCAATCCGAAGATGCAATTACAGAATTTCATTTAAAACCTTTGCTTAAAAAATTTAATAGCTAGCTTTGCACCTGTAAAATCTAAGTAGTAAGGTATTACACGTCTTGTAATAAAAGAGGGGAATCGTGTGTAAATCGCGAGCTGTTGCGCAACTGTAAGTAAAAGCAAGTCTTTTATAAGCCAGATTACCTTCCTTCACTACGTGGCTTTACTTTCGCATCAAAAGTAAATGTCTGAAAGGGGATAGTATCTGCTTATCTTCTTTATAGGGATTGCTTTCTCCACATTTTACTTTTTGATGCTTAAAATTTTAATCAGTTAAAAAAAGTAAAATGAGCATCTTTGATAAGAGAATTAACTACAAACCATTCGAATACGCAGAAATTCTGGATTTTACAGAAGCTATAAACAAATCTTTTTGGGTACACTCAGAAATTGATTTTACCGCTGATATTCAAGATTTTCATTCACATCTAGAAAAAAACGAGAAAGAAGCAATTAAAAAAAGCTTGTTAGCCATTGCTCAAATTGAAGTAGCAGTAAAAACTTTTTGGGGTAATCTTTATCAGCATTTACCAAAGCCAGAATTTAATGGTTTAGGGAGCACATTTGCAGAATGCGAGTTCAGACATTCAGAAGCTTATTCAAGATTGCTTGAGGTGTTGGGTTACAGTGGTGAGTTTGAAAAATTAATGGAAACTCCAGTGATTAAAAAGAGGGTAAATTATCTTTCAGATGCACTTTCTACGGCAAAATCTCAAGATAATAAGGCTTATTTGCTCTCACTAATTATGTTTTCAATCTTGATTGAAAATGTGTCTCTATTTAGCCAGTTTGCCATTATTTTATCTTTCCAACGCTTTAAAGGCTTGATGAAAAACGTGAGTAACATCATCGCTTGGACTTCAGTAGATGAGCAAATTCACGCCAATGCTGGTATTTTCATTGTAAACAAAATCAAGGAAGAATTTCCTGAGTTTTTTGATGAAGAAATGCAGGGTAAGATACAAGATATTGTTTCATCATCTATCAATATAGAAGCTGAAATTTTAGATTGGATTTTTGCAGATGGAGAAGTAGAATCTATCAAAAAAGAAAACCTACTCAACTTTATGAAATACAGAGTAGACGATAGTTTAAAGCAAATTGGCTTACCTAAAATGTATTCAGTTACAGAATCGGAGTATCAAAAAATGGCTTGGTTCGAAGAAGAAATTTTTGCAAACAGTTTAGACGATTTCTTCGCTAAGCGTCCTGTAGACTATACGAAGCACGACAAAAGTATTACCGCAGACGATTTATTTTAATGAGCTTTAGATAGACTCATAACAAAGAACAGACAATATTTCAACAAGCAAAATATAATTTATAATATACAAATGGAAAGACTTTGGTGGTTGAACGAAGAGAGTCAGCAGATTCTGAACAGAGGATATTTATTGAAAGGAGAAACTGTAAAAACGGCAATAGAAAGAATTGCAACTGAGATTAGGCATTTGAGTAGATCGGAGGTTTT
>PBYL01000285.1 GCA_002729595.1 Thalassovita sp. | reverse complement strand
TTGAGAACTCAAGCTATGCACCAATTTCTAGAAGATTTTGACTCAGGACTTCTTGAAGGAAGGTATGTTACGCATCAGCTTCCTGAAAAGACTCAGTTTAAAGACAAAGAGTTTGAACTCGGATTAAGCTCACATTTTTTAATCTTATATGAAAAATTAGGATTAGAATTTCATTTGAAATCTCTTACAGAAATGATGAGAATTTGCAAGGAAGTCCGCATTTTTCCACTTCTTAATCTAAATGCCGAAAAATCGAAAGTATTGGAACCGATAGTCAAGCATTTTTCTGAAATGTATGAAGTGAAAATTGAGCAGGTAAACTACGAGTTTCAAAAAGGTGGAAATCAAATGCTTGTGATGAAAAACAATCAATAAGATTATTGATAAATCAACAGTAGATATTCCCACAAAAATTTTTATTCTGCTTCGCGATAACACTATAAATTAAAACAACACATTGGGAAGATTACAAGAAATAAGAGCTGAGTATAACCAAAATACAATTACAGTGTATCAGGCATATAACAAAACCATTGCATTGCCTGCTATTAAAAATAATCGCTTCGAGAAGCCTTTTTCCTTTAACCGGATGACATGGATAAAACCCTCTTATTTATGGTTGATGGAAAGAAGCAATTGGGGCTTAAAAGCTAATCAGGAATATATTTTAGCCATTAAAATTAAAAGAGCTTGTTGGGAAAAAGCTTTGTCTTTGGGCGTTTTAACGCATCCAGATAAAGAAATTTATGCCAATGGCATTGAATGGGAAAGCCTATTTAACGAAGCAAAAGTCCACATACAATGGGACCCCGAAAGAACTTTAAGAGGTGGTAAACTACAAGAGCGCTCGATACAAGTGGGCATTAGCCGATTTTTGATTGAGGAGTTCAATAATGAATGGATTGAAGAAATTGCCGATTACACTCCGCTTACCAGAAAAATACATCAACTTAAAACGCAAGGCAAACACAAAGAAGCCAAACGCTTGCTGCCTAACGAGCGAGTTTATCCGCTGCCACAAGAGATTGAAAAAAGAATTGGAGTTAGGTAATTTCACCTAACTCCTTTTCTCAAATAACAAATTACTTATGCTATTGCAGCAAATCTATTTTCGATGTTTGTCAACCATTTTTTTCTTTTCTCATCAGAAGCAGATTTTACCATACTCAAGTTAATCCACTTTCTTTTTTTATAACCTATCTTCCAGAAAGTACCAGTAAGCAATGCTTTTCTTATCGCATTACCAAAAATAAACCGATATAAAACACTGGGGGTGTTCATTGTGGTAATTACCGTTACGCTTTTAATATTTAAGAGTGGAATCATTATATTTCCATTGTCGGCATAGTCGTAAGCAACACCAGGGAAAATCACTTTATCTATAAAACCTTTGGTAAGTGCTGGCATTAACTCCCACCAGATTGGGAAAATAAATACTAAATGATCTGCCTTTTCTAACCTGCTTTTATACTCGATTACTTTGGTATCTACAGGTTTGCGCTTTACAAAAGCTTGTAGGTCTGTCGCCGTCATTACCGGATTAAAATCTTCTTTATCCAAGTAAATTAGATCAATTTCGTGTTGAGCTTTTTTTAAACCGGCTGTTACTGAGTTTAAAATACTATTGCAGTAACTTTTTTCATAGGGATGGTTGAATACTATGAGTGTTTTCATTTGTGTCTTTTTTTTAACACAAATATCCGTGGGCAACTCAGTGGTGGGCAATAACAATTGTAAAGAAATGCATTATCTCCTATTTCTAATTCTACTTAACGAAACTGGTGTAATACCCAAATAAGAAGCGATATAATGCTGTGGCACTCTCTGTAAAATGTGAGGATAATTTTCTAATAATTCATGATATCTCTTTTCTGGATTATCTCTAATTCTGCCCAGAAATAGCTTTTGGTAATACATCAAGCGCTTAAAAATATGATGTTCTATTTCTTTCTTTATGGCTGGTGACGAATCAATAATAGTTTGAAAATCATTTTTTCTGATAACTATTAGCTCACATACTTCTATGGTTTCAATAGTAAATAAACTTGGCTCACCGGTTTTAAAGCTTTCAATCGAAGAAACGCCTTCTCCTTCAAAAAAGAACTGGAAAGTAATATCTTTTCCATCGTGGTTAAACCAAAGCCTAAGGCAGCCTTTCTCTAAGAAATAAGCATTTTTAGAAACTTCACCCTCATTAAGCAGCACTGTTTTAGGTGCTACAGTTTTTCTAGTAAATAAGTGGCTAAATTGTTTCCATGCATCCAAGTTATTTTCAGTTGTGTCACTCATCATTAAATCAACTTAAAAGCTTCTCCATAATTACATAGTCGATTCCGCCTTTGTTAAAGGTTTTGTCGGTTTCGAGCATACCGAATTTCTTATAAAAAGTAGTTTTGTCTGATCGGGCATTACACCAAATAGATTGAATATTTTGATTTTGAGAAGTGTTTTGATGCGTAACTTCTTGCATTAGGTGAGCCAGTAACTTAGAGCCATAACCTTTACCTTGCTCGGAGACTTTAACTGCCAGTTTTCTAAACTGAGCCTTGCCATTTTTATAAAATAAAGAAACAACACCGATAAGCTCTTCACCTTGCCATAAACCATAGTGAGTACCTTGTTTGTCTTCTTCTAGCTTTACATATGACTCAGGTTTATCTGGCCACATTACAGTATGGCGCAAATGCCAAGTATCTTCTGGTGCTATTTGAGTTATCTTTACTAACATGCAATTCCACTTTTGTTACTAAACAAAGTTAGCAGTAAAGGTAGAGAGAATAAATTCCGGTTAGTTTTAAGTAACTAAGTATTAAAAAGCATAGCCAAAACTGAAATGCAAATGCTCTGGAAAAGTAACTCCGGTTCTAAAAATAAAGTGGCCTTCTGGTTTCTGATACCTATATGAAACACCACCCGCCGGATAGAGAGGATTCTCATCACTAGAATAACTATTGGAGTTTTGAAATAATAAATCATTATTACTGCTACCAGAAAGTGCCTCTTCCAACAGAGTTACTCCGGCACTCAACTCAACATGACTATTTTTTGACCCTAAAAGCATCATAAAAGTCGTTAATACATGCCCGCCTTTTTCTGTATGCAAACCCCAACCACCTGCTCCGGCTCTTACCCAAAGGCTATTCACAAAATCACCTTTGAGATTTACCACCATTCTTTCATAATTGATGTTATAAGCTTCCCACAAGGGTATAATGCCTCCATTAACATATATCACATTTTTATTAAGGCTTTTCTTCTTAGCAAAATACTGAATTGAAGATGAACCTATAGTCGCATATTCTTTTTGCTTTTTAGTACGATTCTGACTAAAACATGAAAACACACAAAGCAAAAAGCAGCTCGTAATAATTAGTTTTCTGGTCATTCTTTAATATTTGATGAGATAGGCTTTAATAAATCGATAATCAAGAATACCAATAAATTAGTAAATAGTCAATTTTGGGGTATTTTATGCGGCTAACAAACACTCAATTAATAGCCTCTAAGATTTCAGCTATCATAGTTTTAATAGCACCTTCTGTTTGCTGGTTGTTGTCTATAATAAAATCTGTTTCGAATTGCTTTTGAAGCACTTGCGTATTAATCGCATTTACTTGATCATCTGAAACATTAATGTGAATAGATTGATTTCTGGTTTTTACCCTGTTTAAACACAGATTTGGATCAGCTAGAATCTGAATTGTAACAACTTTGTAATCTCGCTTCAGATTAGAAAGCATTTGATCGAAATAGATAGTAAGTCCGGTTGACTCAAAAACTAATTGATCGCACTCGGTTAACGTTGTTCTAATTCCTTTTTCAATGGCTGAGAATACTTCTGCCAAATAAGACTCATTATCAATCTGCCTATCTTTTTTAATCTGTTTTGCCCAATCTTCTACTCTAATAAATTTTATCTGGAAATGCTTTTCAAACAAATAACCTATAAAAGTTTTTCCACTGCCTTTTTGGCCAAGAAGCAGATAAATGGTTTTATTTTCCATCGTAATCAGTAAAAAAATCTGTTACAATAAGTTAGCCTGTTGCGCTGAGAAAGTCAATAAGGGATATAAATTTTGCATTGTGTTATAAGTTTATCTAGAAATCAAGATGCTTTTGTCATTTTGGTTTTCAACACTAACTGCCTAATAGAAACTACATGGTAAAATATGGCAAAGGGAAGTAAAACCGATGGCAGCAATATATAAGGCATTTTGATGAATGCTAGTTTTTGATTGACTTCCAGAAAATCGCTAAAGTAATACGATGAAATAAAGGCATAAACGGTAACAGTTAGAATCGCCAATGATACTACATTCCAAATAAATATTGCCTGTGTTCCAATCTTGTTTTTTTGTACTAGAAAAGCCACTATTAAAGCGGAAATACCCACCAAAATATCGTAATTAATACCTTCGAAAGTTGCTCTTTCTGGAAAAACACCATTGATAAAAGCACCATATATTAAAAACTCTACTCCTATGCGAAATGACTGTATGTAAATAATTACATGCAATGGAATATGCTGCATGAGCTTTTTAAACACATCGGTAGAAGTAATGTAAATGATAAAAACAATTGCCGGAATTACTATTAACAAAGGCAGTCTTGGTGGCAAACTAAAATTACTGAGTATTCCGGATGCTGATATAATAGTTATATAAAGCAACCATAACAGAAAGCCCAAACCATATCGGATATAAAATTTTTGTGGTGCATTTGTGAGTTTAAACAGCATAAACACTGTAAAAAACATAATTGCAGACAAGAGATAGAAACCTATTAAAACCATAGCTTTTTTATTTCAATATTAATGGATGATGCTTACTGACGACTATCCAAAATTGCTATTTGCTTTTTCTATAAGCTAAAGGGGAAGAATTACGGTATTTTTTAAAGAATTTGTAAAACGAATTAGGTTCTTCAAAGCCAACTGCCAAAGCTATTTCGGCAATTTCTTTATTAGAATATTTAAGTAAGTCTTCTGCTTTTTGGATTCTCAAGTTCATGATATATTGATGTGGACTACAGAAAAAAGCAGCTTTAAAAGTTCTGATAAAATGGAATTTAGAAAGGCAAGCTATGGCACTCAACTCGTCCACAGAAATATTTTTATAAAAGTTTGCATGCATATAATCTGTCGCTACAGATAGTCTTTTGGCTAATTCTTCTCTAGTCGCTTTAGATTGAGAAGATATACTTTGAAAACCCTTATATTCTTTATCTGTTTGTTCTAGTATATTTTCTAAAAAAGCGCTTAACAGCATGGCTTCTTCTTCCAAAACATTGTCTGTTGCTTGCGCTTGCAATTGTAGAATTTGCCTGATTAAATGCGTCTGCTTTGCATCTTTCCAACTCGACCTCACAAATACATGATGATCTACCGGCTGATATATTTTAGGATTATCTAATAAATTACTCTGCGAATTTCTAAGTGTATACAAGGTTTCTGAAAACAGCTTTTCGCTAAAGTGTATATTAAATGTGTGGGTGGGAGAAGTATTTTCTGGAATGGTTAAATCATAATTCTGCCCTTTGTTTACAACACAAAAAGTATTTTCGGTAATTTCTACTTGCTTGCCATCTGCTACTACTTTACTGTTTCCTTTTAGATTCATAAAAATGCTAAAGGGAGCCAGTATACCATTTCGTTCTGCACCAAAAGACTTTGTATTTAAAATAACATCTGGCCAACCTTTCTCTGGTAGCAAAATATTTTTTACACCTCGTTGGTCTTCAAAATTACTTTTGGATTGCTTTCTTATCCACGATAAATCTGGAAATTCATTCAGTAGCATTTTCTAATTTACGCATAAAAAAATTGCAGGCAAAACAGTGTTTATACTGCGTTTGCCTGCAATTTAATACTCAATTCAATTTAACTTGTATAATATTCTTTTCAGCCACACAAGGCTAAGGGTTTCATCAATCAGCTTTTTCTGGCACTTTTTCCCATTCGAAAGTTTGGTCTAGTGCATATTTAGCAAACCAATCTAATTCCATATTAATCTTGTACAAACGGTGTCTTAATTCTTGCCAGCCGTGTGGTTCTCTAGGCGCAACTAATAAATGTGTTGGAACACCATTACTTCTTAAAGCACGATACAACTCCAAAGACTGAGGTAGCGGCACTCTTGGGTCGCTTTCACCTACAACTACCAATGTTGGTGTAGTAACTTTGCTAATATCTTTTAGTGGAGAATGATCCCAGTATTTATCAATTGGTGCATCTTTTTGCCAAGGAGTACCACCAAACCAAGGAGTTCTGTAAGTTCTTACATCACTTTGTGCATACATGCCAATCCAGTTAATAGCACCAGCACCCGAAGAAGCTGCTTTAAAACGATCTGTAAAAGTGATAATCTTGTTTGTCATGTGGCCACCGGCACTCCATCCCATTTTAATCATTTTATCTCCATCAACTACACCTTCTTTAATCAAATAATCCACACCTGCCATTACATCTAGGTGAGATTGGTGAAAGTAGCTACCTACCATATCGCGAAGAAAATCGTCTCCATAACCTGTACTACCTCTATAGTTTGGTTGCAACACTACATAGCCCTTACCTGTTAATACCGGATTGTATTTTGTAAAACTTCTTGAAAAGCCAAACTTATCTGACGAAGCAGGTCCACCATGTGTCTGCACTACCAATGGATATTTTTTACCTTTTTGGTAATCGTGTGGGTAGTAAACTAAACCTTCTACTTTTACGCCATCTTTACCTTTCCAAGTAATAAGCTCTTGCTTTGGTAAATAATATTCTTCTACTAAATAATCGTACTGATGAGTAACCTGAGTAAGTGAACCATTTTCCAGTTTAAACACATCACCTGGGTTTTCCATGGTACTTACTGTCATTACATGCTTGCCTAATTTTGGCTCATAATCCCAACCACCTACAGAGTGATTTCCTTTGGTTAACTGAGTAAGCTTTTTGTTGCTTAGTTGGAACTGCCATAATTGAGTTTGGCTACCCATATTTGCAATTAAAAAGATCGATTTGCCATCTGCAGCCCACTCAGCAGTAGAAACTTCATAAGGGAAATCTTTGATTGGCACTATTGCTTTGCTACTTCCATCAGCAGGAAGAACAAATAGTTTATCATTATAATATAATTCGAAATCTTTGTTGGTAAATGCAGTAAATAACACTTGCGAACCATCAGGAGAGATTTTAGCTCCACTTTCTGCTACATCATTATCTGTTAATTGTACCGCATTTTCTCCATTGCTATCCATTACCCAAACATTGCTTTTAGGATAGAAGTCGTACAATGGATTTACACCTTTATGAAACACGATTTTTTTACCATCGGCAGAAAGATCGTAGCTCAAAATAGAATAATCGCCAGAAGTAATTTGCTCTTCTTTTTCATCTTCTAAGGTAATTTTCCAAAGATGTTTTTGCTTGTAGTTTTCATCGTAGAGGTAAACATCGTCATTTTCTTTTTTGGCAGTTTCTTCATCAGAAGATAATGTGTCTGTTGCCACAAAATAAATCGACTTACCATCTGGAGCCCAAGTGTAATTTGAAACACCAGTTTTATGCGTGCTCAGTTGTTTTCCTTCTCCACCATTTGCACGAATAAGGTAAAGCTGGCTAGCTTCATTGTCTCCTCTTTTTGCTATAAAGCTAATCCATTTGCCATCTGGCGACCAAGCAGGGCTACCTTCGCCACCATCTCCATAGGTAAACTGGTAGCTGTTGCTTCCATCGATACCTACTTTCCAGATATGCCCAACTTGTTTGTTGGCATCCCAGTCACTTTCAGAAAATACATAAACCAACTCACTCCCATCAGGAGAAAGCTGTGGGTTTGAAACTCCGGGAACATTTAAAAAATCGATTACAGACATCACTTTCTTCCCGCTTTGTGCCTGTACCTGAAATACTGTGAATAATAAAAAAAACAGTGTGGTAATTCTCATTGTGTAGTTTTTTTGTTTGTTAATAA
>PBYL01000284.1 GCA_002729595.1 Thalassovita sp. | reverse complement strand
GCAGCAAATTTCCATTGCAGGTTTAGTAATCGCACTGGGTTTATTGGTGGATAATGGAATTGTAGTGGTGGAAAATATCATGCGCTATCTCAAAGAAGGAGCAAGCTTAAAAGACGCGGCCATAAAAGGAACTGCCGAAGTAGGCTGGGCGATTATTAGCTCTACGGTTACCACAGTTTTATCTTTTTTCCCTATCACTCAAATCGAAAATGCTACTGGTGAGTTTTTGCAAACCTTACCGCTGATCGTGGTTTTTAGTTTAACAGCTTCATTAGTACTCGCATTAACTTTCACACCATTGGTAGCAGGTAAGTTTTTAAAAGCAGGCTCCAAAATGCAGATGAAATGGGTAGATACACTATTAGATAAATTGGTAGAAAAGGTTTACGGCAAATTATTGATTTTCTCTTTAAAAAGACCTTGGTTAATTGTCGCAGTAGCCGTTTTAACTTTTTTAGGAAGTTTTGCTTTGTTCCCATTGGTAGGAGTGAGCTTGTTCCCAACAGCAGATAAACCACTCATTTTAGTAGACATCAACACACCAAACGGAACCAATCTAGATAGAACAGATGAAGCTGCCATGTATGTGGAATCGCTCATCGATTCGATGGATTATGTAGTGAGTTATGCTGCCAATGTGGGGAGTGGAAATCCGAGAGTATATTATAATAGAGTGCCGATTCAGTTTAAAAAATCTCATGCGCAGTTATTAATCAATTTAAAAGAGTGGGAGAATGATAAGTTCTATGAATTGATTTCTTATCTGCGTGAAAAAGCTGAAACCTATTCTGGTGCAAAAGTGACCATTTCTGAATTGAAGAATGGGCCAGATTACGAAGCCCCAATTACCATAAAAATTCTGGGCGATGAGATGGATACATTAAAACGCATCGCTGCTGATGTTGAAAAATTGATTGAAGAAACTCCAGGAACTATCAATATAGATAATCCTTTATCAATCAGTAAGACGGATATTAAAGTAAACATCAACAAAGACAAAGCAGGTATTAGCGGAGTTTCTCTTGCGGATATTGATATGGCTATTAGAGCTGGCTTAACTGGTGTGACTGTGAGCGAAGTTAGTTTTGATAATGGTGATAAATACAATTTAGTAGTTCGCTTACCTTTTGATGAAAAACCGGGTATCGAAGACTTTAATAAAATCTATGTGCCTAATAGAACTGGACAAATGATTCCATTAAATCAGTTGGCTTCTTTAGAGTTTCAGGCTGGAGCTTCTCAAATATTCCACTTCAACTTAACCAGAAATGCCAATGTCTTAGCTGATGTTACTGAAGGATATAACATTAATGAAGTTACTCTGAGTGTAATAGATCAGCTCAACAACTACAAGTTTCCAGAAGGTTATAGTTATTATGTAGCAGGGGAATATGAAAATCAGCAGGAATCTTTCGGTAGTTTAGGACAAATATTAGTTGGAGCACTCATTGCGATATTCGCTGTTTTGGTTTTACAGTTTAAATCATTCAGACAGCCCTTTATCGTTTTCTCTGCGATTCCATTGGCTTTTACCGGTTCTATCGTATTTCTATTTATAACAGGCTGGTCTTTCTCATTTTTTGCTTTTGTTGGCTTTACTAGCCTTGTGGGGATTGTTATAAATACATCAATCATACTAGTAGATTATTCAAACCAATTGGTAGAGAGCGGGATGCAAATAGAAGATGCGATTATAAAAGCTGCTAAAACCAGATTTACACCCATTTTACTTACAACTTTAACTACAATATTGGGCTTGTTACCACTTACACTCACCAAT
Organism: Thalassovita sp.; assembly: GCA_002729595.1. Taxonomy (GTDB): domain Bacteria; phylum Bacteroidota; class Bacteroidia; order Cytophagales; family Flammeovirgaceae; genus Chondrinema. The sequence goes on along the minus strand of PBYL01000284.1, from coordinate 5,329 downwards.
AGTAATTTATGGAGCCCACTTGGCTGGACGATCATAGGAGGGATGATATCTTCAACATTGCTCACACTTTTACTCGTACCAGTTCTTTACAAATGGTTTACACATAAAAAGAGGGCTGAGTTAGCTGTGCAATAGATTATATAAATTTTGATTAAATGAAATTAAAAGGACAACCTTTGTGTTGTTCTTTTTTTATAACAAAGTTTTTTACGCACTAAAAATATTAGCATCTAGTAGTGATATAATTAGAAAAATTATACTACATTAGTATTGCAAATAGCTACATCTTATTTATACCAGCAGAATATTAACTCAAATGTTTTACTGTTCTAAGATAAAAAAACAGTACGTTTGCAGTTATATATTTAGAATATAATTTTTTGGAGAAATTTCATTTTTTCATTAAATTGATAATAGTAAATTACAGGTAATTCCCGCCATAAATTTACCCTCAGATTAAACTTACAGTGCAAACTGTATTGAGTTTAGTTTGTTAATGTAGGTAGGCAACTGTATCACTTTTATCATAAAGTGCTCATTTAGAATTATTTGTTAAGCTAGGGCAGACTTCAAAAATTGGAGTCTTAGAATTTTATCACCAAAAACGATCAATTACTAGTCCGTAATCTTAAAAAAAAGTAAAAATTCATCTATGGGTAGATCACAAGAAACATTTAGCAAAAAAGAAGTTACAAACAGAAAAGAGAAAAAAAGAAAAGAGAAAGAAAAAAAGAGATTAGCAAAAAAAGATAATGAAACCAGTGGCAAACTGGAAGACATGATTGCTTACGTTGACGAATTCGGAAATCTTACCTCTACTCCTCCGGACCCTAACAAAAAAAGGGAAATCAAGAAAGAAGACATTGAAATTAATATTCCAAAGCAAGACGCTTTACCAGAAGATGACGGTCCAAGAAAAGGTGTAGTTACCTTTTTTAACGAATCTAAAGGCTATGGCTTTATAAAAGACAGCTCGACTAAGGAGAGTGTTTTTGTGCATATTAATAATGTTGATGGTAACATTAAGGAAAATAACATGGTTACCTACGAAATCGAAATGAGAGAAAAAGGACCAACTGCTACCAACGTTAAGGTTACCAGATAATGTTTCTTTGACTGCTCCATTCTAATTAAATAAAATCATTTTTCATAAGGGTTCAATATATTATACCTTTGCAGTGTAATATAAAGAACCTTTTTTATTTGTAGCATGAATCAACTAAACCATAAGTTTTTCCTCAAATCAGAAGCAGAACAAAAATGGTTTATGTGGAAGGTAGTTGGGTTAATAGTCTTTCTTTTCGCAATTATCTTCTTTCTTTCTTGGTGGCAAGGCTGGTATTTACTTATCGTATTTTGCCCAATAGTATTAATGAGTCTTGCTTCTTTTGTAGATGTGCCATCTGGCAAGAAAAGCGGCCACCTTATCTATTATTCCCCTCTGTTAATTGTTGAGAAAAAAAATGATGCAGAGATCAATTTGCATGGAGGTACTTTGTTCGACTATTATTTTGTGTTAAACCGCAAACAAAATGCAGCCGAAAGAACCAAGTTTATCTTGCAAAGCTATTTAGAGGGAATATTAAACCTGATTAATGAGTATGAGAATAGCGATAAAACCCATTGTAAAGTAAAAGCAACATCGTACATCATTAATGAAAGAACTGCTAAAAAGGCTGGTTTTAAGCCGGTACAAAAAGATAATCTGCAAATGATTATCCTCTTTATAAACTACATTCCGCTTACACTTTCTTATTCCTTGTCTAAAGGGAAACTAGCTTTTCCTAACCTTGCTAATAATAAATCTTTCGAATGTGAAATGCGCGATCTGATTGCTAACAAAGTGTTTTTGCAAAATTTGTTGAAACGCTTTAATAAAAATTCTGAGCAAAAAGAAGCTGTGAGATAATACATACCTCAAAAAACAGAAAATCGCCATTTTATAGGTTAATAAATAACCATATGTTTTGCTTCATGTTAATATAATATAGCAGCTAAACATTTTTAAAGTTTAGTATGCTCATTTAATAATGAAGATCTGAAACTTATGGCAAATCATAATCATATAAAAGATCATGTTCATGAGGGGCACACTGATGAAATGGAGCACCATCATACCGAACATGAAAATCATCAACATTCAACTTCCTCAGAAAATACTAGTCATACCCACATGCATCATCATAAAAAGGATGATGAACATAGTGAAATGAATCATGCTCATGGAAACCATCAGCATGGTGAACACAATCATGCCGGACATGATCATCATGAGCACCATGCCCACATGATCGAAGATTTTAAGAAACGCTTCTGGATATCTATGCTCATTACCCTTCCTATAGTGGTAATGGCACCGATGATTCAAGAATTATTAAACTTTGAATTTAGGTTTAATGGAGATCGCTACGTGCAATTTGCTTTGTCTACTATTGTGTTCTTTTATGGTGGTTGGCCATTTTTAAAAGGGCTTAAAGATGAGATAAAAGACAAAGCTCCCGGCATGATGACTTTAATCGCACTGGCAATTTCAGTAGCTTATTTTTATAGCACCGCAGTAGTATTTGGTTTAGAAGGAAAGATTTTCTTTTGGGAGTTGGTGAGCTTAATAGATATTATGTTGCTCGGCCACTGGATTGAGATGAAATCTGTAATGGGTGCCTCAAATGCTTTACAGGAATTGGCTAAGTTGATGCCATCTACAGCTCATTTAATTAAAGAAAATGGAGAAACAGAAGATGTAAACATTAAAGATTTAAAAGAAGGTGATATAATTCTGGTAAAACCCGGAGAGAAAATTCCGGCTGATGGAGAAGTGAAAGAGGGCAAAAGCCATGTAAATGAATCAATGCTTACTGGAGAATCGAAACCAGTTGCCAAAAAAGAAGGCGATGAGTTAATAGGTGGTTCTGTAAATGACAAAGGTTCTTTAAAAGTAACAGTACGCCATACAGGTGATGACTCTTACCTCAATAAAGTGGTCAAAATGGTGAGCGAGGCACAAGAAGCCAATTCTAAGACGCAGAACTTTGCCAATAAAGCGGCTGGTTGGTTATTTTATGTGGCTTTGGGTTCGGGTATAATCACGCTAATCGTTTGGTCTGCTATCGGTAAAGAGTTCGAATACTCTTTAGAAAGAATGGTTACGGTAATGATCATTTCTTGTCCGCATGCTTTGGGTTTGGCAATACCTTTAGTCGTGGCAATTTCTACCGCAGTTTCAGCAAAAAAAGGTTTGCTTATAAGAAACAGAACAGCTTTTGAAAATTCTAGAAATATATCCACCATTATATTCGATAAAACCGGCACACTTACCAAAGGCGAATTTGGAGTAACTCGATTCGAATCAGTATCAGAAGATTACTCTAAAGAAGAAATCTTAAAAACTGCCACCGCATTAGAGGCTAATTCAGAACACCCAATTGCAACTGGGATTCTTAAAAAAGCAGATGAGCTAGATTTAAAATTTGAGGAGTCTAAAGATTTCGAAAATATTACAGGTAAGGGTGTAGAAGGTAAGCTCAATGATAAAAAGGTAAATATTGTAAGTCCAGGATATTTGAAAGAACAAAATATCGATTTACCCGAAGGAGCTTTTCAAGACGAAGTAGAAACCGTTGTTTTCTTATTGGTAAATGATGAGCTAAAAGGATATATCGCTTTGGCTGATGAAATAAGAGAAGATGCTTTTGATGCGGTTAAAACGCTAAAAGAGCAAGGTATTAAAGTGTTGATGGCTACCGGAGATAATGAAAAGACAGCCAAAGCAGTGAGTGATAAATTGCAATTAGATGGCTATTATGCGGAAGTTCTGCCGGAAGATAAGCAGCAAATTATTAAAGACTTACAGGGCAAAAAAGAAGTAGTTGCCATGACTGGCGATGGTGTAAACGATGCACCAGCATTGGCGCAAGCTAATATAGGAATTGCAGTCGGTTCAGGAACTGATGTAGCGGCAGCCACTGCCGATATTGTTTTGGTTAACAGCAATCCAAAAGATATTGCAGCTCTCATTCTTTTTGGCTCAGCCACTTATAAAAAGATGGTGCAAAACCTGTTTTGGTCTGCAGGTTATAATATTATTGCAATACCATTAGCGGCTGGTGTATTAGCGCCACTGGGAATTATTCTGAGCCCGGTAGTGGGAGCAGTGCTAATGAGTTTAAGTACTGTAATTGTTGCAGTAAATGCCCAGTTGCTCAAAAAACAAATGAAAGTATAAAGACTAGATGAAACTTAACTTATTAGTAATAAAAACGGAAAGTCCCGAAATGCTCAAAAAGCAATATGAGTGTTTCGGGATTTCTTTTGACTACCATCAACATGGTAAAGGACCATTTCACTATGCTGCCGAAATTGATGATTTGGTTTTCGAGATTTATCCACTACCAAAATCTATTATTCGGGCTGAAAACTTCAATACGAGCAATAATTTATTAGACCAAACTCGACTTGGTTTTACTGTTAAAAATCTGGATATTTTAATAAAACAATTGGAAACTACTAATTGGGAAATAATATCAACAGCCAAAGAAATGCCTTGGGGAAAAGTAGCAATTGTAGCAGATTTAGATGCTAGAAAAGTTGAATTGACTGAGGAGTAGTAATCACCCATTTTTAAAGATTCTTAAATTAATCATCTTTTTCTGTTAGTTTAGGAGATATTTTAACCATTCATCAACCTATGAGCTATTCAAAATTTAGAGACAATAATATTACAGAAGAATTAGAACGCCAGTTTAACCTCTTTTACCTCTCAATGCACAGGCCCAAAAAGAGTAAAGGTTTAATCTCAAACAAAAAAGAATTGGAAGCAGATTACTCTAAAGTTAGCAATATGGCGATTTACGACATTGCAAATGATAAGACCTCTTATTTTTTTGATGCTGTTAAAGATGATGAAGTGATTACTCATTTTCTATATGAAAATAAGTATTGCGAAGAAGATAAGCGAATCAGCTATAACAGAATGAGTAGTAAGGTTATAAATACCAGCGATATAGAGAAACGAGAGCCAGTTAATCGGGTAATCATTTGCCAAAAAAATGAAACTTCGGATAGGAGTAAACTTTGGAGTTTTAAAAAGAACGGAGAAGATAAAAAGCTCATCACCGAAATGGATGCCGCCACCGATTGGCGAATCGATGCATACAACCTCAAAATTATCACCTTTAAGCGCTACGAAAGCAAAGTCGAATTTAATGAGTTTGGTTACTGATTTATAAAACTTAGATATGTCAATATCCAAAAAAGTTTTTAATCTGTTTTTATGTGTAATTCTGGTAGTTGCATCATTCAGTTGTACAAATCAGCAATCAGAATTTAATTG
>PBYL01000283.1 GCA_002729595.1 Thalassovita sp. | reverse complement strand
TTCTGACAGAGGGCTTCAGTACTGCTGCGATGCTTATCAGCAGCTACTCCATAACACTGAGATTATTTGCAGCATGACGGAAAGCTACGATCCATATCAAAATGCTATAGCCGAAAGGGTAAATGGAATATTGAAACATGAATTTATCTTAGGAATTACTACATCAGATATAGAGCTAATAAACAAACTTATAAAACAAAGTATTTATATTTACAACCATGATCGACCCCATTGGAGCTGTTGGATGAACACTCCAGCATTTATGCATCAACAAAACAAAGTCAAGATTAGAATCTATAGAAAGAAAAATAGCACCGAGTCTATTCCCGATGCTACTTAATTTTATCTTAAAATCTGTATCCCTTATTTAGGACTAGTCAAATTGTATGAATCAGGTGTTGTTTACCAAAACCACTTTTACTTTGTCGTTTTTAGTTATATCCTTAAAGAACTCCCTCAAATCGTTATATGAGTCTGAAGGGTAATCACCTGGATTCATTTCAAGTCTTCTGAAATATCTGATTACATTTTCGTCTGCCTCAATCTTCATTTCGTACTTGCCAAACTTAGTTACTATGGTAACTGGCTCTGGCTGATACTCAATATGATATTTTTCTGGCAAGTGAAATTCAATAGTATCTGTATCTACAAAATCAAACTGATTACTCAAATGTACATCTCTTACTCTGTCATCATCACTAGAGGGCATATAATCCCATTTCGATAAAATATTTGGGCTAATGAAAATCCGCTTCCCACTTACAGAAGAAAACTTTGGCGCTTTAATTTTCAACTTTTCATCTACATAAGGATTAGAGTTTTTGATTCTTTTTAGCTCAAAATCCTCAATGGAAATATTAGACAAATCGATATGTTCGTATAACCATTTCTTTTGATCTTCTTGAGAATTTTCGCAAATCCAAGATCTTGAACCTTCTTGTAAAGTACTGTATTTTGTACTTACTTCTATAGCTGCATTTCCACTTTCATCTATATCAACTATAGCTTTTCTTTTAGTGTAATTTACATCTTTAGTATAAGAAGGTGTATGCAACAACTTACCGCCTTCTGGAGTAATCGCTAATACATCTCTATCTCCGGTAAACTCACTCATATAACCAAAAGCTTGTGTTTGGCTAGTACATTCTAACCATACTGTATCTTGCTCCAAAGGCACACACAAAATCACGTGGTTAAAGTAGTCAGCAGGAAAATCTCTTTTTACTGGAAAGAAGTCGTCATCAGCACCAACCAAAGTATAATAAGATTCGATACCAACAGCTTCGAGCATTGCTTTGGTATAGTTAGAAAGTGCTTTACAATCTCCATATCCTTTCTCATCTACAGTCGAAGCTGGAAAAGGTTTTATCCCCCCTATCCCAACTTGAATACTTACATATCTTGTTTTGCTCTGCAAGTAATCGTAAATGATGGCCACCTTCTCTTTTTCAGATTTTGCATTGGCAGTTAAGTCTCTCAATTTGCTTTTGGTACTTTCTGAAAGATCTCGTGTAGTAGAATTTAACTTAGCATAAAACTTACCATAGCTTTGCCAGTCGCTCATTTCTCCGGTTTCACCTTCAATACCAAACTTGGTTGGTGCAAGCATTACCATTTTTTCATAAGCTAACCGATCAGAAAATGGCTCATATTCATAAGCTGGCAAATTACTTACAGACCAATTGTATACTTTTGATCCATCTTCGTCAGAAACCTTTACACCATCTACATTGGTTTCGTGGTATCTCAAACCTAAATCTTGAGGCATTTTCACTGTAATGCTGGCATCTTGCACAGAGATTTTTCTAGACCTTTGCGGATTCCAAATTGGATAATAATAAAGTCCTATATATTCAATCTCGCATTCGAACTCAACTGTATATGGATATGAATGATGTTCTAAATTGGCAACTTTAATTCTATTATCTTCATAAAGTGAAAAACCTGAGATATTACTTTGATCGATAATATCGCTGCTTTTCAACTTCTTAATTAGTTTGCCATTCGCATCATACATGTATCCTTTAATATTGCTGATCTTCACTAATTTGTCGTATCTCTCAACAAAAGTAGCGTAATCGTCTCCTGTGCTTTTTAATACGGTATATGCCCAGTGCTTTTTTAGAATGCCTTTATCGTGGGATAATACAGTGAATTCTCTTTCGTCTAACCTGAGAACTGCCACTGCATCTCCTTTTAACTCTTCAGGTATATCTCTGGCAGGAAACTTTATATCTCCTGCCAGACCTGAAAATGGAAACATTAATACTAGAGCAAATAAGCTCAGCAATCTCTCCTTTATCATATTTTCTTATTATTTATTTGTTAGGTTCTTTTCTTCAATACAATAGTTTCATTTTGCTTATCCACTACATAGTTGAAGAATTGTTTTAAGTAATCGTATTCACTAGGTAAAAACATCACCTTGTTTATTTCAAATGAGCAACGCAACTGCACTGTTTGTCCAGTACTTACAACTTGATAAGAGAATTTACCAGCTTCTTCTGGCAATACTACCACAGCAGGTTCTGGAATTTCATCAACCACATATCCTTCTGGCAATATTAAAGTAGCTGTTAACTTTTGCTTTATCGGACAGGCAAAATCTACCGGGTAATCTCTTTTTTCTTGAGTAAAGGGATTGCTTTCTATAATTTTCTCAACAAATGGATTAAAGTAGAATATATCTGCCATATCATCTACAGCTTCTACTGAATATCTGAAATCCACTTTCTTTCTGTCTTCTTCTAAATCAGAAACTTTATGGTCGTTTATAATAAAATACTCTTCAAGATCTTCTTTTCTTTCTTTGACCATTTCATCAATACCAGATTTAGTAATTTCTTTTCTTACCATGGTTGAACTATACTCTTTATAAGAGCTCATGATATCTCCTGTCAATTTTCCATCTTTCATTTGGAGGAATACATTAGTAGTTCCATTTAAACCTCCATTTGGTCTAATATCAATCCATTGAGATCTGTCTTTGTCTACTATTCTACCCATCCAATTTAAACAGCGAATAGGCAACATACCTGGTAATAAATCTCTATCTGTTGCATCTAGCATTAATGTGCTTTCGCCCATATTCACACCACAAATCACATAATTTAATTTATCGATCATTGGCAAAGCCATATTCAGTTTACCGTTAGATCTAGTACTTAATGCGATAGGAAAAGCATCGATATCTAACTGTTGTAAAAGTGAAGTCAATAAAAGGTTGATATCTGCTGCATTACCTTTTCTATTATTAAAGGCATTTTTTAAATTATCTGTCGCATACAAAGCCGATGAACCATTCCAAGACATATATTGTCTTATCATTTCATAAGCATAAATAATCTTTTCTTGATCTGTACTTGCTTTCGCTAAAACCTGTGCAGCAAATTCTTTTAAGTATGCACCTTTTCCTACTTGTCTTCCGAACTGTTCGTCTAGCAGTAATCGCTCATTAATTTTTTCCCAGCTACCTAATACGTTTTCGTATGTTCTTCCTGGAATTTGAAAAGAAGCTAACTGATATTTAATGTTCACTACATAATCGTCTATGGTAGTAATGTAACTTTCATCTTTAATAGCAGGAGCATGTTCCAATACCCACACTTCTTGGTTTTCTTGATAAGTTAATGTTGATGTTCCTGAACCTACAGTTGTACTTACACTGTTTTGACTTTTTAATTGCAGTGGCATAAAACCACCAGTAACTTTTTGATAAGTATAATACTCTGGCACTTTTACATCATACTCACTGTAAATTACTGGAATCTCCTCTTGAAATTGCCAATCTTTTAAGAAGGTATAAAAGTCTGATGTAATTCTATAAGAGTACTCAAGCACACAACCTTCTGTAACATTAGGCATGGTAAATCTCGTTGAGTTCCAGTATTTATTTTCTTGCTCTTTAAAAATTGCACTCTTCTCAAGTTTATACTTTTCTACTTTTCCATCTTCTAGCACATAAGTATAACCTTTAATTGCAAATACCTCTTCGTCGTGCGCTCCTTTGTCGTAAGTTGGTATATATGCATCGGCATATTTATACCCGTCTTTGTTAAAAATTTTTACACGTCTGTGTCTTTCAAATACAAGCTCAAAATCCCCTTTACCAGTGTTGAATTGGAAAAATGTACGGGCTACGTCAAACAATACTACTGCTGATGCACTAGAGTCTTTTTCATAAACACTCATCTCTAACACATCTTTGTCAATTTTACCGAACTTCTCGGTTTGGGCTGTTGCAAAAAATTGAATTGATAGTAGTAATAGAAATGTTAAATGCGAAATCTTTCTAAAATCCATACAAATAATGTTTTTATCCAAAAAAACTGTTTATTAGCCAAATTGGGGTAATTCTAATGTTAACAAAATCTAACACCCTTAAACAATTTATTTTTTAGAATCTAATCAACTCCATTTTTCTTTTAATTTCCCTTAATTTCAAAGGTTTACCATTATTCTATTATCCTATTTACAGCTACTTTTTTTGTAAAGACTATCCTTGTTATGTCACATTATATTTATGTAGTGCTGTAATTCATCGGCAAATTGTTCTGATTCACTTTGTTAAGTTGTTGTTTTTTTACTTCTTACTCCAAGAGTTCATTGGCTATTTATATAATTGAGGTGTAGCAAAAAGATACTTATAATGTATGGCAAATTTCACTTCCAAGAATTTTGATTTGGTAAGTAACTACAGCAGATTATTCTTACAAAATATTAAAAAGATACATTCCCGAAAGTGTCGTTGTATTCTATTCATTTTAATACATTTCTCTTTGGTTTCTCTGTGAGAAATTCGGGTTTTAGCTAAGCAAATTTCTCATTTACCTACTTATTAATATATAAATATTGATTTTGCTATTACATTAATCTATGTCGGTTCAGCTATTTACATATTAAATGTCATTCTTTATTTTTTTTTCATTAATCGGAAAAACTAAATTTTTCAATTTGCTCTTAAAACAAAATTTTTAACTGGAATTTACAAAAGACGACACTTTCGGGAAAATAAGACGACACTTTCGGGTTAAAGCTATTATTTAGAATTTTATAATATTTTGTCGCTTTTTAATTAGTCATTTTCTTTCAAATAAGTCTATTTCCGCTAAAAAATGTGGTTTTCTATCCTTCTTTTACTTAAAGTAATAGTTTATTACCTTTAAGTAAGTAATTGATATTAAGATTTTTATATTTAAAATAAACCTTAAACATGATTAATGACGACATTTTCGGGAAAAGCATTATTTATTTAATAGAATTACATCAAAACATCCTCATAATCAGCATTTAATATAAACTTTTAATGTTTTTTTATTTTTATATTCTTTTAAACTTTTAGAAGGTCATAACTATCAGATAATCATATATATACACATCCTAAAAACGACATAAACGGGCTTGGAAACGACATATTCGGGACTAAAACAGACACTTTCGGGTTGTTGAAACGACATAAACGGGCATTTACCGCGACAACTTTGGGGAATAACAACGACTATTTCGGGAAACAACGACTATTTCGGGATATTGAACGACAACTTCGGGAAAATTTTGTCTAACTTGCAATTGGCAAAAAAAAATTTTGGAATTTATTAGAAAAAATAACGACTTTTGTTTGCGATCGTCGTTACTATAAGTAAATTGCACCATGCAAATGAGTATTGTAGAACATCCGGCAGCACGCAGACAACCTGCAGTAATTAAAGCGAATAGCCTCATTGAGGCTAAATATAAGCTTAGTGCTCGTGAACAAAAAGTATTGTTGTTCTTAATTTCGAAGCTCGACTCAAAGTCTTCGAACCCGGGTTATGTATACCAAACTCATGTTGACGAAATTATGCAGGTGCTCAAAGACTCTGGAATTAAATGGGGCGATGCTTACACCTGTTTCACAGAAATTATCATGCTTCTCAAAAGTAAGCCAATTAGCATCCATTCTGATGGAGAGTTAATTATGGCGAACTGGTTGGGAACAGTCTCTTTGGTAGAAAAGTCTGGTGTGGTTAAGTTTTCTTTCGATTCTTTAATTGCTCCATTCATTTTTGAGATTAAAAAGAATTTTACCAAGTATCCGCTTCGTCATGTTATTAAACTGAGAAGTACTTATAGCATTAGAATCTATGAGTTACTAAAACAATACGCAAGAATTGGAGAGCGTAAGTTTGACTTGATGGAGTTAAGGCAAGTACTTGGTATTGAAGATGATCTTTATCCTCGTTTTTTTGATTTTAAAAAGCGTGTAATTGAGCCTGCTCAAAAAGAGATTGCTGAGCATACAGATATTGAGTTCACCTTCAAGAAAATTAAACATAAACGTACCATTGTCGGAATATACTTCAAGATCATTTTTAGTGACGATAGTGCAGCTACATATTACGAAACTGGAGCTGATGAAGTGAGCAACGACTCCCCTACCCCTACTCAGCAAGAACCTAAAAATAAGCCTTCTGAAAATAACCCTAAGTTTTCGGATAAAACAGATAGAGAAAAAAGACTAATTGAAAGGCTAGAAGAACTAAAGCTAGACGACTGGCAGATTGAAAGAATTATGACAGAAGTTGGAGCTGCTGCAGAAACTGGTATTTGGAAATTAGTTAATGAGATTAAAATGGATAATCGTGATGGCAAAGTTAAAAGCAATTTAGGTGCTTATGCTGCAAAACGATTCGATCAATTTTATGCACTAGGTTTTTTTGAATAACCCAATTCTTCATCTCAAATAAATATATTCAGTTTACTTATTTAAGCAGAAAGGTAGAAAAGTGTAAAAATGTAATTTCTTCTTTCTACATAAAGAAGTTTCTATTGTAGAAAAGTTTCTTAATAGAATAGTAGTTTTTCTACAAAATTACATTTATACTTGTGTGAATATATACAAGTGTTTTTGTCTCTAAGTGTTAAGTTATTCAATTCTATTCTTCTATATAAAGAAAAGTAATAAAGTTGAATTGAAGAGGTTTATACTTATAGTATTGTATTATTTTCTATTTGTATAAATTACTATAAAGAGAAAGTAGTAAACACTACAAGTGTAAAATAAGTTAAGTGTAATATTCTGTAAAGAGAATTGTGGTTTTATAGAAAGTAGATGTGTGTAAGGGTTTGTGATAGATATTTCTATAAATAGAATTAGAGTAATTAAGAATAGTGGATAAGGGTAAAGGTATATATTTCACAAGTGTAAAGGTGTGATAGAGTTAAAGTAGAAAGGTAGAATAAAAGAATAGTATTAAAGAGTATAAATTATAAATTCAAAAATGAGCGCAACGATAATATCATTTATGAACAGAAAAGGTGGAGTAGGTAAATCTACTTTACTGTTGCTTACAGCGTCTTCTTTGCACCATAGAACAGGGAAAAAGGTGCTTGTGATTGATGCCGATTTGCAAACATCAATTTTAGGCCTCAGAGAGGAAGAAAAAGAGATGGAGCAAGGTGAGAGTAGCTTTTATGAAATAGTTGGCTTTAGCTGGTCTAAAAAGAATGCTAGTGACATTCCTTTACTTCGATTTCATAAGCTAATTCAGCAAATCGAGAATAAATACGATTATGTATTGGTAGATACACCCGGTAAAATGGAAGGAGAAGAAGTGCCATTAATTATGACGGTTTCAGATTTTATAGTGGTACCGATTATTGCTTCTTCATTTGATATACAATCTACTATTGATTTTCTTGAAATTATTCCTCCTATAAGAGAAGATAAAATTAAAGAAGGTTTTGAGCTAAAAGTTTTTGGCGTAGTAAATAAAAAGGATAGAAGTTTAGAGCATAAACATCTAGAAGCTTTACAAGGAATTGCCGGAATGGAACTTTTTGATACGCATATTTCTAACCTTGTAAGATACAAAAGAGACAAGTCTACATTCTATGATTTGGTTGATCCAAAAGAAAAAGAAGACGAGTTTAATTTATACTTTAATGAATTGTTGGGTAAAATAAAATAATAGAAAATGGCAAAAAGAAATAAATCTGATCTAGTTGGCAACCTAATTAATAAGAGAAAACTGATGGAATCTTCGCCAGTTGAAAAAGAAGAAGAGCCAGTAAATACAATTGTTGTTGAAGAAAAACCTGAGCCAAAAGTAGAAAAAACGATTGAGGCGAAAGAAGAAAAAACTCCAGAAACTAAAGTAGCTCGTAAAAAAACTGTTGCCAAAAAAAGAGGTTTAGGTGAAGTTGATTCTATTCTTAACGACCTGAAAGAAGATAAAAAACAAGACAAATATTCTTCTATTAAAATAAAAACAGAACTGTATAACAGAATTAAAAAGATTGCAAGAAAAGAAGGTATCGATAGACATGGTCATTTAATTGATCGCGTGCTTACTGACTTTTGCGATAGATATGAAGGTAAGTAGATAATTCTACTTTTCTTCTTGTGTAAATATTTTCTATTATTTTTTTATTTGTAGTTTAGAGTTATGGATGAAGTTAAACTTTTTGAGTCTAAACAAATCAGATCCATTTTACACAATGGACAATGGTATTTTTCTGTAGTGGATGTAATTGCTGTTTTAACTGATAGTAACAACCCACGCAATTATTGGAGTACACTTAAAACAAGAGAACAAAAAAGGACAGGAATTGAACTGTCCACAATTTGTGTACAGTTGAAATTGCCAGTTCCGAATGGGAGAAAATATGCTACAGATTGTGCAAACCAAGAAGCTTTACTCAGAATAATTCAGTCGGTGCCTTCGCCCAAAGCAGAGCCGTTTAGACGATGGTTGGCAAGGGTAGGAGCCAATGTTATCGATGAAAAAAATAACAAGCGCTTAGCGGCTCATAAAAAGTTGAAAGAAACGCAAAACAGATTCTTTGAAAATATAAAAGATAGGGGAGTAGGTGAAGAAGGATTTATCAGAGTTTTAGATGCAGGTGATAAAGCATTATTTGGTGGAGCAGACATCAACGAGAAATATGGCATTGAAGAAGATGAAAGTCCTGATGATTACATGAACAATCTTTTATTGAAAGGGAAAGATTTTGCAACAGAGTTGAGTAATCACCATGTGATAAAAAAAGATTTGCAAGGTGAAGATGCGATCTCAAAAGAGCACGAAGAACAGAATGAAGCTATAAGAAAACACCTTACTGATCAAGATATTAAACCGGAAGAATTGCCCGCCGAGTCTAATATTAAAGACATTAAAAAACTGAAAAAATAAAAATCCCTTTTTTAAAAGGGATTTTAAAGGTTTTGCTATAATTGAATTCCTCTTAGTCAGTCCGCGAGATAATTAAATATTTCGCTTTAAAATGGGTTTAATGAGGAGTTTTGGGTCAAACGTTAATTCGTTTTAATAATGAATTGATATTCTAATAAATCATCATTCACATCAAAATTTGTAAAGCCCGCTTTTTTTAATTCTTCAATAATATCAGATTTATCAACTTTATGGTCAGCTGGTGGCCCAACAGGTAGATCTCCTTCAATAAAATCAATAATTATTAACTCCCCACCATCACTTAAACCTTTAAGTACTTTGGCAAAATAATCCACTCTGTTTTCAATATGGTGATAAGTATTTACCAATAAAACTTTGTCGACCTCACCGGTTTCGAGTAAAGGATCATCATAAGGGATTTTTCGCAAGCTAATTTGATCGTCGGAGTAATTGAGCTCTTTCTTTTTATGTTTGATGTATTGCTGAAATTTATCATCAACATCGGCTGCTATCACTTCGGCACCAGCATCAGCTAGTTTAAAAGTAAAATATCCAGTACCTGCGCCTAAATCCATTATTTTTTCACTAGAAATATCACCAAGATATTCCATCACTTTTTGAGGCTGCTGGTAAGCATCTCGTTCGGGAGATTCGAATCTTTCCACCAATTCATCCAAATTGCTTTGGTGCATATATTCATTGGCTTTTCCATGAGAATGAGCGCTACTATCTTGCTCTGCCTTATGATGTTCGCCATGTGATTGCGTATCATGTTTGCAGGCAGAAAAAGTGCAACTAAGTGCTACAGCGGCTGGTAATAAAAACTTTTTCATAATTTCAGTTGTGCGATTTATTTTGAATTTCAAGTTAGAGTGAATCGCTTAAAATTACAATTGAGTATCTTATTATAGATTGAGTTTAAATAATAGTAAGCTGTTTTAAAACAAAATGAATACAAGGCTGCTTCTAATAATGAGTGGTATAGCAAGTATTTTAGATAAAAATTATTTGCTATAAACTGTAATTAAATTGGCAAAATTGTTACTAAAAAGTAGCAAGACATGCTGATAATTTTAATCAGAGTTTTCACATTAAAACATATTTAAATTTAACTGATATGGGACTTTTTTCAGGTTTATTAGGCAATGCCGGAGTGGTAGAGCCAGAAGAACTTAATGAGAAATATAGTAATTTACTTTGTGATAATGAGTCTGTAGAACTAGGCTTTAAGTTAATTAGAGACTTATTTATTTTCACAAATAAGCGCCTCATCTTAATTAACAAGCAAGGTGTTACAGGCAAAAAAAGGGAATATCTTTCTATAGGTTATAAAAGTATTTCTAGGTTTAGCATAGAAACCTCTGGCCATTTTGATTTGGATGCTGAACTTAAAATCTGGATTTCTAGCGAAGATGAGCCAAGTATTGTTAAGAAATTTAATAGTAGTGTAAACATCTATGATTTACAAAAAGTGTTGGCTCAACATGTTTTATAAGAAATAAGAAATCCCGACTTGAAATTATTTCAAGTCGGGATTTCTTTTAAGCATTTAAATGAATGCTATTTTGTTATGGGATTATAATTTTCTTCGAAATAGAATAGCTACTACTTCTCAAGATAATCACATACATTTTACCCGCACTAAGGTTATTAATATTGATATCAAAACTGTTTGTATATGATTCAACAAAGTTGTTGTACAATGTTTTTCCCATAATATCATATACTCGAACAGTACCATCAAAATCTGACTGGTTTAATGATATTTGAAGCACTTGTTCGCTAATAGGAGTAACCTCCATGTTAAAGTCAGAATCGGAATAGTTCTTTACTACTACTACTTTAGATAAGCTACTTTTACCATCTTTATCCACCTGTTTTAATCTGAAATAAGCCAAGCCGTTAAGCGCAGTTTTATCAAAAAAAGTATAGGTATATTCTGCTTCAGAAGTAGCAATAGAATTTACGGTGCCAATTTCATCAAATGTATAGCCATCGTAAGATCGCTCTACTACAAAGTAATCATTTTGCGATTCACTAGAAGTAACCCAACTTACCTTGGTAGTTTCTTCATAAGGTAAATAAGTAGCTGTAAAACTTACATATTCAACAGGAAGTAAGGCTGAGCAATTACATTGTGATACTCCTGAGCCAGTTTCATCTGTATCAGCAGGAGAGCTTGTTTTGCATATATCCAAATCAGTGAGTTTACCTCCACTATTTACAGTACCTGTTCCAGTATAAGAAACTCCATTACAGCCACTTGAACTACCATTACCGGATATTTTACCATCGACAGTTAAATCTCCATATATATCTAGGCCAGCACCTTCAAGGTTTACCTCTCCACCATTATTAACATTCACATTACCATTAATTACAACAGTTCCTTGAATTGTCATATCAGCTCCATTATCAATAACAAGATTACTATTGATTTCTAAAGCTCCATAAGTAGTACTGTAATTATTAAGATTACCACTAGAATGGACGTTTACTGTGCCATTTATTTGCATATTACCGTAATTGTTAACTGTTCCACTAAATGATAGTGAGTTTGTTATCACAGTTCCATAATTATTTACAGTAGCATTAGATTTATTTATCGTGATGTTTCCTGTGAAAATAACATCTTCATCAATACACAAAATCGTGTTACTTCCATCTAGTACGACACTACCACTGTATTCTCCGGAGCCTGTTATGCAATAGGTTTTATTATTAGAATTTAAATTAATATAGGTTGATCCTGGAGCAGAATAAGTATAGTCACATGAGCTACACTGAGCAAATGTTTGATTTGATAAATTCAATATAGCCAGTATAACTATTACAAAATAAGTAATAGTCTTAGGTAAGATATGCATATAGTTTTAGCGTTAATAATATATATAATCACAAAACTAGCACTAATATTATTAATTATTGGACTTAAATTATTTCAAAATTGTATTGATTTGATAATCAGATGTTTATTGTAGTTTTAATTACTTAGTAATTTTATATTTTATTCTTTATAGAAATTGATAAACCTCTTTAAAAAGGTATAAAAAAATTACTCAGAACAGCTAAAGAAACGAGAGTAAAATCTTGGGATTTAAGTAATTGAGCCAAATATTTAAAATATGAAGAAATCTTAATATGTCAGTTAACTGATGCTTTAGAATTAAATAAATTTGGAAGACTAATAAAAAGCAATAATGATAGTCAAATAGTAAAGCGTATTTGAAAAAGTGTTACATTCTAACAAGTAATGTTTCAGACTGTAGTGAAGAAATCAGCCAATAGATTTCTTGCTCAATGAAATTTGATTTTAATGATCTTGTACAGATAAATTCCGAATGGTACTGATAATAGAAAAAAGGATAAAATCTTGAGTGAATTATTCCTGTTTTTTAGTGGTGACATATCGCCTACAGCCACTAGGTGAGTCCAATAATAGGGGTGAGCATGTGTTGGGTCTGCAGTGTTAATGAAGTCAATTTGAGCATGCTGTAATGCTTTGTCTTTCGCTTCACCATCTGCCAAGTACTTATAGAAATACTGAATAATATCTGCACTTCCTTTGTCTTCAGCAGGCCATAAACTCATAATTATACTATTACAACCTGCATAGCTAAAAGCATGAGCCAAACTCATTGCACCTTCTCCTGCTTGTAATTTTCCAAAACCTGTATTGCAGGCGTTAAGCACAGCTAGCGAAGCAGGTAATTTCATGTTATATAACTCGTATGCATGCAGTTTTCCATCTTCTTTACTACTTGTAGAATTGTAGGAAAAGAGTAAACTAGATTCTAAAGGCAAACTATCACTTACCAAAGCATGCATGGCCATGTGTAGGATGTTAGCATGAGGTGCTAACTCTTTAAAATTTTCTTCTGTGGCTGATGCGCCATCTAAAATATTAGAAGGAAAATAATTAGCAATTTCTTCTAATTCGATAACATTAAACTCTAATGGTGAGAGTGCACCTCTAAAATTTAATTCTCCACTTACATCATTACTCGCAATTTGAAACTCACTGTAATCGGGAGCAATGCCTAATAATTGAGCGTCTTCATTTTCAGTTTGTGTGTTTGCTGTGAGCCACAAAGTAGCCGAATAGGCATAACTCATACTCACCGATTTAACTAAAAAGTTGGCTTCCTTAAAATCATCAACTTTGTTTTTACATAAGCTCTCAAATGGCAAATAGGAAAGTATTCCATGCGGAATAATAATTAATTTCTCCGAATTTAAGATTTCATCTGTAAGTAAAGTTCTAAAAAGTAACTCGCTGTTTTTGGTATATTCCGTTGTAAGTGCAGATGGATTTTGCAGCCATTGAAAAGCATCAGGTTTCTGTCTTAGATATTTAATGGCTGACTCAGCAGCGGCATTCCACGGATTTTCATAAATGCTCACCTTATTTTTATTAATAGCAAAAGCATAAAGTGTACTATCAGAAATAAAGTATTCGATGAGTGTAGTTTTAGTATTTGGCAGGTTTTGTTGAATATCTGCAATACTGGCAATCTGAGTTTCTGTATTAAACTCAAAATATTTCGGATATTGATTTTTAGTGATCAGTAGGAGTGAATCGTAAGAACTTTGTATATCGATTTGCTCTTTCTTTAAAGTTTTTAGCTGCTCTCCATTATTGTCAGAGGGCCAGAGGTATTCGTCATTCACCAATTGCTCTGTTGCATTAATCTTTGCTTGCAAAGAATCTATCTGATCGCGAAGTATCGTTGGAATGCCTGCAATCGGATATTCTGTGATTTTCTGAATAGAAGCTGTAAGTAAACCCGCTTTGCTTTTCTCCGCAAATTCGTAAGCAGCTTCAAGGTAAACATCCTTTTTTGTTTGATTATATAAGGAATAGGCCAATTGAAAGCCTTTATTAAAAATTGGATTTACTGTTTGTTGGAAAAACAACTTAGAGCCTTTACTCTGGTATTTGTTTCTAATCTGCTCAGCGAGTTTGGTGCAAATTTGATAATATTCTAATGCTGTTAGTTGATACTTTTGATTATCGAAACTAGCAAGCACATCGGCTTTTCTAGTCATTATATCGAGATATTCATATTGGTCTAAAACACCGCTAAGTGGAGGGAGTGCAAAAATATCCGAAGCATCAAAGTCTAAACACATAGCTTTTAGCCCTTCGTGAAACATGGCAATAGCCGAATCTGGCTCATGTTTTTCTAAATACCACAAACCCATACTTCGATAATTATCGGCTAGATAGGGGTGAGTATTTCCATAGGTATTTTCCAAAATTTGATGATCTAATTGAATATACTTTTTCGCATTGTCTAGGTCACCGTCATTAAGTAAAGCCAATCCCATTGCTGCGTAAACATTGGAAATATCTTCAGTGCCTTCCATGTTTTTGTTTCGATAGACAGCTATGGCTTTTTCGAGATAAGAAATGCCTTCTTTTGGCTTGTCAGCTTCTCTATAAGTTTGCCCAATTAAATAATAGATAAAGGCAGTTCGAATATGGTTTTCACCGTAGATATTTACTCTAATTTTTAGTGCTTGTTGATAGGCATTTAATGCTGCATCGTAATTTTGAGCATCGGCAGAAATATCTCCCAAAGTCGTTAAGCCAGAAGCCACTCGATCGTGATTTTCTCCAACAACAGATTTTGTAATCTCTAAACCTCTTTCTGCATAATTTCGAGCTTGCTCATAGTCACCTTGCAACCTGTAAATATTGGCAATGAGGTTGTACATAGTGCCAACTCTTTCCTGCTTTTCTCCATAAGCATTTTTAAAGATATTGAGCCCTTTTAAAAAATAACTATGCGCTGTTTTGTAATCACCCAAGTTTACTTTGAGTTGGCCATTAGCCAAATAAGCATCACCAGTTCGAGGATGTTCTGGTGATAATGAAATATAGGTTTCGAGTGCTTTGTGTAAATAATTATTTGCTTCTGCCACTCTTCCGGTTCTACTCATTAAAACACCTAAGTTATAATTGATGGAACCCAATAAAATATGAGGTTGTGTGAGTTGAGCTTCTCTAATCTTAAGGCAATCTAAAAAGTTTTGTTCTGATTTTTCGTAATCACCAGTAAGCGAATAAACATTGCCCAAAGTAACTTTTATACTGGCTACAGATAGATGGTTTTCACCAAATTTGTTTACTCTAATTTCAAGTGCTTCTAGCAAATACTTTTCAGCAACATTTAATTGATGCAAAGCCATATGCATTGCGCCAAGTGCATCTAGACAATTACTAATTTCTTCACTGTACTTGTCTGCGTTTTTCCTCCAAAATGCAAGAACAGTTTTGAGTTGTTTTTCGGCTTCTTGGTAATTGGAAGTTCTGCTTAATGCTTTTCCATAATCGAATTGGATGGAAGCAAAAAGTTCTGGTGTTACTTGAGTTTTTGCCAGCTTAAAAGCTTTTTCAAGATTTGTTTTTGCCAACGCATATTTGCCATCACTGTAATTGCAATTACCAAGTTTGTTTAATATTGAAATTTGCTGATCTAAGCTCGGTGAACTTTCTAGCTCATGCTCTAAAATCTCCACAGCATCTTGGTAATTTTCTTCTTGAATTAAACTATCTGCAAGCTGAATGGAATTTTTGTCTTGAGCTACGATACAGTAGGAGTAAAACAAAAATATAGTTGAAAAAACGGTAACAACTGTGAGTTTTCTTCGCAGCATATTGATTATGGTATTCCCTCAAAAAATAACCTGAAAGGCTTAAAAAAACTTTACCTAACTAAAATTAGAAAATTTTAAGAGAATACCATTAAATCGTATTTTAATTGTTTACAGACAAAGTTCTACAGCAAAAGGAGTTACACAAATTTCTACATCACCTGTTGCCCAATTTGGATTGAATTTAAGTCCGGCAGTAGCGCAAGCTTCAATGGCACAAAACTCTGCTTCTGCAGCTATTTCAATTTCGTCTTGAGAGAAAGCAAAGTTTACCATTGGAGAGACAGAAGCGAAACCTTCAAAGCCTAATGTTACTCTTGTACTTGCACCTAATTTAAATGTATTCGCTGTTAAGATTTCTCCATAAGCTTCTAGTTCACCTCCTATAATTTGGAGAGGTACATCTATCATTCCGCTCAGTTTTGCACCACCCCAAGTAGATGCATCTAAAGCAAGATTAGATTGAAGTGCAGCCAGACCATAATCAAGTTTTCCGCTAATCATACCAGATAATGCTAAACCTCTTGCCGAGATTTCTCCACTCACTGCTACCTCTGCCACTTGCATTGGTGTTTTGAGGAAACCATCAATAAAAATACCTTCTGAGCTAGAAGCTTTTACATGTAGGTTGGAAGCTAAAGTCGCATTCGGTCCAAAAGTAATGTTTACATTACCCTCACCTTCTAAATAGATTTCATCTTTGGTTATGTGCCCTTTAACAGAGATACCAGCAACTGCTCCCGGTAAAGTTAAATCGCCACTTAAAAATGCTCCTTGGTTAGAAATTTCTAAGGTTAGATCTCCATTTAATGAAACACCATCACCAAAATCAACATCTACATTGGCATTGCCACTTAATAAAAATGAGCCATCATTTTGTAAATAACCTTTTACTTCGATTCCAGCTAAGCCAAAGGGTAAATTAGTTTCGCCACCGATTTCTATTTGTTCGGGTGTAAAATGGAAATAAGATTTACTTAATGATTGATTATCTAATCCGGCAATTCTCAGTTGAATGTCATTCATCATGTAAAACTCCCAATCTTCCAACTTGCCAACACTCACATACATTTGCCCAGTTCTCGCAATCGATGGGAAGTATTGTACTGCACTTTCGCCCAATAGCTTGCTAAAGAATGCCAATGGATCAATGTCGTATTCGCCAGCAAATCGGAGAAAAGGATTATTAGGATTAGCATTTAACTGTAAACTGGCTCTGCCTAACTCCATACTTAAATCGGTAGGAAACACAGAAAGTAATGCATGATCGAAAAATAATTTTCCGTTTACACCTTGCTGATACAAACCTTGATCTAGTCCATTACTAAACAAATCGAGAATGCCAAGAGGAGAGGGGCCACCATAAAAAACAGTTTCGCCTTCGAACTCTAAAGGATATTGCCCAAGTGGTATGCGACCTGAAAGATAAAATGAGCCATTGAATGGTTCGAAGTTCGTGCCTCCAACTTTCGCTTCAAGCTCATCGCTAAAAGTTAATGGTGTGTATGCAAAGTTTCTATTGAGTGAAATACCCACACCCACATCAGAAATCATTTTGAATCCGGGCTTGAGTTTGAACTTTTTTGTCTTGCTATTTTTAGAGTCAACTGGTTGGGCTTTATTGTTATCTGGTTGCTCTTGTCTTTGATCTACATTTTCAATCAATACATCACCATGAAATAAAACTGCCGGGTCGGTTGGGTTGTAAAATATACTCCCAAAATTGAAGAAAGATTTTCGTATGCTAGAAATGGCTTCACCTTCTTCTATACCAGCATTGTCTATTGGGTCTAAGTTAAAATTGAAATAACACTGCTCGTCTAAAAAAGGCAATTTAGGATTATCGTCTTTAAATAATGAAGTAGATGCATAGGTGGTTTGTGAACCATAAATATCTGCCATTACCACAACATCATTTAAAAAACCAGCATTGGGAATTTGCGCATTTCCATATCCTTCAAAAGAAACCACATTGCCTTCCGCATCTCTAATAAGATCAAACTCACCACTGGTTACTGCCACATTACCGATTGAAGATTCTGAAAAAATGGTGCCTTTAATTTTGTAACCCAACTCATTGGCGTTGATGCGTTCGCCATTCACAAAAAGACGGTTATTGCTACAAATATTTTCGACAGGGAGTACAACTACTTCACCATCGGTTATTAAATCATCTAGGTTCTTACCATCGGTTAGTTCGTCTACATTTTCTTCTTCAAAAATGTCGTAAGGTTCAAATTCATCTTCTTTTACAAG
>PBYL01000282.1 GCA_002729595.1 Thalassovita sp. | reverse complement strand
TTTTTCTTGTTGGCAAAGAGCTGTATTCCCATTAAGCCTACCAATACAATACAAATGATCCAGATTATATATTTGCGTTTCATGTGTTATTATTACAAAGCGTTATAGAAATTTTTTAAAGTACCTTTCATTTTTTCCAGCTCGAATATTGCCTCGTAATAGGAGAAGAGTGAGTTGATGTAATTCGACTGCGATTCCTTTAATGAGCGTTGCGTATCAAGCCAGTCTGTAAGTTCGGTTACCCCTTTTTGATATTGTAAGTCTGTAGCCTTAAATACCGATTTAGATAAATCCAGTGTGCGTAAATCGTTGCTAATGTTGCTCTTGGCTTTTACAAGCTGGTTTCGGGCATTTTCATATTCAAGTGTATATTTTTCTTCATCTAGTTTTAAGCTCTCCTCTGCATTTGCCAGCTCATACTTTGCTTGTTTTACTTTCGCAGTTCTTTCAAAACCATCAAACAAAGGAATATTGAGTTTTAAACCGATAGTAGCAAAATCAGCAATAGTAGAAAAAGACTCTGAAAGGTTATCTCCAAAACCAACACCACCATATCTGGCATATGCACTTAAAGTAGGCAATGCCTGAGCTCTCAGTCTTTTTTCATCTACAGATAGCATAGAAATATTGACATTAGAAAGCTTGTATTCTGTTCTTGCAGAAGGAGTAAAATCTGATGTAGTTTGTTGAGTGGCTAGTTGAGCTACCGTAGTGGAAAGGGAAGCTGTATCAATCTGGATTGCATCAGTCAGTGGCAATCCCATTTGGTTTTTAAGTTGATTCTCAGAATAGCTAAGTGTATTTTCTGCGATATTGAGCTGAGAAAGGGTGTTATAATAATTCACCTCAATCTTATTCTTATCAACCTCGGTTAAAACTCCCTTTTCTAATTGAAGCTTTGCTACTTCTAATTGCTGCTTATAGGTTTCAATATTTTCTTTTAAGTAATCCAATTGTTCTTGACTTACTAAAACCTGATAGAAAGAAGTGACGATGTTATAAATAATGGTTTCATCATTAATTTCTTTGTTTAACATAGCCTCTTGCTGGCTAAACTTATTGAGTTTAAGCGCAGTAATTAATGATTGATCGTAAATTTTCTGATCTAGCTGTGCTGAAACATTGGTGCTAAACTGCTTGGTAAAAGCGATTCTTTGATCTTCATCTGAACCAACCAATTCACCCGGAATTACCGAAGTTTGTACTTTAAGGTTATCGTCTAAAGTACCTGTTAGATTTACATGAGGTAGATAACCGGCTTTACTTTCCTGTATTTTTGCATCTGCCGCAAGTATTTTGTTCTGGTATACTTTGTTACTGCGGTGGTTTTCCAATCCAAAATCAATGCATTCTTTTAATGTCATTGGTTGGTTTTGTGCTTGTATTTTTAGGAAGCTAAATAGTAGTAAACATGTAATTTGCGCTACCATCCATCTCTTTTTCATCATATTTAAAATATTTTGGATGAGGCAAATCTAGAGTTAGTATAAAAGCGCTCAAAAGGCTTTGATCTTCAAGCGGACAAAAAATCAATTAAAGCGTCGATTATTAAAATGAAGCGTTTGAGCTAATTTGAATATGCAGTAACAAGGTATGTCAATTTATTAAATACAGGGATGCTTTAGTTGTGGATTTGTCCGCTTCACTATAATTCTTGTGTGTATTTTTTATAAATCAACCAACTTTGAGGCATTGTAGATTATAATTACCGACTAAAATTCTTTTAACCAATGAATATACGATGGCCACTTCTAACTAAATATTTAGCCATTCAGTCTGTTTTCTGGATGATCGCCGATCTATTTCTGGTGTTTATCGTCCAACTATTTAACAATATATACAATGCCGCACACGATTTACCCGACAGCAGCAACCTTGCATTTAATATCTGCTTAACTGTATTCTTTGGCTTAGTTCAAGGCATCATTTTCGGTTTCGCAGATAAAATTGTTAGTATCAGATTTATCAATACTTTACCATTAGGCTATACACTTTTATACAAAGGCGTATTGAATTTCCTTTCGTCTGCATTGATATTATTTATAACCCGACAGTTTATATTTCCTACTTTTCCCGAGTTGATCTATAACCGAAGATTTGTAAATATCGATTATGCATGGTTACAAATTTTCAAATTAGTGTTGACCTATAATTTCGCCATGGCTATGCTCATTTCATTTATCAATCAGGTAAATAGAAAGTTTGGCAGATCGATGATGTTATCTTTTATTCTTGGCAAATACAGGGTGCCTAAAGAAGAAGATAGAATCTTTATGTTTCTTGATTTAAAGTCTTCTACCACCATTGCCGAAAAATTGGGGCATATAAAATACAGTGCATTTATAAGAGACTTTTTTATGGATATCAATTTTGTGGTTTCTAAATACAATGTGCAGATATATCAATATGTGGGAGACGAAATTGTCTTAACATGGGATACAGAAGTTGGTATTACAAACAATGCATGCATCAATTTCTTTTTTGATTGTGAACATGCCATTAATGATAGAAAGAAATACTATCTAGACAGATATGGTTTATTGCCCGTATTTAAAGCAGGAGTACACGCAGGAATTGTGACGGCTGTAGAAATTGGAGATATTAAAAGAGATATAGCTTATCACGGCGATGTAATGAACACCACAGCCCGATTGCAGAGCATCTGTAATTCTTACTCGAAGAAAATCTTAATTTCGGATAGTTTGTTGCAAAAGCTAGATACTCAAAACTTTAAGTTCGATCACTTAGGTTCAGTTACACTAAAAGGCAAGCAAAATCTAACAGAAGTAATTAGTGTAGAGGTAAAAAATTAGGCTAAACAAAAATTTGTTTAGCCTCTCCGTAATTTGAATTTCTTAATTAATAGTCTAATTAGAATCGTTTTGGTCTGATTCTGAAAAAATTGAATACTCATTATTATAAAAGAACAATACCTTTTGCTTAGCATGTTTTAAACGACCAGTAACAAGCCATTTTTGTGCATCTTCTTTTGACTCAAAAAATAATGTTTTTATATGCTGCAACTCCGATTGGGTCATCATTTGTTCTGCCGCTAATTTTTGAACATAATCTTCACTAAAGATGATGGCTAATTTTTCGGCTTGCTTATGTACCCTTTGATTAAGCATGCTACTTACCCATTTTTGTAACTCAGGAACAACTTCAAAAAATAAATGGGTTTCATCTGCTAAAAGCAGCTTAATTTTATATTGATTATGATATTGGATGTAAGTAAGAAACTCTGATTTGTATTGCTCAACACTCATATTCTTGGATTCAGGTAACCAAATTATCTCTAGTTGACTGAATGTTGGTTTATAAATTAAAATCAAAAATGAGCTCTCGTAAATAGTTTGCATATTAAGCGTCAAATAAGTTATCGATATTTCAACTGATAATAGAACATTTTGTAAATGATTAAAATTAGTTACAGCCTTAGTTGGTTAAAACTTATTAAATAGAATAAGATTATATTTAAACTCAATCTTTAAATAATGATAGAAGGAGTACTAAACCTTAAGCATAATTACTTGATTAAATCCAATTTTACCTCTTCAATATCAATTAATTTAAGGTGCTTTCTTATAATATTCTCATCTAGCATTTCGTCCTTTGCATTTTTTTCTAACAGCCATTGCCTTTGGTGGCTTAGTACATCAATATAAATTTTCTTATATCGCTCAGAGATTTTCAAATTGTCTTCAGAAAAAGCTTTCTTCTCCCACTTTGTATATAGCTTTAACAATTGTGGTTCGTGTTTCAACTCTTTCTTATATTCACTTTTTAAATACTCATAACCTTGTTTTATAACCTTCTGATGAATTTCTGCATCGATTTCATCTTCTGGTTTAACATAGTCTAAATCTTTAACATTGGTCTTTTTAATGATAAGAGGCAATGTTAAACCTTGTACAATTAAGGTGAGTAAAATTACTATAAATGTAATTAACAGGATTAAGTTCCTTTGCGGAAACATTAATCCATTATCTAACATTACTGGAATCGACAAAGCCGATGCAAGCGAAACAACTCCCCTCATTCCCGCCCAACCAATGGTAATTGGCGCTTGCCAACCCGGGTTTCTGGGGTCTGCAACAGTAATAAAATTGCGAGCCACCAAGGTAAAGGCTAGTGCACCATAAGAAGCCAATAATCTAATTACAATTAATACTATGGTGATAATAATCCCATAATCAATGGCATCTGAAAGCTCTGTTTTGCCTAAACCTGTAATAATTTGAGGCAGATCGAGCCCTATAAAAATGAAGACAAAACCATTGAGTATAAAACTAAAACTCTCCCAAACATTAATACTTCGCAACCTTGAGCTACTACCTAGAAAAGTATGTCTTTTACTAGAAAGGTACAATCCTCCACTTACTACTGCCAACACACCAGAGCTATGTATTTCTTCTGCACTAATGTACATAATATGCGGTGTTACCAAACTGAGCATTACATCAATATTCGGATCGTTGAGAATCCGTTTGTGAATGTGCATAAAAACCCAACCGATGAGCAAACCGGTAGCAATACCACCTACCAACATCCAGATAAAACTACCTAAAGCATTGTACCAAACAAATTTGCCAGTATTGACTGCCGTTAATGCAAATTGAAATATGATAAGTGATGATGCATCATTCAGCAAACTTTCGCCTTCGAGAATTGATGCTGTTCTTCTGGGTACTTTTACAAATTTTAAAATAGCACCAGCACTTACAGCATCTGGTGGAGAAACAATGCCACCTAGTAAAAATCCAAGTGCCAATGTAAAGCCCGGAATTAAAGAATTAGTCACTACAGCAACTGTGAGTGCGGTTAGAAAAACCACTAAAAAAGCAAAACTACTTACGATTCTTCTCCATCTCCAAAGTTCTTTCCAAGACATTTGCCAAGCTGCTTCGTAGAGCAATGGCGGTAAAAAAATGATAAATATAAGCTCTGGCTCAATGTGTAATTTTGGAATTCCCGGTATAAAACTGATGATTAAACCTGCAATTACCAGTAAAACAGGATAAGCCACTTTTATTTTTCGAGCCAGTAAAATTAATGCTATAATTACGACAGTAAGTGTCAGGTAAAAAACAAAGCTTTCTAACATGCTATTTTCTAATCGCTACTAATTTGCTTCGGACAATATCTAGCAAAACCTGAAAGCACAAAGAATTGTTTAATGAAGCAATACTTGATGCTTTCAAATTAGGTAAACCAATATGGTTATGCATTGTTGATTGAATAATTGACTGATGCTGTGACCTCCCAAAACTTTTACTAAACTTTTAGTAAAAGATAAATTTAGAAGGTTTTATCACCAGTCCTGCCCGAATCATATAGGTTTTCACTCGGTAATCGACCAAGTTCTCTGCATAGCCTGTAAAACATTGAAGCATTAAAAACTGATTGCTTTTGCCTATTTTGTAACTGAGATTGGTTTGTAAACTTCCTCTCCAATCTAGGCCTGTGCCTTTTCTGCCAATGGCATCAAAAATTAGTTTGTCTTTAATTATTTCCCAGTTTATGCCCACTTCTCCTAAACCTATGTAATCTATTAGATCAGCATTATCGCCATAAGAAAAGGGCAACCAAGCTGTTAAACTCAAAATTGCTTTTGGAGAAAGTATCGCTGAATAATGCACCGATACTCTGTTCCAGCTCCTTGAGTAAATACTGTCTCTACCATTAGATTCGTGCTGTAAAGAAATAGCGCCCGCTCCTGCTAATTTATCGCCATTAAAAAATAACCTACCTAAACCAACTCCCGGATTGTAATTATTCTCTGCAAATGGCTTTGACTGCTGATAAATATCCCAAAAAGACTTTTGAGTGTAAGTAAGAAATAAATAAGTATCGAAAGGCAATTGAGTATCTGTAACCCGATGTCTAAAACTAATTTGAAATTTTACATCAGAATTATATTTCGTTGGATTGTGATTCATCGGGACACCTGTAATAAAATAGTTATCTTTATTAATTGTAAAATTGGGGCTGTTATCCAATAATTGAAGTACTGAGTCTTTGGTTAAGACTTGGCTAAAACTTTGAACACTCACAATTAAAAAGATAAAAAATAACACTGCCCTCTTTATCAATCTAAAGGTATTTTGAGCAGGTTTAATTCTAAAAAAATTTGCTAATGCGCTGTAAATATTTGCTAGTAAAAACATAAAATACTGGTAAAATTTATCTCCTTATAAATTTTACAATATTAAAGTCAAATTGTTTGGCTGTCTCATTTTAAAATCAAAAAAAAGAGGCAATGAAGCTAAAACTTCATTACCTCTAAAAATTTAAGGTATGTTAGGTTAATGATTTACCTGCAACTTTTGTACTGTGCTGTACTTTTCAGTATTAATTCTGAGCACATACAAACCATTTGCAAGTTTAGATACATCAAAAGTTACTTGTTCTAACTCGTTAGATACTTCCCGCTGCTCTACCACAATTCCTCTTATATCTATCAAAGACATATTAATTGTACCATCTAACTTCGGAATGTTTACAAATACCTCTTGGTTTACCGGGTTAGGATAAATCTCAAAATCAGATGGTCTTTGCTTGCCATTTAAATCACCTGCAAAACGCTCATTGGATACTGTAACAATTACTTCCAGTTGATCGGTTAAGCCTCCAACCTCTGTGGTAACTTTAATAGTTGCCATACCAGAACCATTGGCTGTAATCTCTCCATAGCTATCAATCGCAACTACAGAAGTATCACTAGAAGACCATGTTACATTTTGGTCTGGGAAATCATACGGTTTGATGACTGCATCCAGCTGTAATGTTTCTCCAATATCCATATTTAAAGCTATGGTTACATTAGAAATCGCATCTGTATCAAAGAAGCTAGAAAGCACACTACTCGGAACAATTTCTGATGGAGCTGTACCTGTTTCTCCTGGTTTTAGCCAACCCACTCTTAAGTGATCATTACCACTCGCTTCTTTGTGCAATATTTCCACATAATATTTGTGATCTTTTTCTAATGTAATGGCCGCAGACTTCTGAGAAGCTAGTTTATCCCATTGGTTAAAAGTAGAATATGTAGAGATATTTGCTATCAAAACCTTATTCTCAGGATCGTCATCCGTACTCAAATACAATTCAGATTGATCGTCTGATGAAAGGAAGAAGTAATAAGTACCTGTCGTATCAGGATGAATATAACCTCTTATTCTCTGACCATAGAAGTTGTACCAAGTCTGGTTGTCTGTTGGGTTATCCCAATCGACTGCTTCTAAACTGGTTAGATAATCGCTGCCAGTTGGGTCATTAGGATAATCTTCTGTACTTGTTAAAGCAGAAACTTGATAACCTGTAATATCTGTCCAGAATTCTCTGTTTACTTTTCCATCTATTTCACCTGTATCAACTGTGGCTCCTTCACCAACAATTACAATGAGTTGATCTGTGTAAGCACCATCAACTGTAGTGACTGTAATAATTACTTCTCCATCTGCAATACCAGAAAGCACTCCTGCAGTATCAATCGCTGCTACAGTAGAATCTGAGCTTGACCAAGTTAAATCTTGTATGGTCGCATTTGATGGCTGAATCGATACAAAAGGAAGTAAATTAATGGTACCACTCACCGCCATGTTAAGGCTAGAAAGTTGGAAAGAAACTGAGGTGACAGGAATATTTACCAAAATATTTACTGTTTGGCTAAAACCTCTGTGTTCAGTAGTCGCAGTAATTTCAACATCTCCTTCTGCTAAAGCTGTTACCAAACCGGTAGAATCTACCGTTGCTATCATTTCATCTGAACTTGTCCAGTTAATGCCTTGCAAATATGCATCTGCCGGAACAACCGAAGCATTAAGCTGCAAAGTTTGACCAACTGGAAGTATTGCATCTTCTGAAGGAGTGAGCAAAATTCCTGTAACTGGTTTTGTTACTTCCACATAAAGTGTATCCATAAAACCACCTTCTTCCGAAGTAACTACAATCATGGCTGTACCTTCGTCGATGGCTGTTACATTTCCAGAAGTACTCACTGTTGCTACAGAAGTATCGCTAGAAACCCAACTTAAATTTGTAAAGGTTGCATTAGTAGGTGTGTATGTGATGTAAACACGATATTGCTCATCTGCATTTAGAGTTACAGAATCATTATCAGTAAGAGCGATTCCTTGTAATTCGCGATACTCATCCAGTACCAACTCTCCAAAAGAAGATGGGTTTGTCCATGCATCGTCTACCAAAGCATTCCAAGTAATCTTATTTTCTCTACCAGAACCTGCATCACTATCGTTTACTTGCGCATCAAAACCCATGATGTGTGGCAATGAATCTACCGGAACATTAATCGTAGTAAGTGGGAATGCCAATACTTTATTGTAACCTGCTGCTGTGGCAGTATCTTTTACAATAATTCCTTCTTTAGAAGCAGAAGATGTTTTCCACAACTGATCAAAATTATGCTGATAAGCTGATGCATATTGTGCATCGTTACCAGCCGTATAACTGGTGTTTTTGAGATTAAGCGCATCTACAAAAACTTCTACACCATCCCACTCCCAAGGTGCAGCAGCATTCGCATCTGTACGAAGAAAATCATCGGTAATCTCAAAGTGGATGTAGAGGTAATTTTCATCCCACAAAGCTCTGAAATTGGCTGATAAATTTTCTGGTGTAACCTGACCAACTACCACATTTGTAAGCGGATTTGGTTTTGCCAAACTCCATGTAGAATCGAGTATACCAGTTAAATTAGGCTGTGTGCTTACCTTAAGCGCTTTTACCGGAACTGGTTCAAAACTAGATTTATCAATGGTAATAGTTAGCGTATCACTCACAATAGTCGAGTCACTTTTTGAGCGCGCAAAAACCTGAATAACACCATTTTGTGTTCCCGGATATAACAGCGAACCTTTCATTTCTGCACCTGTGCTATCTGGATCGAGTACAATTACATCGGCAGTAGTTACATAAGCATCTTCTGGTTCAACACTGGTTAAAATACCTAGGTATGCTTTTGAATCGTCGATAATAAGTGAACTATCGGATGTTGCAATGTTTACAGAGGTAACTTGTGTGAAATCTACATTTGCCAACGGCGCTTCTAAGTTCAAATCATCCGCATCGAATGTTATAACCACCATACTGTATTTTGGTACGGTTACTAGCATACCATCTTCTACAGTAATGTCTGTAGTTTCTGTAAATGTTACTTCTGATGATTCGTAAGATTCACCCGAAACAATTGTCATCTTCGTATTACTAATCGTACCTACATCTGGCAGATTCACTTTTACTACATAATCTTCTTCGTATTCTCTACTATACAATTGCAGTACATATTCTCCGCCTCTATTAAATGCATGGAAACCAACTGGTGCAAATTCAAATTCCTGCTCGTAATGGTTAGTCAATTTTTGAGCAGAAGCAGTAGTCGATTCTAGCATTACACCATCTCTAGTTGTCTCATTAGATAATGCTGAAAGATGGAAAAGCGGACGTTTGGTATAAGTACCATTTGCTTCTTGTGTAACCATTCTCCATTGGCCGCCTTCAAAAGCGAACAAGGCTGGCAAAATAGCTCCTTTCTTCACATACTCGTGCAGGTAATCTACAGTAAGCAATGCTTGCCCCAATGTACCATGATAGTTACTTTGGGTACTGTTACTCTCATAAGGGAAATATGGCCAGATTCTACCAGAAACTTCAATCGCTTTTCTGTTGATTTTATCCAAGTTAGCGATGTAATAAGCCATGCGATCGTAGCTTTGCTTGTGGTAAGCCAAACGGCTATTAGCCACCAAATCAGAGAAATCTTCACCTGAATCCATCAAGTTACCACCAACATAGCCAGAAAGCGATAAGATATAAGGGAATTCATCATCACTTAATTCTTCGAAAATCTGATCTTGGAAATCTGGAAACTGCGGGCTTCTTGCGTTTACTGAGATTAAAATTTTCTCTGGATCGTAATAAGGTGAAGCAACAATGGCATTTTTTACATCAGTTACCCATTGTAAATACACATCTCTAAAGTCTGTTCCTGCAAGATTTGGTACTCCGTGTGCATCACCACCCCAAACTTCATTACCTAATTCAATCACGATTACATCTATCTGATCAATAAAAGGATCGGTATAACCTTCGCCAGCTCGTCTAGCACCTTCTGTTGTGCTTGAGTTTCCACCCAAATACTCCATTAACTTTGTATAAGTAGAGGTCGGATTATTGAAGTAATCGGTACTTTCGCCCGGGCCTGTACAAATCATGGCATAGCTACCACCACTTTCAATAGAATAATGAACAAAATCACCAATAGTGAAGTAGCTAGAACTTGAACCAGTAATACTTGAATAGCTAATGCTATTTGCCGGAATTGCACCAAAACGCAGACCTGCTGGTTTAAAATCATCCATTAATGACATGAATTGCGCATTCTCTGCACTTGGCATTCCTGTAGAGTTTTCAGAAACATTTACAGCCATACCCGTTGCCTTAGCTATTGGATTTAAAGTAACATCAACCTCTGCTGTCAATATATCTTCATCCGGATTGTTGATGTCGAAGGCCAGTGTATTTAAATTATAGGAAAATGCACTGGTAGATTCTACCAAACTTACATTTATAGTTCTTAATTCAACTGTGTAAGCTTGTTCAGGAGTTAAACCAGTTATCTGATAAGTTGTATCGGTAATGATGTTTTCATTCAGTTTTTCTCCATCCAAATAGATATTGTAAGCCAAAGCTTCTGGCGATGTACTCCAACTAAAATCTGCTTTAAAAGCAGTTACCAAAGTAGGTGCAAAAGTAGTTGGCAATGAGGCTTCTGTAGTTGTATTGGCAGTAGTAGTGATTCTATGAATAGCCGATGGGAACGATACATGACCAAAATTATCTTCTGATGCAACAACAATCTCATAATCGGTTTCGCCAGTTAATCCATTGATGAATAACTCTGTATCTACAAGGGCTTCATCCGTAATTTTCTCACCATTCAAATAAACATGGTAGCCTTTTAATCCTTGATCGTCTGTAGATGCTCCCCAACGAATTAATGCTCCGGTTTCTCCCACAACAGAGCTAATGCCTGTAACTACTTCTGGCAATTCAAAATCGACAAACCAAACTATGTAATTATCACTGATGTTTGTAAAGTCAATATCTCCCGGTCTTTTCCATTTTACATCTACAATCCAATCGTTTACAATCTGTCTGTGGTGACCTTCGAAATAATAAGGTACGCCAGCTTCTAATGTAATAGTACCATTTTCGCCCAATTTTGCTAAGTGATGTTGTGGATCGTTTAAAGGATCAGTTTCATCTGGGAAAGTTGAATTATCTAAACCCTGAGTTAACCACAAAGCTTGTAATCCTTCAGAATCACCTGTAATTGAGAATTGATAACTTCCTGAAACTGGTGGTAGCAATATACCAGACAAAATTCCTTGGAAAAAATAATTAGCGTTCGTCTCGGCATCACCAGAACTTGTACTTATTCTCCAAGCTTTATAAGACTCAGAAACAGTTACCGGATAACCACTCATATTTGTCGCATTGGTTTTATATGGTCTTGGTTGCCAATGCCTTACATCTTTACCAGCATATCTAGCTCCTTTATTATCTGCTGTAACTGGAGACTCTACTGCAATACCAATTTTTACAGTTTTAATGGTAGAATCACTATTAGAAATGCTAATATCCAAAATTGCAGGACCAACTTCTTTTGCATCAAAACCGAGTAAAAGGGTTTTATCTCCTGACACATAGCTCTCTACAAAATTGCCAATAATAGCAGTATCGTTTACTACAAAATCAAAACTGAGACTATCAGAAAATAAAGTTGAATCGCCCAATAGCACTTCTACAGGCAATACGATTTCTCTTTGATCTATACCTTTATATATAGGTGGAATATAAACTCCTGGTAAGAGCTCTGGCAAGATATTTAAAAATACAGTTATGTCTTCTGAATAGCCGTTTTCTGTAACAGTTAAAGTAATCGAACCATTTACAGGATCGCCAGTCGGATAAGTTACTGCACCAGAAGTACCGATATTTGCATGTGCACTCGCACTTACTGTAATTGTAACTCCCTCTGCTGTAGTAATCGAACTACCAGAAAAAGTGCCTCCTACCTCATTTGCCACATAAGCTAAAATGTTATTACCTAGCGAGTCTAATTCTAGATTAGAAAGGTTGGCATTATCTAATGAATTTGTGACAGGACTAATTAATGCACGTAGATTTGCATCTATTCTAGTAGCACTAAAAGTATAAGTATTGGTAATTGTACCTAACAAACTTGTAAGATCGGCTGTAAAACCTGCATCATAATTTCTGTAACTTGTAATGGTGTTGGTAGACCAATAAGATGCTCCAGAATTCGCAGTGTATAATCTTACACTAGTTGCATCCGTTTCACCTGCATATTCTAGCTGTACTGTTCTGGCAGTATTGTCGATATCAAAAGAAGTAACATTAAAATTATCTCGCACATATAAATTGAGCAAGTCCGCAGATTCTGGCGGTAAATCGTCGTTATTTCCAATTTTAAAATAATCAAAATAGATATTGCCCTGATAAGTTGTAAACTCTGCTCCCGTGGTTGGTCGAATAATCATTCGATCTAAAGCTTCTAAATTAATAGTAGTACCTATTTGAAAATAGAGCTCATTGTAACCTTCTGAAAGCACCATACTGGATATTACCGAAGAAGCCCCAGAAGTATCATAAAAGCGAATTTCGAAAGAATGAACTCCCTCTGGATTACGCAATCGGATGGTTACAAATCGATTTTCGCTTATATCAATATCATCAGGAAAATACACTGTAAATCCAGAGTACTGAGAGTTTTTGTTGATTGCCATTTGCAAAGCACTAACCGTATCTGCTGTGTACGGATCAACATCTTCTACAATGCTGTGTATATAAGTGCCACTGGTAGAAACCCACTCGGTAGGCACATCTACACTGTCAAAATTCTGGATGTACTCTGTTACTTGAGCATAAGAAACTGCATTTAATTGCAGTATAAAAAGCATGGTAAGCAATGTTACCGCAGGTAGTATTTTTAGATTTTTATGGTAAATAGATTTTTTCATTTCATATTATTAAAAAATTAAATATTAGGTTTTGTCAAATGTGAAAGACATTTGCAGAAAAGCGCATAGGAGTCCTGTTTCACCTATTTTTATAAGTGAAAAGTATGATACGAGCGATTTGCTCAGCAATAAGGTATCTGGCAATGAGCTTAATGGACCACCACAAGCCAATTGCTAAGAATTACTTACAAATTCTAAGAGCAGTTATTACAAATTTTACGGGAAGAACTTATGGAGAACTAAGTGTTATGTTGGTCTTTTGTGTACTAAGAAGTTTAAAAAATACTAGTTGATTTCCATTGGGCAAATGGATTGCAATAGTTGTTATTGGATTTTCCATTGTTTCATATTTACGATTCTAAAATATATGCAAGGGGTGGTAGTCGTACTTATTACCAAAAGGGCAATAATTATTTAAAGTGATAGTATTCACTGGTTGTTATAACTAATAGCTATTATTTATCTAATGCTAATTTAATGTTATATAATTCTGAGCTGTACTGCTGTATCCGGATGACCTACCAGAAAGTGGGTGGAAAAGGGTTTTAGAATTGGGAAGAAGCTATTTGTTTATAAGAAAACTTAACTTCATCATTTTTATAAATGAGGTGGAGTTGATCTCCTGCAATTTCATACTTATAAACTTCGAAAGGAGATTTCTTTACAAACATTCTTAGAGATGAATACTGATTATGATAATCAGCTTCATCAAATTGGTACAAATTAAAAGATAAAAATTCCTCCCCATTTACCTTAAATATTTTATCGAACTCAAGTTGAGGTTCACTTAAATTCTCATTTTCAATGGCATTATTTTCTAACTCAATAATTTTACTTTTACATTCTGGAATGCTTGACAATAACTCTTTTATTTTATCCTCAACTTCATATTTATTTCCATTATAATAGTTTAAACTATCTAAGTCTTTGCAGTAAAAATTAATAAAATAATCTCTTAAGGTTTCACTATTTATAATTTTCAACTTTGGCATTAATACACCATCACTAGAAACCCAATCGGTTTCTGGATTCAATAAAATAATACTATCTATTACAGCATACATTCCTTTTACATCACTTCCACCATAATGACCATCATTTGAAAATTTAAATGTTCCATCATTATTAAATTGATATAGCCATTCAGTTTCAGCCCAAAATCCATGAAATTGTTCTCCATGAAATTCCACTTTGGACTGCTCATTCATGTTACATGAAGTAAAGAAAATAATATAAAATAGACTGAATATATGAAACTGTTTCTTCATTCTTACATATTGATATTAGAAAACAATACTACCTAAATTCACACAAAAAAAGGAAGCAGTTTCCTACTTCCTTTAATCTAATCTGTTGATTTCAGAACTATTCCTTTACTTCCAAATCGTCTCCGGCGATGTCTTTCCAGCTATAGTATTGAAATACTTTTCCTTCGGACATGGCTACAAATAAACCACCTTTAAACTTGTCGTTGAGCGTAACACTGGTTACATCTGAGCCATCACTCTCGACAGTTGAAACAGGTATTACCTTTAAGAGTGGATGTTTGTTCGGGTCTTCTGCGGTTCCTTCCCTTGGGAAAATATGAAACTCGTTAGACTGCTGATCGGAAACCAAAATGTAACCTCGCTTATCGTCTAGCTCATAAATGCTAATTCCTTCGTGATCATCTTGAAAACCTTCTGTAGCAAACAGCGCCAATTCACGATTACTGCTATCTGGATGTGCAAAGTATTTTCTCACACCCAAGCCTTCATCTGAGTAATATACATAACCCAGTTTATCGTCTACAGCAATGGACTCAATCTCTTTTAATCCACTGAAAGCCCCAAACTTACGAACAAGCTCACCTCTTACAGAATCTTGTTTTACCATCAATTTGTATTGCCACAAATAGGTGCTATCTGTCGGGCCAATTTTTCTACCAACAATCGCATAAATATCCTTTTTAGTTGGGTCTTTATACAAACCGATGCCCATTAGGTCGCGATACTCTGAGTTCGTGGTATCTTTTTCACCTTCAAAAGCATCTATGCTTCCAATCAGATTCATTTCTGGAACTGAGTAGATCAAGAGTCTGTGAGTTAATCGCTCTGTAGTAACGGCTATATCAACCTGCTTGCCTTTGTAATTAAATCCGTACTCCAAATCTACATTATTCGGACGGTGCAGGTTTCTAACCACTTTGTCTTGAATAATCTTTCCTTCTAAATCGTACACATACAAACCACCATCTTCGTCTTTGTCTGTTCCAATGATCAAACTTTTAGAAAGATCGTCTTTGTTAATCCAGATACAAGGATCGTCGGTGTCGTACTTTGTTGGTTCTGTGGTTACTACTGGTTGTAAAGACATTACTGGTAGCGAAGCCAAAGTGTCTAGCAGTTCTTCTGTATCGGTGGTTTCTCCGATCTCCTCTGCGCTTTTTTTAGACATGCAGCTAACTGCTAGTATGGTTATAAGTAGTAATAAATTAACTTTTATATTCATGTTATCTTCTTTATTGAATTGCTTATTTTAATAGTACTATTCTGTTAGTCTGTAATTATAAAATCAATTCAGACTAAACATGTTTATACTTTTTTTACATCCGATAATTTGTAATTGATTACTTAGAAAGCACCAGCGTAATTTCATCTGTGCTATCGTCGTCGTACTCCCCTTCTAAAGTAATGGTTAATTGATCTCCATCTATGGTAAATTCTCCGGCATATTCGTACTCTTCTACACTCTCGTCATCCATTTCAATTTCACCAACAAACACAGCTTCGCCAGCAAG
The DNA here is from genome assembly GCA_002729595.1 of Thalassovita sp. Lineage (GTDB taxonomy): Bacteria > Bacteroidota > Bacteroidia > Cytophagales > Flammeovirgaceae > Chondrinema. Next base: position 10,179 of record PBYL01000282.1, on the reverse strand, counting down.
TACATCGTCTTCGAGCTCATCGTATTCCATCTCCAATTCTATCTCGATGTTTTCCATTTCACTCTCATCGCATTCTTCAACCAGTTCTTCTTCTACCAAAACTACCAATACAGAAAGTTCTTCGTACTTAAACTCAATCACGATTTCGTCTACATCGGCTGCTTCTAGTTCCGCAATATCACCATCAACCAAACCAAAAAGGTTTTTAAAATTTTCGAACTGTTCAGCATCTTCTATATCCAAAGTCCACTCTCCGTAAATACCTTCATCATCCAACACTTCATATTCAAACTCCAAATCGGTATTTACCTTTACTGCTTCTCCGCTGCCTTCTACACTCGTAAGTTGGAATACAAAACCTCTTCCGTCTTCATTAAAAACATCGTCGTCAAATAAGTCTTCGGTCAATTCAAACTCGATTTCAATCTCTTCTACATCACTTGGAAAAGTAACACTGCCTTCGCCAGTATTCGGGTTAAAAGTTAGATCGAGGTCTTCGTCTAAGTCTTCTGAAGTAGTACAATCGTCGATTTCGTAGAAAGCTACCCAATCAAGAAAGTATTCAGATAAATCTGAAAAACCTGCCGGATCTTTTATAATGAAGTTAACAGTTACATCACTTTCGAGCGGAATAATTAAACCGCCTAACTCTTCGCCAGTAGGATCGACTCTATCTAATAGTGTTAGAACAATGCCTACTTTATCGCCGTCTTCCACATCGCCATCGCCTTCGTCATCTGGAAAAATTACCTGCGGATATTCTTCTATAGAAAGTGGTTCTACCAAATCTTCATCCCTTTTGGAACAGGTAGCCAGCATTGCTATGCAAAGCGATAGCAATAAACTGTGTTTTAATATTTTCATCTGTTGATTATTTTAATTTGAAGTTTGATAAATCTGCCTTAATACCGAATCTAGACCAGCTCTTGTAAAATTCTCGCTGAATTACTGTGTTCTCATCTCCCTGATAAGCTTCAAAAGGCTGGTTTGTGAGGTTAAGGAATTCCACGAAAACAGTTAAGCGGTTTGTTACAAAGTAGCTCGCACTTAAATCTACTTGCAGCCTGTCGTTGATAAAGATGTCTTCTTCTGGAGTTCCGCCAACTTCGTCTAGGTACTCGCCATTAAAGTTTAATGAACCTCTAATGTTGAATTTGTTCGATTGAAAAGCCAATGAAGCATTACCAATGTGTTTTGCTTGTCCCGGTAACTTGATAGATTCTGTGATGTTTGTGCCTTCGTCTTCTTCGTTACGGCTCTGAATTTTTGAATCTGAATGAGTGAAAGTATAGTTCAAATATAAGCTCAGGTTCTTTAATACTCCCGGTAAGAAATCTAGTTTATGTTGGAAACCAGCTTCGAAACCTAGTAAGTCTGCACTCTCACCATTTTGAGATTGTGTAACTCTTAAACCAGTCGCTATCGGTGTACCTGTTGCCGGATACTGGCTATTAAACATCACTTGCGGATAGATAAAATCGTCTAGCTTTTTATAGAACACACCACCAGAAATAACACCCACATTTGAGAAATAATGCTCTCCTAATAAGTCTAAGTTGATGGCTTTTACAGGAGCTAAATCGGGGTTACCAATGGTTACTTCTCTATCTTCGATATTGGCTTCTTGAGATGGAACAATATCGCTAAAGTTAGGTCTTGAATAAGAATAAGTAGCTGCTGCGCGAATGTTTGTATTGTTATCCAACGCATATTTAGCACTAATTTGCGGTAAGATCATTCCGTAATCAGATGTACCTTCAATCGGGCGAATTTCATCCAAATCTCCATCTGCACCAATTACTACATCTTTTGACTGATAATCTACTTTGGTATACTCGTAACGAACACCACCAATCAACATCAACTTACTAAACTGTTGTTTCGCCATTAAATAACCAGCATACACATTTTCAGTTGCTTCGTAAGATTCTAATGCTTCGTCAATCGCCTTGTCTTCGATTTGCAATTCGAATTGTTCTGGGTTTTGGTTGAAGTAAGAAATCAATTTCGTTACATCTAGTGCAGAGTTCAACTGATACTCACCATCTAAAAAGTTATCGTCTAATAAACCACCTTCAAAAGCATCTAGGTTTGGTACGCCACCCAAGTTCTCATACTTGTTTTGTACAATGGTGTAACTCTTATCTTTCAATCTCACTTTAGACCCAAACTTCAATAAACCTTGGCTTCCATTAATGTTATAAGGAATTCCGATATTGAATTTTGCAGTAATGTTTCTGTCTTCTGCTAGTGTATTTCCCATTTCCAACTCGTCGAATTCATACTCGCTGTTGTCTAGGTAATTCTCTGCTGTAAAACTTGGAAACTCAGTACTAGAAAAATCAAGTGAACTTGGAATACCCGCTATAAAAGTAGCTTCATTGTCGTATGGTGTATCTTGCTCACCATAAGAATATTGAACTTCGTAATCTAACTGGATTTTATCTGAGAAATGCTCTCCACCTACGTTTACTGTAAAGATAGATTGCTCTTCGAAACGATCTTTGGTTGATCTTTCTATCTCATCATCTTCTGGAACAAAAATGTATCTTCTTCTCCACTCTCTGTCAGTAAACTGGCTGTAAATCGTACGCACATAAAGCTTGCTGTTTTGCCCAAGCATATAATCAATTGTGCTACTCAAGCCCGATCTGGTTCTGGTAAGCTCGTAATCTCTTAGCTCTAATTCATTATCAAATGGCTCGCGTTCCCAGTTATCGCTACCCAGATTGTTGTTGTAATAGTTGGCGTTGATCATTACTCCCAATCGCTCCTCTTTGCCAAATCGCTGTCCGTATTGAATGGCTCCGTTTGAGTTCAATTCTCCCATTAAGTTGTTGTAACCACCAGCTAAAGAAACATTCAATTCCGCATCAGAAGAAGTGGCAGTTTTAGTAATTAAGTTTACCGAACCACCAATGGCATCGCCATCCATATCTGGAGTCAAAGTTTTCGAAATCTCCATAGAAGATAACTGTGAGGACGACATTACATCCAAAGCCACATAGCGCACATCCGCTTCTGGCGATGGAATTTGCTCTCCGTTGATGTTCACATTGGTAAACTGTGGCGCCAAACCTCTAACCAATACATAGCGCCCCTCACCCTGATCGCGCTGGATATTTACACCATTTACACGCTGTAGTGCTTCGGCAGTATTCTGGTCAGGAAAGCGACCAATCTGCTCCGAAGAAACCACATTCTTTATATTGTCTGCATTTTTCTGGTTGTTTAATGCATTGGCTTGCCCTTGTAATTGGCCTTTTACCAATACTTCTTCCAGAAAAGTACCATTGGCATTCAAGTTAATATCTTGTACTACGGTTTGGCTAGCATTTACATTAAATGTAATAGTAGTATCTCTGTAACCAAGGTAGTGAAATGTAATCGCCACTTCTTTTTGAGCCGGAACTCTTAAGGCATAAAGCCCTTCTAAGTTTGAGGTTCCAGTAGTTGTAGAACCATCTACCCTCATGTATACATAAGGTAAAATTTCATTAGATGTACCATCTGTAATTCTTCCCTTTACTATGCCCAACTCCTGTGCAAAGGAATAATTGGCAAGGAATATTAGGGTAATGTTTAATAGGAATCTTATCTTCATAGTCCAAGAATTTTGTTTGATGGTTCGATATTGGAAATACTTATTGAGGGGTGCAAAAAATCGCATCAACAAAAAGTAAACAGCCGAGATACATCAGTATACAAGAAAGCAACAAAGGGATTTTTTAAAGTGATATTTAATTGATTTTCAGTATTTTATAACTGTACAAAATGGCATTAAACCAGTATTAAGTTTTGATTTACTTATCGTTAAGTGTGAAAAACTGAGTTGAAATTTTATTTTTTTTCATAGAATGAATAAGCGTTCTATTTTTTTTAATTACCAAAAATAAGGTTCGATTTATCTAGATAATCCTCTTAAAATTTCTGGATAAAAGCTTCTAGTTTTTCTTCTTTAGGAATCTGTAATTTTTTGCGCAATCGGTAGCGAGCAATTCTCAAACTGTCTGATGAAATGGCCATAATGGTTGCAATATCTTGAGAGTTCATATTCAATTTGATTAAGGCAGCCAGTCTTTTTTCTTTTGAGGTGAGGTCAGGAAACTGGTTTAGTAGATTATCAAAAAAAGATTCGTGTACTTTTTCAAATATCTGGCGGAAGTCATCCCAGTCGTTGTCTTTTTGAAAGTTTAAATCAATCTTTTTCACCAACTTTTTCAGCTCCTTTCTATGCCCGCGAGATTCATCATTTAAAATTGCCAGTATATCATCTTTCAATTCTTCGAGAATCTGGTTTTTGGTAATGATGTGTAGCGTATGCGTAGTGAGTTCTTTACTCTTTCCTTTTAGTTCGTCTTGCAATCTTTCTTCAGAAAGTTTCTTATTATCAAGTTCTACTTTCATCAGGTTTTTTTCTGCTTGGTAAGACTTATCTCTTTCATCGAGCAATTGCTTATCATTTCTAATTTTTAATCTCTGCCTGCTAATGATGGAAATCGCTAAAACCAGCAATAGCAAACCGACCACAAATATGATTAGCCTGATTAGGTTGTCGAGTTGTTTGCCTCTTTCGAGTAATTCTATCTCGTTATTTTTCTTTTCAATTTCAAACAAGGTTTGCAAGAGGGCAATTTGCTGGGTGGCTTCTTCTGTATAAATTTTTTCGTACAGCTCTCGACCTTTATTTAAGTAAAAATAAGCTTGAGAATCGTTGCCCATTTCATGATAGGCTTTCCCCAAATCGCGATAAGCACTGCTTATTTGATTTTGCTCATCCAGATCAGTCGCTAAGTCTAATGCTTGCTGAGTGTATTCGAGTGCTTCGGCATATCTACCCGTTTTGCGAAAAGTATCTCCCAAGTTGTTGAGGTTATTGAGCAACTCATAACGGTTATTCATTTGCTTATTCAATAAATAAGCCTGAAAAAAATAGTTGTGTGCCTCCCCAAATTTCTCTTGGTCTTCGTACACACTACCTATGTTTTCATAAATGTGGGCAATGCCTGCACTATCTTGCAACTGCTGATAAAGTTTTAAAGACTCGTTTTGGTAGTAAAGTGCCGAATCGTATTGCTGTTTTTTTTCAAACAAATGCCCGATGCTTCCAAATACTTCTGCAATGCCTAGTGTATCAGCAATATCGCTATAGATGGCAAGTGCATATTGTTGATGTTTAAATGCAGAATTGGATTGTTTGGAGGCATAGTAAATCTCACCCATCCGATGGTAGCTGGCTGCCAACTTGCGTTGATTTTTCTTGTTCCGGAAATGCTCAGAAGCTTGAATGTGATGGCTCAATGCCTGATCGTATGCCCCTTGATGGTAAAATATTTCGCCGAGCATTAGGTGCACAGCTACTTCTCCTTTATCGTAGCCACTTTCTTTGGCGAGTTTTAAAGCTTGCTTGCTATATAAAAAAGCAGAGTCTGGAGATTGATTGATGCTTTCACTGGCTTTTTCTATTAGTACATCAATCGCTAATTGTAAAGTCTCGTCTGTTTGCTGAGCCAGAGAGGTAGTAACCTGCATAAACAACAACACTACCCATGCAAGAGTTTTTCGTCCCATTTTTTTCACTTAGAAAAATAAAAGTAGTGAAAAGAATGTGTTAAAGGCCCAGAGCACGTGTGAAGAAATTATTACGGTAGGATTACGAAATACCTCAAAATCTGATAAAATGAAATATTTACTTACAGATAGGTATAAAAAAAAATACCCCTGCAAGCGCAAAGGCATTTTTTCATTAGCTCATTTTTTTTAAAAATGTTATACTAGTTTAACGATCCTCTTCTCGTTCTATATCTTTCTTTCACATCTTTTCTTACTTCTTTTTTCATTTCTTCGTAAGCGGCATACTGCTCTTCATTAAAAATCTCTTTTATCTCTTCGTCTTTGCCTTTGTTAATCGATTTAATCTCTTGTAGTTTAGATATTTTACTTTGATCACTTTCTAAAACTGGCTGAATTTCTTCGGCATATTTCAGGTTGATGGCATAAAGCTGTTCTTTTTGGTCATCGTCCATTGTGATCTTTTCAGCTAGTTTATCAGTTTGCATTTGAGCTCTTTCTTCTGGAGTGCTGCTAGCTAAATCTAAGTCTGCATCTTGAGCGAATACATTCGTAGCTAAAAATAGACCTATAATTCCAATTAAAATTTTGAATATTGATTTCATGACTTGATTAGTTTTTTAAAGTTATAATTCTGTTAAATATTTATAAATTAGATTCAATTGTGATTACCATTGGATAGTGTAAGTAGTACCGCTGTTTAGTACTAGTGTTGCTGATTGGTTTCCGTTAAAAGTGAGCGTTCCTTTGTAGCTGAATGTGTTGCCAGACGCATCTCCTGAGATTTCTACTGCTACAGTACCTGATAATATTTCGTAAGTATCTTTATCCACTGTGATGTTACTAGAAGATAATGTGCTTTTGCTAGAGAAAGAATTTTGATTTTGTACTTTAGATTCTTGGCTACCTTCTTCTGTATAATCCATGCTGAATACAAGTTCATCACTGCTATAATCAAGACCTGTTACTTCAAAGGCACCTTCAATGCTATTGCTCGCTGCTAATCTTGGAGCATCGTAGCTACCAGAACCAGTATAGCTAAAATCAAATGCTGATGGTTGACCGTTTCCTACGCAAGTGAGGGCATAATCCCAACCGAAAGAGTAATCATAAGTTACTGTAGAGCCAGATGGGTTAGAGTAAGTAAATACTGTGTCGCCTTCGTAACCGCAAAATGCAAAGTTTGTGATTGTGATGGCAGCAGCTTCTTCTACTTGAACAACTATACCTGCTGTTTCTGCTTCTACTGATTTTGTAATTACTTCTGCCGCTTCTTCTTCTGTTATTATTACATCTGTTATGTCGTCTTCATCATCATTACAAGAGAATAAAACTCCTGCAAGAATTGCAACCATCATTAATTTTGAGAGATTAGATAAAATTTTCGATCTTAATGTTTCAATCTTTTTCATAGCAGTAATTTCGCTTTATAAGTTTAAATGATATGTGACAAAGTTGTGCGATTTCTGATTATGCTGAATTGCTTAACCCGGTGAAGCTGCAAAATCTGGGGGTGAACTATCTTATACTAACCCTTATACTTCATGGTGCCTTTTATGAGGTCGATAAATCCTTTAAAATTGAGCACAAAGGGGTTATTGCTTACAAAACCGGTAGTTACACCGTATCTCACTTTTTCGGTTTCTGGCTGGTAGGTACCGAATATTCTGTCCCAAATAAGTAAAACACCCCCAAAGTTTTTATCTATATATAATGGATTAGAACCGTGATGCACTCTATGTGCAGAAGGTGTATCAATAATGCCTTCTAGTGGACCAAGTTTCCCCACAAACTCTGTATGCAAAAAGAATTGATACAGTAAGTTAAGTGCATAGCTGATTACTATAAAATCTGGCGGAAAACCCAACACTGCCAAAGGCACAAAAAACAAAGGACTGATAATCGCTGAAAGCCAGTTTAGCCTGTATGCTGTCGTCAGGTTCATAAACAAACTGGAATGATGTATTAGGTGAAATGCCCAGAGTGGTTTCCAAACGTGAGAGGCTCTGTGGAACCAGTAATAGATAAAATCTGCCAGAACAAAGGTGAGCAAAAATGTCCAAATACTTTTCTTAATTTCAAACACTGCAAGCTCCGAAAAGAAGCCTAACATGGCTAATTGATAGCCTGCAAATAAGAATTTAGAAAATTGAAAACCGAATAAAACAGCCAAGTTGGCAAAGGTTTCTTTTATCTGATAAGCTTTTTTATCGTTGCGCCAGCTCCAAATAACTTCTAATAAGATTAAGGCGATTAAAAAGAGTAAAACTCCTCCTTTGTATTGGCTTTGAGGGAATTGCGTTTCCATACTTTTTTAGTTTTAATGTAGAAAGTAAAGTGTATGGTAAACTTAAATTCCACAGCTCCACGATGTTATAGAAAACAAGGTGAAGCTGAAAAATTGAGGGTTGAAGCTTTAATAACAATTAGCTATCCATCCAACTTTTAAACTCGGGAGCTTTGGCTTTACTAATAATTACTGGCTCTTTGCCTTTGGGTTGAACATTTAAAGCCAACCTACCATTAAAATAAAACTCAATATCTTGCACAGCCAACCTATTAATAACAAACTGGCGATTTGCTCTATAAAATTGTTTTGGGTCTAACTGCTGTTGGAGTTGTTCCAAAGTAAAATCGACAATAAACTTTTGGTTCTCGAAAGTATGGGCATAAACCAGTTCATTCTCAGTGTAGAACCAACCAACTTTTGCCACATCTAATGGAATCAATTTTTCTCTGTGTTGCACCAGAAAAGACTTACGATAAGAAGTGGTTGCTTCTTTAATGCTCGCCATCAATTCAACCAACTTCTGCTGATTATCATTAGCTTCTGCCTCTGAACTTTTTCCTTTTGATAAACTATAGTATTTGTTTAAAGCCTGTTCTACCTCTTCTTCATCGTATGGCTTAAGTATATAGTCGATGCCATTGGCTTTAAAAGCTTTTAAGGCAAAATCATTATAAGCAGTGAGGAAAATAACCGGCAAAGTTACTTTTACCTTTTCAAAGATTTCGAAAGACAAACCGTCTGATAACCGAATATCCATAAAGAGCAACTCACAGTTTTCTTGGTTTTCTTTTAACCATTTAACCGAAGCAGCTACACTTGGCAAAATCGTCATCACTTCTATTTCTGAATCTATAGATTGTAGAATAAACTCTAGGTTTCGAGCGGTTGCTGGTTCATCTTCAACTATTGCTATATTTAAAGCCATATCTCGTAATTTAAATAGTTATCAAACTGGTTGTTTTAAAGGCAATTTAACAATAAAATCACTTCCTGATTTTTGAATTTCAATTCTATTTTCCATTAAAATTTCGAATCGATCGTTGAGGTTGGCAAGTCCTATTCCTGTACTAATTTCTGGAAAAGGCACTGGCTGATAATTATTGGCAACAACCAGTTTATTATGCTCCATTTTTAAACTCACCTTTAAGGGATTCTCCTCAGAAAGTGCATTGTGTTTCGCCGCATTTTCTAACAATGGTTGCAAAGACATATGCGGTATTTCGTAAAACAGATAATCGTCTGCAATGTCTATATCTAATTGAAATGCATTTTCGTGGCGCATTTTTAAAAGCTCAGCATATGATTTTACCGCCTTTATTTCTTCCCTCAGTTTTACCAGATTATTATCTTTTGATTGTAATGAGTACCTAAACACCTTAGATAAATGGCTAATAAATTGCTGCGCCTTGGGCGGATTTTCCCGAACAATTGCCGACAAACTGCTCAAAGAATTAAAGAAGAAATGTGGATCTAACTGACTTTTTAACAAACCCAATTCGGCTTTTAAGTAAAGCGATCTGAGCTTCTCGTTTTCAATATCTTTTGCCCTACTTTCAACTAATAGGTCGTAGATTTTGAGTGCAATCATTATCAACACCACACTCAGTGTAAATCGAAAAAGATAACCCCCTACAATGATAATTGGCGGTATATCACTTTGGAAGAAAAAGAGCCTTTGCGTGAATACACCAAACAGTGCGAACACTGCAAAATAGATAAAGTTTGGGAAAAAAAACGAGGCAAACTTCTTATAGGTACTTTGTGTTTTATCTCTCTTTTTTCGCTTATCTAAATTGTAAAAAGAGATAAACAAGCAAAACAGAAAATTGTAAACCGTCTGATAGATTGACTCATAAGTGCCAAAATCTAACCTGATCATAGTTTCGGAGAGCAAATTCTCTCTAGAAGCTATTAATCTGGGTAGGTTAATGGCTATAGCAATAAATAAAGAGCTATAAATGGCCAGTTTTTTATCGGTCGGTAATTTCATTTTGCTAATCTCAAAAATCTACACCAATATTGTTCAGAGAATAATGGTGAAGCTGTAAAAATCGATGGTGAACTATTTAAAAACGAAGGTTATAATATTATTTTACCTGAGTCTGATACAATTTTGCTTAATCTACTTTTTATTACATTTATTTTTGTTATCATTAAAAAACTATCCAAATAAAAAGCCCTTTTTTAGGGTGTATTCTGAATTAAAAATATACGGTTAAAGCACCAAAATACCCATTAGCAGTTTGCAAAAGGCATTTTTTTATACCTACTATCATTATGAAATTGTAAAAGATTCTGATTTACATTCATTTTTTTAC